>DASUCN010000173.1:0-4082 GCA_036276015.1 Gaiellaceae bacterium | reverse complement strand
CGGCGATCTCGGCGAGCGGATACGTCCGCTCGACCACCGGCTTCACCGTTCCGGCCTCGAGCAGCTCGTTGAGCGCCTCGAGCTCGTCGCGTGTGAGCTTCGCGATGAAGAAGCGTGCCTTCGGCTTTCGGCCAAGTGACGTGGCGATGATCTTCAGCACCCGGCCGAGCGGTCCCAGGAGTGTGCCGCTCTTGGGGGCGCCCACGATGACCAGCCGACTGCTCGGATCGAGCAGTCGACGGAGTCGGCGATACGAGCGCGTGACTGCGATGTCGAGCAGAACGTCGAAGCGCTCCCCGATCGCGGTGAAGTCCTCCTTCGTGTAGTCGATCACGCGGTCCGCGCCGAGCGCTGCCGCCTGCTCCACGTTGCGCGTGCTGCAGACGGCAGTCACGTGAGAGGCGCCGAGTGCCTTCGCGATCTGCACAGCGAACGTCCCGACACCGCCGGACCCGCCGTCGATCAGCACCCGGTTGCCGGACTGCAGCGCGCCCTTGTCGCGGAGCCCCTGGAGCGCCGTGATGGCGGCGACCGGAACGGCGGCCGCCTCTTCGAACGTGAGGTTCGCCGGCTTCTTCGCGATCGCGTTCTTGACGCATACGTATTCGGCGAGCGCTCCGGTGCGCCCTCCGTAGACCTCGTCGCCGGGAGCGAAGTCCGTCACCGCGGGGCCGACGGCCTCGACGACGCCGGAGAAGTCGACGCCGATCCGTGGCTCCTTCGGCCGACGTAGCCCGGACGTCGGCCGCGCGACGATCAGCCCCGTCATCGAGTACCAGTCGGCCGGGTTCACCGAGCTGGCGCGGACGCGCACGAGGACCTCGTCGTCGGCGGGCGTCGGCTTCTCGAGCTCGACGAGCTCGAGCACCTCCGGGCCGCCGTAACGGCGGTGGACGACGGCCCTCATTGCCTGGGACCGTTCAGCGTGAGGACGACGTTGCCGACCTTCTGCCACGTGTCGACGTACCGTGACGCCTCGACGATCTCGTCGAGCGGATACACGCGGTCGACGACCGGCCGGTATCGCCCCGCCTCGAGCAGCTCCTTCAGCGACAGGAGGTCGTCGTGCTGGTAGCCGGAGAACTCGAACACGACTCGGGTCGAGCCAAACCAGCGCGTGAGGAAGGCGAGCGGGAGATTCACGAGCCGATCGGTCGCGACGAAGAGACCGCCGGGCACGAGCGATCGCCGGGCTCGCCGGTAGGAGTGCTTGCCGACGGCGTCGATGATCACGTCGTAGCGCTCGCCGTTTGTCGTGAAGTCCTCGCGCTCGTAGTCGATGACGCGGTCGGCCCCGAGCGAGAGCACGAACTCGGCGTCGCGACCGTTACAGACTGCGGTGACGTCCGCGCCGAGCTGGGCCGCGAGCTGCAGAGCTCCCGTGCCGAGCGAGCCGGTCGCGCCGTAGACGAGAAGATTCGTGCGCTCGTCGACCCGACCGGCCCTGAGCGCCTTCACTGCCTGGCTATGCCCGTCGCAGACCGCGGCCGCCTGCTCGAATGTCAACCCGTCCGGCATGTGCGCGATCAGCCCCGACTCGCGTACTGCGACGTACTCCGCGTGCGAGCCCCTCTTCAGGCCGAACACGCGATCGCCGAGTTCGAACTTGGTGACGGAAGAGCCGACCGCTTCGACCACCCCGGCGAACTCGAGCCCGAGCGTTCTCCGCTTCGGTCGCCGCAGACCCAGCATGAAGCGCCAGAACAGCGGTCGGGCGCGGCGCATGTGGCAGTCGGTCTGCGTGACCGTCGTCGCGTGGACGCGGACGAGCACTTCGTCGGCCGCCGGAACGGGCTGCGCGACCTCCTCCATCCGCAGTACCTCGGGCGGGCCGTAGCGGTCGTGCACGACCGCTCTCACCGGGGCACCGGCCTGCGGTGGGAGGCGATCAGGCGCCCGATCGTCTCGGCGAAGCGGGGTGCGAGCGTACGCGTCCGGTGCGAGCGGTGGAGTGCGGCAAGCCGTTCGTGCTCGGCCTCCCGTTCCCGGTCCCGCCTGATCTCGGCCACGAAGCGTTGCATCGTGTCGGGGGTCATCGGCCGGCTCCGTTCACTGAGAGCACCACGCTTCCCGTCTTCTGGCCGGTCTCGACATAGCGCGTCGCTGCGACGACCTCCTCGAGCGGGTACGTGCGGTCGACGACCGGGCGGTACGCGCCGGCCTCGATCAGCTCGTTCACGAGGGCGAGGTCGCGCTTTCGATACGAGCCGATCCCGATCTTCACCTTCTTGCTCCCAACGAAGCGCGTGACCAGGGCGAGGACCGGGGCGTGGTACAGGTATCCCAGATCCGCCGTCACGTAGGCGCCGCCGGGCTTCAACGAGCGTCTGCACCGCCGGAACGAATGCTTGCCGACGGCGTCGAGGATCGCGTGGTAGGTCTTGCCGTTCCTCGCGAAATCCTCGTGCAGGTAGTCGACGACCTCGTCTGCGCCCAGCGAGCGCACGAGCTCGACGTCCTTCGTCGAGCAGATGGCGGTGACTTCCGCCCCGAAGTGCTTCGTGAGCTGCACCGTCGCGGTGCCCATCGATCCTGAGGCGCCGTACACGACGATCTGCTTGCCGCTCCAGGTCTGCGGATGGAAGCACGTGAGCGCGAGCAGCGCACCGTCCGGAACCGCCGCCGCCTGCTCGAAGCTGAGTCCCGCCGGCTTGTGCGCGATGACGCCGCTCTCGCGAACGCAGACGTACTCGGCGTTCGAGCCGCCCTTGATTCCGAACACCTCGTCGCCGACTCGGAACTCGGTGACGTCCTCGCCGACGCTCTCGACGATGCCGGCGAATTCCGAGCCGGCAATCGTGCGCTTCGGCCGGAAGACGCCGGTGAAGAAGCGGCTGAACCAGTACTCGGAGGTGTCCCGCACCCCGAGGTCGCTCCTGGTCACGCTGCTCGCGTGGATCCGGACGAGGGCCTCGTCGGCGTTCGGTACCGGCTGCGCGACTTCCTTGATCTGCAGGACCTCCGGCGGTCCGTAACGCTCGTGGACGACCGCTCTCATCGTTCTCACTTCCTCTCGTCCGCTCGCTGCGTGCGATGGATGGGGCTGCCGTGGCTCCAGGCGCGACCGGCGCGATAGAGCTCGGCGGGTCTGCCGCCCGTCGAGCCCGGGCGGGAGCGGCGTCCCGTCGGAACGACGAAGCCGTCCTCGGCGAGCATGCTGCGCCGGAAGTTGGCTGCGTCGAGCTGCACTCCCCAGATCGCCTCGTAGACGGAGCGGAGCTCGGCCATGGTGAAGGTCTGTCCGACGAATGCGGTCGCGATGCCCGAGGCCTCGAGCTCGAGGCGGACGCGCTCGATGGCGTCGCGGACGATCTGACCGTGGTCGAAGGCGAGCTGGAGCTTGCCGCCGAGCACGTCGGCGACGGGAGTCAGCGCGGCGTCGGCCGCATCCGTGCCCGCGGTGATCGCGCCGACGTCGCGGAGGACGGCGAGGTAGCCGACCGTCACGACGTTCATCCGTGGGTCACGGCCGGGATCGCCGTACGCCCCGAACTGGGCCAGCACGGGTGGTGCGTCGACACCCGTCTCCTCGCGGAGCTCGCGCTTCGCCGCCTCGTCGAGTGTCTCGTTCGGCCGCTTGAACCCGCCGGGGATGGCCCAGTAGCCCGCGTACGGATCCTCGCCGCGCCGCACGAGCAGCACGTGGAGCGAGCCGGCCGCCATCGTGAGGATCACGATGTCCACCGTCACGGCGAACGCGGGGAACTGTGAAGGGTCGTAGTTGGGAGGCACGTGGTCGCCCGATGTTTTTGTCGCCATGACCAGTACCGTAGACCACGGTTATGGTCATGTCAACTAGAACTTGCGACGACCGCCTCTCGGAGGAGCTCGACGTGCCTGCCTCCGACGCGCTCGCGCGGCTCGTGGAGTGACTCCAGCGGGACAGCTTCGCTGTCGCGCTCGCCCGCGTCCATCCGGACGTGGCGGGGACGCCGCGGACGGCGTCAGACCGGCTTCGCGTACCGATGGCACGGGACCGGGATCGGCCCGTGCTCGGAGTCCGCCGAGTACACGAACGGGCCCTCGTCGATCCAGCCGTTTCGCTCGTAGAACGCGCGAGCGCGCGCGTTCCCGGCGACCAT
>DASUCN010000172.1:0-9198 GCA_036276015.1 Gaiellaceae bacterium | reverse complement strand
CGCGGCAGTGCCCGCCCGCGCTATCGCGAGCACCTCGTCCTCGGTCAGGTACGCCCGCTCGCCGCGGCGCGGCGGCCGCGCGAACGTGCAGTAGCCGCAGACGTCGCGGCAGAGCGTCGTCAGCGGGATGAAGACCTTCGGCGAGTAGGTGACGAGCGGCCCACGGCGCAAGCGGCGCGCTTCGGCGAGCAGCTCGTCGAGCGGTGCGGCGAGGAGGTCGGCGGCACTCACCATGCGCCGCGAGCATACGTCGAGCACCGTCCCGTCCTCGACGTCCTGTCGAGCCGGGCGCTGCCGCCTCGCAGCAACGACCCACACACAGCTGTGAAGCGCTCTAGTTTCGCTTCGACTGCCAGAGACCGCCGAACGGCACCCAGCGACCCTTCGTCCAGCGCTGGAGCTGGCCTTGCTGAATCGGGAAGTCGTCGCCCTTCCCGGTCTTCACGGAGACGCCCGGAAGCAGGAACGGATTCTTTGCGCTCGAGATCGAGCGCGCCGCCTTCATGAGCCCGGCCCGCGTCGGGTTCGCGCCGAGCCGCTTGAAGAGCGCGGCTGCCTCGAATCCGACGGCCATCCCGTACACGTGGTAGACGTCGTTCGGGTTCGCGCCCTTGGCGTACTTCGCGAGCAGCGCGCGGTACTGCTTCATCCCCGGGTCGTTCTTCCACCTGGGGTCGGTCGGATCCTTGAGGACCGTCGTCGAGATCGTTCCCTCGACGAGCTTGTTCTTCCCGCCTTCGGAGGCGAGCACCATGATGTTCGAGGTACCCGAGACCGCGTTGTTGACCACGAGCGGCTTCCAGCCCAGCCGGTTCGCGAAGACGTAGGCCTGGATCGCGAAGGTCGGCGTCGCGAAGATGCAGAAGACGTTCGCGCCCGACGCCTTCAGCTTGGCGACCTGGGACCCGACGTCGGGCGAGGTGACCTGATACGGCTCCGCCGCGACGACCTTCGAGCCGGAGCGGCCGAGACCGAGCTTGAGGCTCGTGAGCAGGTCCTGGCCGTAGTCGTCGTTCTGGAAGAGCACCGCGACCTTCGCCTTCTTCTTCGTCCGCGCGATGTACTGCCCGTAGACGAGCCCCTCGGCCGCGTAGCTCGGCTGGAAGCCGATCGTCCACGGGTACTTCGCCGCGTCGCGACCCCACGTCGTCGCGCCCGAGGCGACGAAGAGCTGAGGCACCTGCACCTGGTTCAGGTAGTCGCGGATCGCGAGGTTCGCCTCGGTGCCGAGCGTGTTGAAGACAGCGAAGACCTTGTCCTGCTCGACGAGCCGGCGGACCGCCTGGACGGTCTGCGCCGGGTTGTAGGCGTCGTCGAGGATCCGGTAGTCGATCTTCCGCCTGTTCACCCCGCCACCGGCGTTGACGAAGTCGAAGTACGCCTTCGCGCCCCGTGCCACCGAGGCGTACGAGGCGGCCGGGCCGGTGAGCGGCGACGTTCCGCCGATGACGATAGCCGTCGCGCTGATGCCCGGATCGGCGGTCGAGCCGGCGAGCGCGGTCGGTAGTGCGACGACGAGAGCCGTCGCGAGCACGGCCAGGAGAGCTCTCACTTCGACCGAGAGTAGCGACGACTCGCGATTGCCTGCCCGATCCGGCGGAAGAGGCCACCGACGCCGTTCGGCAGGACGAACATGAGGAGGATAAGCACGACGCCGTAGACGATCGCGGCGCCGCCGGGCTTCTGCGTCTCCTCGATGATGCGGTCGGGGAGCAGCGAGCCGAGATCTTCCCCCTGGGCCCAGAGCTGGATGAAGGCGACGAAGATCGCGCCGAACACGAGGCCCGAGAGCTGGCCGAGCCCGCCGATGACGATCCCGACGAGGAGGAAGATCGAGAGCGCGATGGGGAACGTGTCGGGGTTGACGAACGCGGTCGCGATCGCGAAGAGGCCGCCTGCGACCCCCGCATACGCGGCGCTGATGCCGAAGGCGAGCGTCTTGTAGCGCGCGAGGCTCACGCCGGACGAGACGGCGGCCGTCTCCGAGTCGCGCACGGCGCGGAACGCGCGCCCGGTCCGTCCACGCAGGATCAACCACGCAACCGCGAAGGCAAGGAGCGCGACCGACCAGCAGAGGTAGTAGAGCCAGTCGTTCGGCGTGAGCGAGCGCCCGAGGACGTTCACGTTCGCGATCGAGCCGGTCAGCTCGGGGATCCCGAAGAGCTGGATGCCCTGGCCGCCGCCCGAGAACTCCTCGAAGCGCTTCACCGTCGACGGCATCGCGACCGCGATCGCGAAGGTCGCGAGCGCGAGGTAGAGCCCGGAGAGGCGCAGCGCCGGAAGTCCGAACGCGAGACCCACGAGTCCGGCCACGAGGCCGGCGATCGGCAACGTCCAGACGTCCTTCAGCCCGCCCGAGATCGGCCCGCCGAACTGCTCGTTCCCGGCCATCAGGATCGCCGTCGTATAGCCGCCGATCGCCATGAACGCGCCGTGCCCGAGAGAAATCTGACCCGTGTAGCCCGTGAGGATGTTGAGGCCGAGAAGGGCGATGAGGTAGATCGCGACGATCGCGTACTCGCGCGCCTTGAAGTCGCTGATGAACGACGGCAGCACGGCGACGAACGCGACGAAGGCCGCGAACGCGACGAAGCCGATGATGCGCTGCTCTCTCGGCGTCATCGACGGATCCTCCGTCGCTGACGCCGGTGGAGGGGTGTGGGGAACCGGGAGGTTTCCCACGCTCTCGAGAAGAAGGGGGCACGCGGGGGAAACATGGTTTCCCCCGCGAACGCGAGCCGACAGGCGAGCGTTGGGCTCAAACCCGCTTCACCTCCGGCCGCCCGAAGATCCCCTGCGGCCGCACGAGCAACACGCCGAGGATGATGAGGAGCGCCATCGGCAGGCGCAGCTCCTCCGTGAACCAGTCGAAGGCGTCGTACTGGCTGAGGAAGCTGAGCATGTTGAGGAGGACCCCGATGATCAGCCCCCCGACGACGGCACCCAACGGCGAGTCGATTCCGCCGAGGACGGCTGCAGCGAACGCATAGATGAGGACGGCGGCCATCATGTTCGGGTCGAGGCCGACGGTGGGAGCCGTGAGCATCCCCGCAACCGCACCGAGCAGCGCAGCGAGGCCCCAGCCGAGCGCGAGCATCCACGTCACTCGCACGCCCACGAGCCGCGCCTCCACCGGATTCACCGCGGCCGCACGCAGCGCCAGGCCGACCTTCGTGAACTGGAAGAGCGCCCACAGAAGGATCACGATCCCGAGCGCGACGACGATCGTCCCGATGTCGCTCGCCGACACGATGACGCCCCCGATGTCGTAGACCTCCGTGCCGAACGGGCTCTGCAGCTGCTGAGGCTCGCCGCTCCACTGCCAGACGACGAAGCCGTTGATCGCGACGAGCAGGCCGATGGTCACGATGACGATCCGCAGGACGCTCCCCCGCTCGACCGGCCGGATGACGACGCGGTGGATGGCGATGCCCCCGACGAACGAGAGCACGAGCGTCGCCGCGAACGCGGGCCAGTAGCTCCACGAATGGTGCGCGATGAGCGCCCACGCCAGGTACGTCGAGAGCGTCGCCATCTCCCCCTGCGCGAAGTTGATGACGCCCGTGGAGCGGTGGATGATCACCAGCGCGAGGGCGAGCAGCGCGTAGATGCCGCCCGACGCGAGGCCGGAGACGACCTGCTGCATGAAGTCGGCGAAGGTCGCGGCGAGCATCAGTACCCCAGGTAGCTCCTGCGGATGGACTCGTCCCCCTGGAGCTCGGCGCTCGTCCCGGTGAGCGCGACCCGGCCCACCTCGAGGACGTACGCGCGCTGCGAGGCGCGGAGCGCGATGCGCGCGTCCTGCTCGACGACGAGGACGGTGAGGCCCTCCTCCTCGTTCAGCCGGCCCACGATGCGGAAGAACTCACGCACGATCATCGGCGCCAGGCCCAGCGAGGGCTCGTCCAGGAGCAGCAGGCGCGGGCGGCTCATCAGCGCTCGGCCTAGCGCAAGCATCTGCTGCTCGCCGCCCGAGAGCGTCCCCGCACGCTGGCCGCCGCGCTCGGTGATCCACGGGAAGTACTCGGCGATGCGCGCGATGTCGGCCTTCACGGAGCGGTCGCGTCGTGTGTACGCGCCGAGCTTCAGGTTCTCCGTCACCGTGAGGTCGACGAACGTGCCGCGGCCCTCCGGCACGTGCGCGATCCCGGCCCTCGCTGCCGCCTCGGGACCGCCCTTCAGCTGCTTGCCCTCGAGCTCGATCGTCCCGGACCGCGAGACCGTGCCCGAGATCGCCCGCAGGGTCGTCGTCTTCCCTGCGCCGTTTGCCCCGAGGACCGCGACGACCTCGCCCTCGCGGACGACGAGCGAGACGTCCGAGAGCGCCTGCACCGGGCCGTAGCGCGCGGCGACCCCGTCGAGCTCGAGGAGCGTCCTCACGCAGGCGCCTCCGCGTCGGGCTCGTGCTCGTCGGAGCCGAGGTACGCCTCGATCACGGCCGGATCCGCCTGCACCTCCGCCGGCGGGCCGTCGGCGATCTTCCGACCGAAGCTCATGACGTTCACGTGGTCCGAGATGCTCATGACGAGGTTCATGTGGTGCTCGACGAGGAGCACCGTCAGGTCGAAGTCGTCCCGGAGCTTCTTGATGAAGGATCCGAGCTCGGTGACCTCTTCGTGGTTGAGACCCCCCGCCGGCTCGTCGAGCAGCAGGAGCCGCGGCTTGGCCACGAGCGCGCGCGCGAGCTCGACGCGCTTCTGGACGCCGTACGGCAGCGCCGCAGCAGGGAACAGCGCGCGGTCGCGGAGCCCGACGACGTCGAGGACCTCGAGCGCCTCGGCCTCCCCCACCTTCCGCCCGCGACCGTGCGCTCCGATCAGCACGTTCTCGAGCACCGACATCGTGCGGAAGAGCTGGATGTTCTGGAACGTCCGCGCGACGCCCCTACTCACGATCTTGAACGCCGGCACCTTGAGGAGAGACGTGCCGTCGAGCAGCACGTCGCCCGAGTCCGGTCTGTAGAGCCGGGTGATCACGTTGAACGCGGTGGTCTTGCCCGCGCCGTTCGGGCCGATCAGCCCGGAGATGTGTCCCTCGTCGACGTCGAAGGAGACGCCGTCGAGCGCGACGATGCCGCCGAACCGGAGGGTGACGTCCCGTACCTCGAGGAGGGCCATCGGTCGGACAACCCTAAACAGGGCTCGGCCGCCGTGGCAACGCGGTCAGACGCGGACGGCCAGGCTCGCGGCGCGCTGCCGGACGGCGTAGACCTGCACGAGCGACCCGGGAGCGAGTCGCACCCTGACCGCGAGCATCCCGCGCGTATCCGTCTGCCTCACACCTCCGAGCCACGCCCACCCGGTGCCACGGGAGACCCGCAGCCGGTAGGCCTGGCGGCCTGATCCGGGTCGTATCTGCCCCCAGAGCGCGACGAGCCCGTCCCGGCGAGACGCACGGACGAGCGGAAGCCTGAACGCCGTGTGGGCGGGCTTCACGACGCCGGTCACACTCGTGAATCCGCTCTGCCACCCCTCGGCGGTCGCATCGTCACGCACGAGGAAGAAGATCAGCATGTCGACGAACGGCGCGCGGCGGATCCGCCACGACGCGCTCGCAACGTACTCGGCCTGCTTCTCGGGCGAGACGCCGAGGAAGATGTCCGGAGGATTGGTCTGGTAACCGAACTCGGTCAGCCAGATCCGTTTGCGCCCGAGGTGTCGGCGGACGAGCGAGACGAGTCGCTCGAGGTCGGCCATCGTGATGCTCGTGCACGCGCGGCAGCGCGGCCCCCACGGCGTCTCCACCTGGGGTCGGCCCGGATAGGGATGGTGGGCGTAGGCGTCGAGCCGGGCGCGGAGCGAGCCGAGCGACTTGATCCACTGCACGGGCGAGATGCCGCCCGACCCGGCGCGCGGCGCCGTCATCCCTCCGCCGACACGCGCAGCAGGGATGACCGCGTGGATCTCGGCATAGGCCGGGTTGAGGAGCTTGCGAACGTACGTCGCCGGATCGGCCGGCTGGAGCCACTCGGGCCGGTTCGGCTCGTTCCAGATCGTCCAGAGCCGGATCCACGGATAGCGCGAGGCAGCAGCGAAGGCGAAGTCCGCGAACGCACGTGTGTCGGTCGGCGCGACGTTCGGCTTCAGGCCGCCGTTGGCCCAGCGCGGCGTCCCGTAGAGCGTCACCACCGGCCGGATGCCGTGCCGACGCAGCCCGTCCAGGACGAGATCGACCGAGCGCCAGCGGTAGGCGGGGTCTCGGTCGTCACGCGGAGAAGCCGGGCGCGTCACCGCGACGGCATCCCAGCGGACGGTGAAGCGAACCACGTCCACGCCGAGCCGGTCCAGCTCGTCGAGCCGCCCCTCCAACGTGCCCGGGCCGTGGCTGAGCCAGGCGTCGTCCTGCACGCCGTACACCGCGTCCGCGCCGGCGTGCGCTGGGCTCGCTCCCACGAGGGCGGCGGCGACCGCCAGGAAGAGAACGAGGGCCCTCACCGTCCGAACCTCTTCGAGGACAGGGCGCGCGCGATGTCCTCCGCTGCGGTCGTGTACGCGCGGAGATCCTCGGGCAGCGTCTCAAGCGCGGCCTGATAGCAGGGCGCGGGGTACGTCCGACCGATCGACCCGTCGTCCGCCCAGTCGGACACGACCTTATCGCCGCAGTCGCGCTCGCTTGAGGGTGCCCTGAAAGGGCCGCATCCCAGCAGCCCGAGCACGAGCAGAGCGACGACTCCCAGGCGGAGCATGCCTATGGATGCCTCATGACCGTCCGGCCGAAACCGTGACGGCGTAAGAGGTTTGTAAGAGCGCGGGACGGGAGAGAGCGCCGGTCGCATCCATGCTCGAGGGCGGGTGGCCGCCACATCCGGCCGGCAGCCCCTGACGGAATCGACCGCCGCGTCTAGGATCGCCGCGATGGATCTGCGCGACACGCCCGAGGAGGCGGCATTCAGGGCCGAGCTCCGCGCCTGGCTCGAGAGCAACCTCCCGGAGGACCTCCAGGGTCATCGCGGCGGCGCGACCCGCTTCGACGGACCGGAGATGCGCGCGTGGAGCCGCGCGCTCTACGACGCCGGCTACATCGGCCTCACGTGGCCCGAGGAGTACGGCGGCGGCGGAGCGCCGTACACGCACCAGGCGATCTTCCTCGAGGAGCTCGCGCGCGCCGAGGCTCCGCCACACATCGGCGTGATCGGGATCGGGATGGCAGGGCCGACGATCATCGCCCACGGCACCGAAGAGCAGAAGGCGCGCTACCTCGCGCCGCTCCTCTCCGCCGAGGAGATCTGGTGCCAGGGCTTCTCGGAGCCCGGCGCGGGCTCCGACCTGGCCGGAGTCCGAACGAGCGCGCGCCTCGACGACGGCCACTTCGTCGTCAACGGACAGAAGGTCTGGTCGTCGTTCGCGCATCTCGCCGACTTCTGCATCCTCCTCACCCGCTCCGACCCCGACTCGACGCGCCACGCGGGCCTGACGTACCTCATCGTCGACATGCGCGCACCCGGCGTGGAGGTGCGCCCGCTCCGACAGATCACCGGCGAGTCCGAGTTCAACGAGATCTTCTTCACCGACGTGCGCGTTCCGGTCGAGAACCTCGTCGGTGAGATCGGCGGCGGGTGGCAGGTTGCGATGACGACGCTCCTGCACGAGCGCGGCACCCTCGGCTTCGCGCTGCAGGCGGCGCTCGAGGTGCAGATCCGCAAGCTCGTCTCGCTGGCCCGCGATCGCGGCGCCGACCCGCTCCAGCGCGACCGCATCGCGCGCGAGTGGATCGAGATGCAGGCGATCCGCTTCACCAACTACCGCTCGCTCTCGACGCTCATGAAGACGGGGATGCCCGGGCCCGAGGGCTCCATCTCCAAGCTCGTGTGGTCGGAAGGGAACCAGCGCGTGACGAAGCTCGCGCTCGAGATCCTCGGCCACGACGCGGCGCTCGGCGAGGAGAACGCGCCCTACGGCGGCTACTGGCAGTACCAGCAGCTCCGCAGCCGCGGCAACACCATCGAGGCGGGCACGTCGGAGGTGCTCCGCAACATCGTCGCCGAGCGCGTGCTCGGCCTCCCCTACTCCCGCTGATGGACTTCACGTTCACACCCGAGCAGGACGCGCTTCGCGAGCAGGCGCGAGCGTTCCTCGCAGCCAATCCCGAGCCGACGTGGGCACAGCTCGCCGAGCTCGGTTGGACCGGCGTCTCGATCGCGGAGGAGGACGGAGGCGCCGGCCTCTCGTTCATCGAGGAGGCCGTGCTCTTCGAGGAGCTCGGCCGCGCGCTCTACCGCGGCCCCTACTTCGCGACGATCGGGCTCACCCTCCCGGCGCTCCCCGCGGAGGACCGCGCGGCCGTCGCGGCCGGCGAGGCGAGCTGGACGCTCGCATCCGGACCGCTCGTCCCCGACCTCGACTCGGCGGAGCACGTGGCGATCGTCGGCGGCGACGGCATCTTCGAGCTCGAGGGCGGCGAGCGCGAGGTGCTCGCGACGACGGACGAGTCACGGACGCTCGGCGTCGTGCGTGGCGGAGAGCCGGGTCGGCGACTGGCGGACTCGACGGTTCTCGCCGCGATCGAGGCGCGCTCCCAGACCGCGCTCGCGCTCGAGGCCTGCGGCGTGGCCCGGCTCGCACTCGAAGACGCGCTCGAGTACGCGAGCTCGCGCGAGCAGTTCGGCAAGAAGATCGGCGTCTACCAGGCGCTCTCGCATCCGCTCGCCGACGCGTACACGAAGGTCGAGCTCTCGCGCTCGCTCGCGCTGTGGTCGGCGTGGTGCGTCGCGACGGGTGACGCGCAGGCTGCAATCGCCGCAGCCGCAGCGAAGTCCTACGCGAGCGAGAGCGCGGTGTGGGTCTGCGAGACCGCGATCCAGACGCTCGGAGGTATCGGCTTCACCTGGGAGCACAGGCTCCACCGGCTGTACAAGCGCGCACTCGGGATCACGAGCTTCGGGCCTTCGGGGACGCGGCTCAGGGCAGAGATCGCAGCGTCACTCATCGAACAGGAGACGGCGTCCGGGACGAGCCCGGCACCAGTGACCGTCGCTCAAGGAGGTTGAGGCCCGGATGGACGGCCTGATGATGGACTACCAGCTCAACGTGCCCGCGATCATGAAGCGCGCGGACGAGTTGTACGGCGACAACGAGATCTCGAGTCGCCTGCCCGACAAGAGCTGGCACACCTACACGTACGCCGACTTCGTGTCGCGGACGAAGAAGCTCATCGTGGCGCTGCGCAAGCTCGGTCTCGAGGACGGCGACCGCGTCGGGA
>DASUCN010000171.1:0-9466 GCA_036276015.1 Gaiellaceae bacterium | reverse complement strand
TCGGCGGACGCGAGCACCTCGCCCGCGGGTGAGATCGCCAACGCCTTGACGCCGGTCGTCCCGACGTCGAGCCCGACGAGCGTGTCGGTCAAGCGCCGAGCGCCGCGTAGACGAGCTCGTAGGCGCGCACGGCGTCCTTCTCGGCCTGCGCCTCGCGGAGCGACACGTCGTCGATCCGGCCGGACACGTCCCAGATGAACCTCCACTGAAGCACCGAGCGCTCGACGGCGGCAACGGCGTCCTCGGTGTACGGGTAGAGGTCGAATCCGAGCCGCTCGCCGTTTTCGCCGTACCGCGCGCGGCGCAGCTCGAGGGCCAGCTCGAGCGTCTCCATGAAGGCGGTCGCGCCGACCATGTTGTCGTCGTCGAACGTGCCCCAGCCCGAGTTCGCGTGCTGGTGCCCGAGCAGCCCTTCGGCCGCGAGCAGCGCCGCGTACTCGGCGAGCGACTCGCCGTTCATGAGCAGGTGCTGCCAGTCCATGTTCACCTTCACGTTCGTGATCCCGCGCGTGCGCAGCGTGTGGATCACGTGCAGCGTCATCCCGACGTTGCGCATGAGGATCTTCATCGCCGGCTCCGAGTTCTTGTGCTCGAGGAAGAGACTGATGCCGTGCTCCTGGCAGCGCGCGGCGACCTCGCCGACGCCGTCCACGAACCGTGCCCACGCCTCCTGGTACGGCGTTTGGAACGGGTAGTTGTAACCCTCGACGCCCGGCCAGAGGATCATCTGCGCGTCGATCGAGCCGGCGAAGTCGGCCGCCTGAAGCGCCTCCGCGAGCGCCTGATCGCGGATCGCGTCGCTCGGTGACGAGAGCCCGCCCTTCCCGAATGCAGGATTGAGGTGGGTTCCCGTGGCGATCGCGTAGATCCCGTGACCCGCGAGCGCCTCGCGGACGTCGTCGAGGTTGTCCTCGGAGAGCTCCTGCGGGAAGTGGAACTCGTAGTCGTCCATGAGATCTCCGAGACCTTCGACGGCCCGGTGCACGCGTTCCGGCATGGACTCCGAGGCCCACTGCGGCTGGTAGCCGCCCGGGACGAAGCGCGTCACCATGGAGCCGAGGGCCCAGATTCCGAGCGAGGTCTTCATGAAGCCCTCCTTGCGTCGTCGGATCGTCGAGCGGCCTAGTATCTCGCACCGGATCGGGGCGAGACGAAGGAGGCCGTGTGAGCTCGGATGGGATTCGCGAGATCGGCGTCGGGATGCTCGGGTACGCGTTCATGGGCAAGGCTCACGCGAACGGATTCCGCAAGATCGGCTACATGACCTGGCCGCCGCCGCTCCGGCCGCGGCTCGTCTCGATCGCCGGCCGCAACGAGGAGGCGGTGAGCGAGGCCGCTGCGCGCTACGGCTTCGAGCGCTGGACGACGCGCTGGGAGGACCTCGTCGCCGATCCGAGCATCGAGCTGTTCGACAACCTCGGCCCGAACGCGCTCCACGCGGAGCCGACGATCGCCGCCGCCGAAGCCGGCAAGCACGTCGTGTGCGAGAAGCCGCTCGGCCGCACCGCGGAGGAGAGCTACGAGATCTGGAGCAAGGTGGCTGCGACCGGCGTGAAGCACCTGTGCGCGTTCAACTACCGCTTCGTTCCCGCCGTGCGCCTCGCGCGCGAGCTCGTCGACGCGGGCGAGCTCGGCGAGATCCGCCACTTCCGCGGCCGCTACCTCCAGGACTGGGGCGACACGGATGCGCAGGTGTGGCGCTTCGACGCCGCGGAGGCGGGATCGGGTGCGCTTGGCGATCTCGCCGCGCACGTGATCGACCTCGCGCGCTATCTCGCCGGCGAGATCGACGAGGTGGGCGGGTTCCTCAGCACGTTCGTGCCCGGCCGGGAAGTCGACGACGCGGTCGAGGCGACCGTGCGCTTCGCGAGCGGCGCCGTGGGGACGCTCGAGGCGACGCGGCTCGCGCTCGGGCGGCGCAACGCGTTCCAGTGGGAGATCAACGGGACACGTGGCTCGGTCGCGTTCGACATGGAGCGGCTCAACGAGCTCCAGGTCTTCCGAGCGGGCGAGGAGCGGACGCGTGGCTTCACGACGGTGCTCGTGTCGGAGACGAGCCATCCGTTCTGGCAGCACTGGTGGCCACCGGGGCACATCATCGGCTGGGGCGACACGTTCGTCCACGAGCTCCACCACATGCTCTCCGCGATCGCCGGCGACACGGACGTGGCGCCGCACGGGGCCACCTTCGAGGACGGCTACCGCGCCGCCGCGGTGTGCGACGCGATCGTGCGTTCAGGGGAGAGCGGTCGGCGGGAGGCGGTCACGTACCGGACGCTCGAGTCGTGAGGGTCGATTGACCTCGCCTCGATTCGTACTAGAGTCCCCCGGCAGGCAGAAACCACGTTAGGAGGGTGCAGTGAAGTCAGGTTTCAGGAGGACCTCGACGCTCCTCGTCGGCGTCGCCGCGGCCGCCGTTGCCGTCGCCGTCGTCGCCAGTGGCGCGACGGCGCGTCCGGCTCAGACGGGCTCGGTATGTGTCCTCTTGCCGGACACCAAGTCGTCGGTCCGGTGGGAGCAGTTCGACAGGCCGGCGTTCGTCAACGCCTTCAAGAAGGCGAAGGTGCCGGCAACGATCGTGAACGCGCTGAACGACCCGCAGAAGCAGCTTGCGCAGGCCGAGCAGTGCATCGCAGCCGGGTCGAAGGTCGGCATCATCACGTCACTCGACACCGGTACTTCCATCGCGATCCAGAAGAAGTTCACGGCTGTCGGTGGCAAGACGATCGACTACGACCGCCAGATCGTCGGCGGCACCGGCTCCGTCTACGTCTCGTTCGACGGCAACCTCGTCGGACGCCTCCAGGCTCGCGGCGTGCTCGCGGGCATGAAGGCCAAGGGGACGTATGGCCCGAATGGCGTCGTTGCCCAGCTCTGGGGCGGCCCGACGGATGCGAACGCGTTCTGGTTCAAGAGCGGGAACGACGACATCTTGAACCCGCTCTTCCGCACGAAGAAGGTCAAGAAGGGCCCCGCGCGGTTCGTCCCCGAGTGGGACTCGAAGAACGCACAGACGATCTTCGAGCAGTTCCTCGTTCGGACGAACAACAACATCCAGGGCGTCGTCGGCGCGAATGACAACATCGCCGGCGCCGTGGTCGCCACGCTGAAGGCGAAGGGGCTCGATCCGATCCCGCTGTCGGGTCAGGACGCAACGGTTCAGGGCGTCCAGAACATCATCTCGGGCTGGCAGACCAACACGGTCTACAAGTACGTGCCCGACGAGGCGAACGCGGCGGCAGCGGCTGCCATCGCGCTGTACAACGGCAAGAAGCCACCGTCCAACGGGACGCGGCCCAACAAGGGCAAGAAGCAGCTCGCCTACCTCATCCCGGTGACCTCGATCACCAAGGCGAACTACACGCGGCTCTTCCGGGACGGCTTCCTCAAGCGGAGCCAGGTGTGCTCGGGGGAGTACAAGAAGTACTGCAAGTAACGGATGCACCAGGTGGAGGCGCCGTCACGGCGCCTCCACCGCTTCCGACCTCGGCAGAGACGTGAGCGAGACACCACTCCTCGAAATCCGCAATCTCTCCAAGACGTTCGGCTCGGTGCAGGCACTGACCGACGTCGACTTCGAGGTGCGCAACGGGGAGGTCATGGCGCTCGTCGGCGACAACGGCGCGGGCAAGTCGACGCTCATCAAGTGCGTTGCCGGAATCCACGGCTACGACTCGGGCGAGATCATGTTCGACGGCAAGGAAGTGCACATCCACGGGCCGAAGGACGCGGGCAAGCTCGGGATCGAGGTCGTCTACCAGGATCTCGCGCTCTGCGACAACCTCGACGTCGTCCAGAACATGTTCCTCGGCCGCGAGGTGCGAGACATCTTCTTCCGGCTGAATGAGCCGGTGATGGAGCAGCGCACGGCCGAGACGCTCAAGTCGCTCGCCGTTACCACCATCAAGTCGATTCGCCAGCCGGTGGCGTCGCTCTCCGGCGGGCAGAGGCAGTCGGTCGCGGTCGCGAAGGCCGTGCAGTGGAACTCGCGGCTCGTCATCCTCGACGAGCCGACCGCCGCGCTCGGCGTCGCGCAGACGCGGCAGGTACTCGAGCTCGTCAAACGGCTCGCCGAGCAGGGACTGGCGGTCGTGCTCATCTCGCACAACCTCCACGACATCTTCGAGGTCGCAACGCGCATCACCGTCCTGCGCCTCGGTCGGGACGTCGGTGTGTACGAAAGGGCCTCGACGACGCAACAGGAGGTCGTGCACGCGATCACCGCCGGTATCCCGACGAAGGTGGCCGGCGTGACCGAGCCGGGCGTGGGGGCCGAATGAGCACCGTCGACGTCGCGGTGCCGGGCCTCGGCCCCCAGGACTCCGAGGACGAGAAGGGCATCTGGCAGCGCATCGTCGACAACGTCAAGTCGGGGAACCTCGGCGTGCTGCCGGTCGTGGTCGGCGAGATCCTGATCGTCACGTATTTCAGCTTCACCGCCACGAACTTCTTCACCGCGTCGAACTTCGTGAACGTCATCCTCCAGATGGCCGGCGTGACGATGATCGCGTTCGGCGTCGTCTTCGTCCTCCTGATCGCGGAGATCGACCTGTCGATCGGGTATCTGAGCGGCGTCGCGGCGCTCACCGCTGCCACCCTGCAGCTCCCCGACGGACGGAACTACCCGGGCTGGGTGTGCATTCTCGCGGCGCTCGGAGTGGTCGCGCTCATCGGCGCCGGGCAGGGGGCGATCGTGGCCAAGGTCGGCGTCCCGTCGTTCGTCGTGACGCTTGCCGGCTTACTCATCTGGCAGGGCGTGATCCTGCGCGAGCTCCAGGTGCGTGGCGTGATCCAGATCGAGGAAGAGTGGATCAACAAGACCGCGACGTACTACTTCTCGGCCACCGTCAGCTGGCTCATCGCCGCCCTCGTCACCGGGCTGTACGCGGTCGTCGCGCTGAGCGGTCTGTACGGCAAGCGGCGCGCGGGTTTGGCGGTCCGCCCGCTGCCGGCGCTCGCGAAGCTCGTCGGCGTGGCCGTTGCCGCATTCGGCACGGTCGCGATCTGCACCCACGCGACGCGGCCGAAGGCCTGCCCGGAGGGAACGCCGCTGACCGTGAGCTGCACGCAGCCGCTGGGGCTCCCGCTCGCCGCCGTCCTCATGCTCGCCTTCCTGGTCGGGCTGACCTTCCTCGCGAAGCGCACGACCTTCGGCCGTCACGTCTACGCAGTCGGCGGCAATGCGGAGGCTGCCCGTCGCGCCGGCATCAACGTCGCCCGCGTCCGGATCCTCGTGTTCATGATCTCCGGGATCATGGCCGGCGTCGGCGGCCTCATCCTCGCCGCCCGCCTGCAGTCCGTGAACCTCAACGTCGGTGGTGGAACGCTGCTGCTCGACTCGATCTCGGCCGCGGTCATCGGCGGCGTCAGCCTCTTCGGCGGCCGTGGCGAGGTCAGGGGCGCCCTCTTCGGCTCGCTCATCATCGCGACGATCGCCAACGGCCTGAACATCGGCGGCTACAAGACGGGAACGATCTACATCGTCACCGGCGCCATCCTCCTCGCGGCCGTCACGCTGGACACCATCGTCCGCAGGCTGCAGGAACGATCTGGCCGCTGAGAGCCCGGCTCGCTAGGGCGGGCCGACCTCGACGAGCCCATCGACCGCCACGTCGCGAAGCTGAGTCGTGCTCCCGTCCGGGAACCAGACCGTCAGCCGCTCGACGCGCGAGGCCTTCCCGAGCCCGAAGTGAACTCGGGGATCCTCGGACGAGAGGTAGCTGCTGCCGGCGAGCACCTCCCGGACGAGGCGCCGTCCGTCGGGAAGCACTGCGGTGACGAGGGCACCCGGCGCGAACGTCCGGAAACGGACCTCGAGCCAGTGGTTTCGTCGTGTCCTGTTCTCGAGGAGGAGCAGGCGTCCCCCGATCGAGTTCACGGCGATGTCGAGGTCGCCGTCGTTGTCGAAGTCCGCCGTCGCGAGCCCGCGTCCGTTCACGGCGCGAATGCGCGGGAGGCCGGAGCCGGCGACCCGCGTGAAGCGCGGTGCGCCCGAGTGCGTCGATACGTTCTCGAGCACCTGGATCCGCTGCGCGTCCTTCGCAAGGTCGACGACCGGGATCCCGCCGTTCGCCAGGGCGAGGTCGAGGTCGCCGTCGAGGTCGAGGTCCGCCCACGAGTCCCCCCAGGCGGTCGAGCGGGTGCCGACGACCGCCGCGATGTCCGGCCGGGCGTCTGCGTAGCGGGTCCCCGGCGAGTCGCCGCTCCGGTACGCCGCATGGAGCTGGCCGCGCGAGTTCGTGACGAAGAGGTCGACGCGTCCGTCGCGATCGACGTCTGCGGCGGCGATGCCCATGCCGGCGTTCGGGTCGTCGACGCGCAGCTTCCTCGCGACCTCTTCGAAGCGGAAGCCGAGCCCTCCGCTCGTTCCAACGTTCCGGTAGAGCTGGTTCGCGTCCGTGTCGTTCGCGACGTACAGGTCGAGCCGCCCGTCGCGGTCGACGTCCGTGAACACGGCCCCGAGCCCATGGCCGACGAGGTTGCGCTCGACGCCCGCCGCCTTCGCAGCCTCGCGGAAGACGGAGCGACCGTCGCCGTCCGTGCCGACGTTGAGGTACAGCAGGTCGCGGAGCGGCAGATGGTTGGAGGGGAACCCCGCCGACGACTCGACCCGGACGTTGGGGTCGGCATAGGCGGTCACGAAGATGTCCGGCCGGCCGTTGCCGTCGACGTCCCCGACGGCGGCTGCGGAGTGCCAGCCCTTTCCGGTGATGCCCGCGCGTGCCGCGCCCTCCGTGAACGTGCCGTCGCCGTCGTTCCAGAGCAGGGCGTGGTAGCCGTCGGTCGGCACGTTGTAGCCGGCGCTCGTGACGAAGAGATCGGTGTTGCCGTCGAGGTTCAGGTCGGCGGCGACGCAGCCGTTGCCGCGGAGCGGAAGATCGGCGCCGCTCCGTGCGCTCACGTCCTCGAAGCGCCCGCCGACGTTCCGGTAGAGCGCGCTCCGGGGAAGTCCACCGCGGCTCTCGGACGGCCCGATGTCGACGTCGGCGTACGAGTTGACGACGAACAGATCGAGCCAGCCGTCGCGGTCGTAGTCGAGCCAGCACAGGCCGCCGCCCATCATCGCGGTCGTATCCGTGGAGATTCCGGAGCGGAACGCTCCGTGGCGGAACGTCAGTCCGACCTCGGCGGCGACGTCGTCGAACCGGGTTCCGCCGAGGGCTCCGCCGGTGGGGGGCACGGGGGCTTTCCCGCCCGCGGCCACGCCGCCGCTCGAGCTCACGATCAGGTAGCGCTGGCCCTCGGGGACGAGGTCGAGCGTTCGCCGGAACGGAGTTGCCTCGGCCCGGGCGACGACGTCTCGGGTGCGCCGGCCGAGGGTCGCGACGACGACGGTGCCGGAGAGCTCGGCGACCACGGTCGGCGGTCGCTGGTACTCGCCGGGGCGCAGGCTGAGCTCCATGCGCGCGACCTCGTAGCTCGGCACCGCGATCGGGCCTCCTGCGGCGCTCCGGATCTGCTCCCACAGCGACGCGAGCCAGGCGCCGCTCGCGGCCTGCCCTGCGGCTTCGAGATCACGTGCTCGCAGCGCATCGGCCTCCGCGCGCAGGTCGACGAGGACGTCCCGCGCGATCGTCTGCGCGACCTGCCCGTCGATCCCCGCGACCCCCGAGGACTCGGCGACGGTGATCTCCGGGAGCGCGCCGGCGTCGGCGACCGCCGCGCGTGCCGATCCCGCGTCGGGACGCGCCGGGATCCCGGCAGCGAAGACGAGTGCGCCGTACACGATCGCCCCGGTGAGTGCCGCGGCGCCGACCGTGCGCCGTGTCGGGCGCAGCTCGCCAACAGCTGCGAACCGGCTCGTTCCCGCCAGGAGGATCAGGCCGTGGACGCCGCAGACCAGCGCGAGCGCCGCCAGGATCGCGACCTTCGTGGCGAACTCCGTCGTCTGCGGTGCGATGAGAATCGTCGCCAGGAGCCCCACCCCGACCGCGTAGGCACGGCGTGCACCCGCGCTCGAAGGGATCGTCTTCGGGTCGGTGATCATGAAGAAGAGGAAGACGAGGATCTCGGGCGAGGTCACGAGCAGTCGCCAGAACTCCCACCCTTCGATCGTGCCGACATGCCAGGCGGCGGTCATCGTGTGCCCGCTCGCGGCGAGGACGCCGATACCGGCTGCGAAGGCGAGCCAGAACCCGACCGCGATCCCCACGAGGTGCAGCCGCCGGAGGATGAGGAAGCCGCCGACGACGATCAGCGCGAGCGCGACGACGAGCGCCGGTGAGAGCGGCCCCCACCAGAGCGCCAGCGGATCCGCGCGCTCCGCCCCGAGGAGGAGGAAGCAGAGGACGAGGCCGAAGTTCGAGGGGTTGAAGACGTGCCGGCCGCGCACGCGGATCACGTACTTCGAGAGCAGCGCGACGGCGGAGGTGCCCGCGAAGATCCACCAGCCGTTCGTGCTCCACCAGTCGCCGTGCTCCGTTCCCGGCACGCGCAGGACGAATGCGACGCCGTTTCCCGTCAGCAGCGCGCTGGCCGGCCACATGAGCACGTGCTGGCTCTTGAAGGCGATCGCGACCTCGAGGAGGCCGGCGACGGCGAGCGAGATCAGGATCTGGGCGATCGAGAGCTGGAAGTCGAACGCGACCTGCCCGAGAACCTGGAGCGTGACGATGATCGCGGCGAGGTGGAGCCTCGGGTCGCGCAGTGTGGGGAGCAGGACCGGATAGTCGGTGCCCCGGATGCGCAACGTCGGCCTGTCCCCGCCGACGGCGGGCGCGCTCATGTGCGAGATCGTACTCCGGGCCGGCGTGCGCGAAGTAACGTCCACCGCGATGCTCACGCAGCAAGAGCTCAGCGCAGCGAGGGAGCGTTCGGCCGAGGCGCTCGCCCGGGCGGGCATCGTGCTGACGGAAGACGAGCGCGCGACCCTCGAGGTCGCGGACTTCGGCCTCTCGAGGCTCGACGAGATCGGCCTTCAGCTCGTCGTGTACGTGAACACGGAGCGCGTATGCGCCAAGGAGCTCGTGCTCTTCCCGCGCCAGACGTGCCCGGAGCACAGGCATCCTCCGGCGCACGGCTCTCCAGGCAAGGAGGAGACGTTCCGCTGTCGCAGCGGGGTCGTCTACCTCTACGTCGAAGGCCAGCCCACGCCACAACCGGCGTGCCGACCCCCGGCCTCTTGTGCCGACGCATTCACGGTCTGGCACGAGATCGCGCTCCGGCCCGGCGAGCAGCACACGATTCCCCCGAACGTGCTCCACTGGTTCCAGGCGGGCGACGAGGGTGCGGTGGTCTCCGAGTTCTCGACCACGAGCACCGACGAGCTCGACGTCTTCACCGACCCCCGGATCGCCCGGGCGACGATCGTCGAGACGTAGCTCTCCGCGTCAGCGCGCGTGCTCGAGGACGATCCGCGCCACGACACCGCGGCGGTCGTCCATGAGCGCGAATGCGTCTTCGAACCGCTCGAGCGGGAAGCGGTGGGTCACGATCGGCGCGAGGTCGACGAGGCCCTCGCGGAGCA
>DASUCN010000170.1:0-2467 GCA_036276015.1 Gaiellaceae bacterium | reverse complement strand
ACGGATCCTTGCGAAGGCGCTCAACTGCGCGGCGATCGACCCGGACCAAGAGCTGCTCGCGGACCTCGTGCTCGCTGCGGTCAACGAGGCGCTCAGGTCCGGGCGTGCGCTGATGGAGTCGAAGATGTCGGGGCTGATGCCGGGCGGACTCGGCGATCTCGGAGGGCTGCTTCCAGGCTGAGCCCTACCAGCCATGTCCGAAGCGGCCGGCTAGGCTCCGAACGTGCTGAGCCCGGCCGTCGAGAACCTCGTCACGCAGCTCGCGAAGCTTCCGGGAATCGGGCGGCGGTCGGCGCAGCGGCTCGCGTTCCACATCCTCTCCGAGCGTCCCGAGGACGCGCTCGAGCTCGCACGCGCGATAGAGGACGTCAAGGCGCGCGTGCGCTTCTGCCGCGAGTGCGGGAACCTGACCGAGGAGGAACTCTGTGAAGTCTGCTCGGATGCTCGGCGGGACAGAACCGTCATCTGTGTGGTCGAGCAACCGGTCGATGTCGTCTCCGTCGAGCGCACGGGCGAGTTTCGCGGTCTGTACCACGTCCTCGGCGGCGCGCTGTCGCCGCTCGACGGTGTCGAGCCGGCCGATCTCCGCATCGACGAGCTCGTGGCACGCGTTTCCGGCAACGGCGTGATCGAGGTGGTCATCGCGACGAACCCGACCATGACCGGTGAGGCGACGGCTGCCTACCTCGCAGATCGGCTCCGCGAACGGGTCCGCGTCACGCGACTGGCGAGCGGCCTGCCGGTGGGTGGCGACCTCGAGTACGCGGACGAGGTGACACTGGGCCGCGCACTCGCCGGTCGTCGCGCAATGTGACGCTCACGTTTTGTACGCAAATTGCGACTTTCGGGTTGCGGCGAGGGTTGCATCCGGTGATCCGGCGAAATATGTTCCTCCCACTGAACCGGCGGGCCTTCGGGTCAGCCGGTTCAGTGTTTTTTGGGCCCATTTCTCCTCTCGTCCGTACACTGGAGCGATGATCGATCCCGAGCTCCGCATCGGCATCGTGGGTGCGACCGGCGCGGTCGGTCGAGTGACGCTCGAGTACCTCGTCGACCGCGGGTACACGAACCTCCGCACCTTCGCGTCGTGGCGATCCGCAGGGGGCTGGCTCGGCGACTTCGAGGTGGAGGAAGCAACGGCGCGCTCTCTCGGAGCGGGCGATCTCGACGTCTGCTTCTTCTCGATCGGAACGCAGTGGAGCAAGGAGCTCGTGCCCGTCGCGGCTGCGGCGGGCGCCGTCTGCATCGACAAGTCGTCGGCGTTCCGTCTTGAGCCCGGCATCCCGCTCGTCGTGCCGGAGGTGAACGGCGAGCGTGCGCTCGAGCACACCGGGATCATCGCCAACCCGAACTGCTGCACGATCCCGCTGACGATGGTCCTGGCGCCGCTCCACGACGCCGCAGGCCTGAAGAGCGTTCGAGTCGCGACGTACCAGTCGGTGTCAGGAGCCGGCTCCGAGGCGATCGAGGATCTCCGCGCCGAGGGCGCGGACGACCATCAGCTGCGGATGGACTGGGAGTTCGACGGAGTCGAGTACGACGAGGAGGTCAAGCTCCGCGAGGAGACGCGCAAGATCCTCGAGCTCCCCGACCTCCCCGTCAGTGCGACCTGCGTACGCGTCCCGGTGATCGTCGGGCACGCGGAGTCGGTGTGGATCGAGACGGTCGAGCCGCTCAAACCTGCCGCGGCAGAGAAGATCCTGTCGGGCGCACCTGGCCTCCGCTATGCGCAGGTACCTTCACACAGGCATGCGATAGGCGTCGACGACGTGATCGTCGGACGTGTGCGCTCGGATCCGACAGCGGAGAACGGGCTCGCGCTGTTCCTGGTCTGCGACAACCTGCGCAAGGGCGCTGCGCTCAACGCGATCCAGATCGCGGAGCTCCTGGTCGGCGCGTCGCTCCCGAGCTACTTCGGGCAGCGCGCGAGCTAACGGCCGGCGGGCGGCGCGGGGGCGGGCGACGCGGGGGCGAATGCCTCGCGTACGACGCTGAGCACCTTCTCGCGCGCACCCTCCTCGACCGGCTGGAGCCCACCGAGGTCGAGGCGTGCGAGCTCGATGCGGCCCGCCGCTCGCACCGTTCGGAAGCCGAAGTCGGCGAGGAAGTCGCGCGGGAAGACCGTTCGATGGACGAGGAACCGCTCGGTTCCGGACGTGCCCTCTCGATAGCGATATGCGAAGGCCTCGAGCGCACGCGCGCCCTTGTCGCGGGCCTCGCCGATGGCCGCGAGGAAGAGCGACTGCTCGACCCACGGCTGCGTGTCTGTGAGCAGGTAGGCGCACGTGACGAGGACGGCGTCCTCCGACGGGGGGCCTGCCGGGAGGTCGGCCGCGCGCGGGAAGAGCGACGCAGGCCCGTATTGCATCGAGCCGAGGACGCGGCCGTCGTCGTCGCGGTAGATCGTCCCCCATGCCCCCCACTCCTCCTCGGCACGCTCGGCCCACTTGCGCTTGTCGGGCTCCCG
>DASUCN010000169.1:0-2571 GCA_036276015.1 Gaiellaceae bacterium | reverse complement strand
CGCGATCGGCGGGTAGATGCTTCCGGTACGCACGCGCAGCCACCCGACGACGAGCCCGAAGAAGGCGAGGATCGGAAGCCCGACCAGGAGCCCGTGGGCGAGGCCGAAGAGGACTCCCGTCGCCCCGATCGCGAGGACCGTGCCGTAGGGCCGCAGGAGCGAGATGCCGAGGCCCCGGTACGTGAGCTCCTCGACCGCCGGCGCGAGCAGGGTCACGGCGAGGAAGAACGCGACGAACGGGGCAGCGCGACTGGAGTCCCACTCGTCCGGCACGAGCCCCTGCTCCTCGCTCACGTCGTAGTCGCCCAGGAGCGACAGGAGGCCGACGTAGGCCGCCGAGGCCGCGTAGATCGCGACGAGGCAGAGAAGCGCGAGCCCGGCGGCGCGCTTCCACGAAGCTGGCCGACGGAGCGCGAACAGCTCACGTTTCGAGAGCCCTCGCGCGATGAGCAGGAGGATCCCCAGCATGATCGCGAACTGCACGACGACGCCGATCGAGGACACCCACTGGTAGGCGATGTCGTCGTCCGTCTCGCCGGTCCCCGCGAAGCGGCCGGCGTAGTTGAGAGCCGTCAGGGCGAGGACGAAGACGAGCCAGCCTGCGAGGCGGCCCGGGTAGCGCACCGGCGGAGCTGGCTCGGACACGTGGGGATTCCAGCACGAGGAGCGCTTCCGCCGCCGCCGAACTCGTTCCGAGCCCTGGCTACCATCCCGCCATGAGCCCGCCTCGACGCAGGCGCTCTCCGCTCGACCCGGACACGCTGCGCCCGCGAGGCCGCCACCAGCGCGCGCTGCGCCGGCGTCGCAGGCGGAGTGGCGCCGCCGCCGCGGTGATCGCCATCGTCGCGCTCGCTGCGATCGCGGGGGTCGGGGGAGGAGCGGCCGTCCTCGCCTACGGATCGTCGTGCGATCTCGACTCGCTCCAGTCCGTCGACATCGGCGCGAACACGTTCGTGTACGCGGCAAACGGGTCGCTGCTCGGGTCGATCCCGGCCGAGCGCAACCGGGAGCCGGTGACCGCCGCCGACATGTCGCTCTGGATCCGCAAGGCGACGATCGCGATCGAGGACCGTCGGTTCTTCGAGCACGACGGCGTCGACGTCGAGGGCATCGCACGGGCTGCGGTCGAGAACCTCCGCGCCGGCGAGATCGTGGAGGGCGGGTCGACGATCACGCAGCAGCTCGTCCGCAACCTCTACATCTCGCGCGAGCAGACCGTCCAGCGAAAGGTGAAGGAGGCATGCCTCGCGACGAAGCTCGACGGCGCATGGTCGAAGGAGCGCATCCTCACCGAGTACCTCAACCAGAGCTTCTACGGCAACCGGGCGTACGGAATCGAGGCCGCCGCGCAGACGTATTTCTCGAAGCCGGCCGAAGACCTCACGCTCGCGGAGGCGGCACTGCTGGCCGGCCTCCCGCAGGCGCCGTCGATCTACGACCCGTTCACGGCGCCGGGTCCGGCGCTGGCGCGGCGCCAGGAGGTCCTGCGCGCGATGGCGGACACCGGAGTGATCACGCCCCGGATCTACCGCAAGGCGCTCGATGCGCCGCTTCGGCTCCGCCGCGGACGCCTGTACGACCGGATCCGCGAGCCGTACTTCTTCGGATACGTGCGCGACCGGCTGATCGAGGCGTACGGGGCGCAACAGGTGCGGTCCGGCGGGCTCAAGGTGTACACGACCATCATCCCGCGCTATCAGCGCCTCGCGGAATCCGCGATCCGCGACACGCTCGACGACCCCGACGATCCTGCCTCGGCGCTGATCTCGATCAGCCCGCGGACCGGTGCGATCAGGGCCATGACGGCCGTGGTGCCGAACCGGCCGAAAAACCAGTTCAACCTCGTCTCGCAGGCACGGCGCCAGCCGGGCTCGACCTTCAAGACGTTCGTGCTCGCTGCCGCGGTCGAGCAGGGGATCAACCCCGACTCGACCTATTACGTGTCCGCCCCGTTCACGTACCGGATCCATCCGGCGGGGAATTGCGACGACGGCAGCTGGTGGTGCGTCAAGACCTACGCGAACGACTACTACGGCTGGAGCTCGATCCGCAGCGCCACGCTCCGGTCGGACAACTCGGTATACGCGCAGCTGACGCTCGACGTCGGGCCCGAGAAGGTTGCAGAGGTCGCGCGGCGGATGGGAGTGCGCTCGCAGCTCGACATCAGGGGCGACTACGTTCCCGCAATCGGGCTGGGCTCGATCGCGGTCTCGCCTCTCGATCTCGCCTCGTCGTACGCGACGCTCGCCGCCGGAGGCGTCTATGCGGAGCCGATGGCGATCCGCCGCGTCGTTCTCGCGGACGGCACGGTCGACACGCAGGCCGGCTGGGGCAAGCCGAAGCGGAGACGCGCGATCTCCGAGGGTGTCGCCGCGATCGTGACGCGCATCCTCGAGCAGAACGTCCAGTCGGGAACGGGGACGCGGGCTGCGTTCGGTCGCCCGGCCGCGGGCAAGACGGGAACCGCCGAGCTGAACGTCGACGCGTGGTTTGCGGGCTACACGCCCGAGCTGGCGACGACGGTGTGGATCGGGTACACGCGTGCGGAGATCCCCCTCGACAACGTGCACG
>DASUCN010000168.1:0-15405 GCA_036276015.1 Gaiellaceae bacterium | reverse complement strand
TCGCGCATGTGGATCTCAGGCATCGCTCCTCCTACGGAAAGTGGGTCAACTTACGGGAGTGGGCCACCGGTCGGTCGCGCCGTCGAACACGAGGACGCGCGCAGTGAACAGGTCTGTCAGGTAAACGCGGTTCGACGTGCGATCGACCGCAGCGCCCCAGAGGTTCGCGCCCGCTGGGGCCTGAACGCGGGCGATCACGCGACTCGTAGTCGCGTCGATCACTGCCAGCGAAGTCCCGGACGCTGCGTAAATGCGCTTTGCGACGGGATCAAGGGCAAGCCCGAGCCCGCCCACCGGGAGCGTCGATACGACGGCGCTCGGCGAGGTGGGATCCATCGGGTCGCTTGTCGGGTTCGTCGCCCCTGAAGCGCCTGCGTCGACGACGGTGATGTTGCCGCTTCGGAAGTTCGAGACGTATACGCGCCGGCTGGCCGGATCGAAAAGGACGAGACCGGGCTCAGCCCCGGTCGGGATCTTTCCGACCAGGGAGCCGGATGACAGGTCCAGGACCGCGAGGGTGTCCTGACCCGAGTTCGTCACGTAGATACGGCCACCAGCTGCGTCGATCGCGATCCCGATCGGCCTTGAACCGAGCCCCAGCGGAGTGACGGCTGTCTGCGCTGAGCCCGTTTGGGGCGTGTCGCTCGCGACCACGACAATGAACGCCATCGCAGCAGCGGCCATCGACAGGAGGCGCCGGCGAGATGGTGAGAAGTGTCCTCTTGGCATCCAGGCTCCCTTCGCCGCCGCAGCTTGTTGTTCAGACGCGTGTGACGTGCGGTGAACTGGAACCTAGGCGCTCTTCACCATGAAGTCATGACGCGAACGTCATGTACTTCGCTGCTCAACTTCGCAATCCGAGCGCACGCACGACCGCTGACTGGGTCAGCGGTTCAGAGCGGCAACCGCACCGCGATCGGCGAGGTCGTCTCGGGCATCACCCAGTCCGGGACGACCGACAGCTTCGCCCTGAGCTATGACGGCCTCGAGCGCCTGAAGGCGATCACCGGGGCGGTGCCGGAAGCCTTCACCCTCGACGCGGGGTCGAACATCGCTAGCCGCACCGGCCCGGCCACCACCTTCAGCTATGACACGAGCGACCGGCTGACGGGCGACGGCACGAGCACCTTCGGCTGGGACGGTGCCGACCGGCTCACCGGCCGGGGCGCCGACACCTTCACTTACGACGCGCTGCACCGCCTCACCAGCTCGACCGTCGCGGGCACCGGGCGCACCTTCGCCTACCAGGGCGACGGCCTGCTCGCCTCGCGCACGGTCAGTGGCGGTGCCGCGACCGCACTGCTGTGGGATCCGCTGACCCCGCTCGCGCGCCTGCTCCAGGTCGGCTCGGAGCGCATCGTCTACGGCCTCGGCCCGCTCTACGGGGAGAAGGCCGACGGCACCAGCCACAGCTTCGCCCGCGACGGCTCCAAGAGCGTGCGGGCCGAGGTCGGCAGCACCGGCGCGGTGACCAAGTCCTTCCGCTACACCGCCTACGGCGAGCTGCAGGCGGTCAGCCCGGGCGCGGCGACCCCGACCTTCCTCGGCTACAACAGCCAGCTCCGCGACGGGTCGGGCCTCCTCTACCTGCGCGCGCGCTGGTACGAGCCGGCGAGCGGGCGGTTCCTGACGCGCGATCCGCTGCACGGGAGCGCGGCCTCACCGGCGACGCTGAACGCCTTCGGCTACGGCGGCGGGAACCCGATCACCCAGAGCGATCCGAGCGGGATGCGGGTTACTAGCGGCGAAGAGCGGGAGGGCGGCGCGTGCGGCATCGAATGCGTAGCCGCAAGCCCGCGTTCGCCCGCGCTGACACAGCCCGCAATCGACTATCGCACGTTGTCCGTCAGCATCGGTTTCGTTGTGATCGAGCGCAGCGTCGACCGCTTTGATCAGGCGTACTACGCATTCGGCGTTGGAGCCGGTTTTCCTCCGGCCGGTTTCAGCAACGTCGAGGGAGTCATGCAGGACGGGGCAAATCGACCAAGCCATACGGATAGCTTCCTCACAGGCCCGGCAGCGACATTCCAGGCAGGCCTGTTCAATCTCGGTCGGGGCATCACCATCAGCCCATTGGCCAACAATTCGTCCGTCGAAAGCGGCTTCTATACGCCGCAGGTCAGCATCGGGCTCACGGTTGGATTCCGGGAACAGGATGTCTTGAACTGGAGTCCCCTGCCGTGGCGACTCCAATGAGCGCAGGCCCATGTAGCCGCCCGATCAGCGATCGTCTAAACGATGGGCTGCCGAGTTGGAGACGCTAGTGTCCCAAACGCTTCAACTGGTTGCGTGTGGCATCACGCTCTGGATGCTGTTCGAGATCTACAACTTCAACCGTGTGTACCGCAAGGTCACTGGCGATCGCAGCTATCCCTATGTCTCGGCGAACAGGTGGCGGCTGCTCAGTCTTGTCTTGCGTCCTCACCCGCAGCGCGAACTTGCGCGACTACAGTGGCGATTCCGCGCCGCCGCCCTACTGTGGCTTGTCAGCGTGATTGCTCTCTTTGTCGCGATGTAGACAGGCTTTTGCCGCGGATGTCTTGAGATCCTGTCTACAGGTCCTATGGGTCAGAGCGCGGCCTCGACGTCGCGCGCGAGACCTTCGATGAACTCGGCGCTGTGCTGCTGCGCCTGCTGCGCGACCTCGCTCGCACCGAGCTGCGCCGCCTCGACCCGTCCGACAGCCTGATAGAGGAGGCGGACGAGCCGCTCCGCCTCGGTCGGCGGGTGCCCGATGCCGGCGAGCGTCTTGTCGACCTGGACGGTGTGCTGGCGCAGGTGCTCCTCGAGCCGGTGCATGCGGAAGCGCACCGGGTACTTCGTCGCCTCCCAGAACTCGGACGGCGTGTCGAGCTCGTCGTCGCGGACGTCACCGAGCTCTGCAAGGACCCGGACGTGGCTGCGGAAGAGGCCGTCGAGCACGGCGCGCTTGTCCCCCTCGACCTTCTCGGGCACGTTCAGCGCATCGATCTCGTCGTCGGTCGCAGACCGCCGCTGTCCTGCGCGCCCGATCCGCAGTGCGAGCACCATCGACGTCCGGAAGCCGGACTCCGCGCCCAGCATGTGCTGGAGGACCTGGCGGACCGGCCACTCGCCCTCGTCCGGCGCCCTGTCGAGCTCCTCGTCGCGGATGCCGGCGAGCGCGCCGGTGAGGTCGCGGTACGACTCGTGGTACCCGCCGAGGATGCGCTGGGCGAGCGTGAGCGGCGCGTGGCCGCGCGCGCGCTCGTCCTCGAGCGTCGCAGCGAGATCTCGGAGCTCGTGGTGGGCCATGAGCAGCGCGAAGCGGATGCCCTCCTCGTCGTACTCCTTCCAGGCCCACGGCCGCGCGAGATCGGCGTCGGAGAGGTGGACCGACGCGCGGACGAGACGCTCGACGGCCTGCGTCGGCGTCACTCGAGCACGAGCTCGGGCACCCCGGCCATCGTCTCCGCCGCGAGGTGGTCGACGACCGCGTGGAGATGCCCAGTGGCCGCAAACACCTGGAGCTGCCGGTCGGCGCTCGTCCCCTCGCGCGCCATGACCTGGAGGTACTCGACCTCCGTGCGCGAGCCGAGGGCGTCGACGACATCGTCGACGAACTCGAGCAGCTCGACGCAGAGGTCCTTCATCGGCACCTCGGCCTCCTTGCCGAAGTCGATGAGGCTGGCGTTCATCCCGCCGCGCATCGCGCGCCACTTGTTCTCCTGGATGAGCTGCGGCAGGTAGCGGCGGAACCCGAGGTTCCGGTCGCGGAGCACGAGCAGCTTCGCGCAGATCGCCTGCGTGAGCGCGGCGATGCAGAGCGTCTCCTCGACCTTCGTGGCCGCGTCGCAGACCCGGAACTCGATCGTGGGGTAGAAGGCGTGCGGCCGCAGGTCCCACCAGATCTTCTTGCCGTCGTCGATGCACCTTGTCCGGACGAGGAGCTCGACGTAGTTCTCGTACTCGTCCCACGACGTGAACTCCGGCGGGATGCCGGTCCGCGGGAAGCGCTGCCAGACGATCTGCCGGTACGAGTGAAGCCCCGTGCTCCGCGCGAGCCAGAACGGGCTCGAGCAGGACAGCGCGAGGAGGTGCGGCAGGAAGTAGCGCGCCTCGTTCATCACCTCGATGCGCCGCTCGCGGTCGGGGATGCCGACGTGCACGTGCAGCCCGAAGATGAGGAGCTCGCGGATGACGTCCTGCAGCTCCTCCTCGAGCACCTTGTAGCGCTCGTGATCGGTGACCTGCTGCTCCTGCCAGTGCGAGAACGGGTGCGTGCCCGCCGAGACGAGGCGGAGGCCCTCCGGGCGAAGCAGCGCGGCGAGCGTCCCGCGGAGCTGGAGGATCTCCTCGCGCGCCTCCGAGATGTCGCGGCAGATCTTGGTGCCGACCTCGACGACCGACTGCATCATCTCGCGCTTCACGCGCTCGCCGAGGCGCGGCGCGGCCGCGGCGAGGAGCGTCTCGATGTGACTCTTCAGCTGGCGGTCGCCATCGACGATCTGGAACTCCTCCTCGATCCCGATGGTGAGCCGCGGGACGTTCGCGGTCTTCATAGCGGCTCGACGATATACGTGGGCACGACGCTGCCCGCGCCGGCCGTGACGTTCAGCAGCGCGCTCGACGAGAGGCGCGTGAGGCAGCCGTGCACTGTGCCCCAGAACAGGTACGGGTCGTGGTCGATCGAGAGGTCGAGGAAGTGCATCCGGTCGAGCATCACCGGGAACGGGTAGCGCGGGACGGGCACGCGCTCCTGCACGACGTACGAGGACGTCAGCGCGGTGAGGAAGGCCTGCTCCCACTCGTGCTGGTCCACGGTCCAGCCGAGGACGATGCCCTTGCCGCCGTACTCGTCGTTCGGCTTCAGCGCGAGCAGCTCGCGGTTCCCGATGACGAAGTCCGCGAGATCGACGATCTTGCGGCCGTAGGTCGTGTGGCCCTCGCGGACCTTGCGCGTCCACGGGATGTGCCGGGCGATGGCGGCCCGCTCGGCAGCGGTGTAGAGCTTCCCGTAGCCGTCGTCGGAGAGGAGCGCGAGCGACATCTTCTTGTGCAGGAGCTTCGCGCGGAAGCTGTTCACGACCGTGACGGCACCGGCGAGGTACGCGCTCACGAGCGGCTTCGCGACCTCGGGGCGCGCGAGGAGCTCGCTCGTGAGGACCCGCCGGTAGACGAGGTCGATGGGCTTCCCGTTCGCGCGCAGGCGGCCGCGCGAGAAGGTGAGGTCCTCGGGCGCGCAGATGATCGTGCGCAGTCCCTTCTCCTCGAAGAACCGCTGGAACATCTCGAACTCGGTGAGGGTCGGAAGGCCCCGCCAGTCCACGATCGCGATGGACGGGCGGTCGCCGCCGCGGGCGCGGTCGGCTCGCTGCATGACCGCGAGCTGGCGGCCGCGCGTCGGCACCGTCCGCGCTCGGAACGTCTTCCTGAACGCCTTCATCACCGGGAGCGTCTCGAAGACCGCGACGAGCTCGTCGTTGTAGGCCATGCCGGCGGGCGACTCGGCGTTGTACTCGACGTAGCGGATGATCCCGTCGTCCCCGACGAAGCCGTCGAGCCGCGCGGACGGCGACGACGCGGCGAAGCCCGGGTCCGCGAGGGCCAGGCGCTCCTCCTGCGGGTCGAGATCGAGCTCGCGCCGGAACGCCTCGTCCTTCAGGAGCGCCTTCTCGAGCCGTCCGAACGCCTTGTACAGGGTCTCGGCCGAGGCGTTGATGTCGTCGTACTGCCGCCTGCTGATGAGGTTCGGGCGGACCGCGACGCAGAGCGGCCGCTCGCCGAAGACGAGCCGGCGCGCGCGCTGCCCCTCGGCGAGCATCTCGACGCTCGCCTGCGCGAGCACCGGATCCTCGAGGAGCGCGTGATACCGGGCTAGCGGATGTGCCGCCACCAGCGGTGCTCTCCCACCCAGGGCGGCTTCGCCGCGCCGGTCGCGTACGAGATGACGAGGTCCGTCATGCGCTCGAGGACCCAGTCGAAGTTCTCCTCCTTGATGGAGAAGCTGTCGAAGTCGGGCGCCGGGTTCAGGAAGTCGATCGCGTAGAGGATGCCGTCGCGGACCGCGAACTCGACGGTGTCCATGTCGTAGCCGAGCGCGTCCGTGAGCGTGATCGCGTCCTTGATCGCCTTCTCCCGCAGCTCGCCGGTCACCGGCTTGTCGATGACGTAGCGCTCGTGGAACGGTGCCGTTGGGTCGTAGCGGATCGGCATGACGTGGCGGCGCCCGATCGCGATGCACCGCACGTAGTCGTCCCACTTGATGAACTCCTGGAGGATCATCGTCTTCGGGCGCTGGCCGAACGTCGCGGTCCCCGTCTGGTCGTACGCCCAGAGGAGCTCCTCCTTGCTGTCGACGCGGTAGACGTCCTTCCAGCCGCCGCCCGTGTTCGGCTTCAGGATCGCGGGCAGCCCGACGTACTCGAGGTAGCCGTCCCAGTCGAGCGGGTACGCGAGGTTGCGGAGCGAGAGCTCGCTGATGTCCGGGATGTAGGCCTTGTTCGGCAGCACGATCGTCTTCGGGACGGCGACGCCGAGCTTGCGCGCGAGCGTGCACTCGAAGAACTTCTCGTCCGCCTCCCACCAGAAGGGGTCGTTCACGACGGCGGTGCCCATGAGCGCGGCGCTCTTCAGGTGCGCGCGGTAGTACGGCACCTCGTGGCTGATGCGGTCGACGATGACGCTGTAGCGCGGCTGCTCGAGCTCCTTCGCGCCGCCGAGGACCGCCATCTCGCCGCGTATCCCGTGCTGCGCGCCCTTCGCCGCGAGCCGCTCGAGGAAGGGGCCCGGGAAGGTGTTCTCGCGGCCGACGAGGAGCCCGACGATCTTCTCAGTGGTCATAGGAAGACATCCACCATCTCTTTCCAGTACGGCCAGTCGTGTGCCCAGCCGCGCCACAGATGCAGGGCCGCGGGGACGCCCTTCTGCTGCAGGAGCGCCGCGACGACGCGCGACTCGTGCGCGTTCGCGTCCTCGTCGCCGGTCGCGATGATGATCTCCGCCTGGCGCAGCGGGGCCAGGTAACGCTCGTCGGTCAGGCCCGGCAGGAACGCGAGGGGGTCCAGGTAGTACGCGTCACCGTCATGGGAGCCGTCGAGCCAGCGCGACGTGTCGAACGCGCCGGACAGGCAGACGATCTTTCGCGCGAGCTCCGGATACCGGAGCGTGAAGAGCAGGGCGTGCAGCGCGCCGAACGACGCCCCGATGAGGCAGCGGTACGGGTCCGGGTTGGCCTCCGTGATCGCGGGCACGACCTCCTCGAGCACGTAGCGCTCGTACTCGAGGTGGCGCCGCGCGCGATCCTGCGGGGACCTTGCGCTGTCGTAGAACGACTCGCTGTCGACGCTGTCGATGCACCAGAGCTGCAGGTAGCCGGCGTCGATGCGGCTTCCGAGGTGGGCGACCATGCCGAAGTCCTCCCACTGGTAGAAGCGGCCCATCGAGGTCGGGAAGACGATGACCGGCATCCCGCGGTCGCCGAAGACGAGGAGCTCCATCGGCCGGCCGAGCGCCGGGCTCTGCCACGACCGGTACTCGCGCTTCATGAGGTGCGGGCGCGCCTGCGCGCGCTGTCGATCGCCTTCCATGCGGCGGCGGCGCCGTGCCAGCCGGAGACGAGCGGGACGTCGCCCTCGAGCGTCTTGTACGTCGCGAAGAAGGTCTCGATCTCGAGGAGCCAGTGCTTCGCGAGGTCTTTCAGCTCGCGGATGCCGTCGAAGCGCGGGTCGCCGACGGGCACGGCGAGGATCTTCTCGTCCCTGCCCTTCCGGTCGGTCGTGATGAGCGTCCCGATCGGCCGCGCAGGGACGACGCAGCCGGGGAACGTGGGCACCTCGACGACCACGAGCGCGTCGAGCGGATCCCCGTCACCTGACAGCGTGCCGTCGATGAAGCCGTAGTCGGCGGGGTACACCACCGACGAGTAGAGGACGCGGTCGAGCCGGATGCGTCCGCTCTTCTGGTCGTACTCGTACTTCGCGCGAGAGCCCTTCGGGATCTCGACGAAGACGTCAACGGTCCGGCTCTTCGGACGGGCCCTCGTCGGCACGACGCTCCCCCTTCTCCGCCGCGGGCGCGGCAACGATCGTGATCTCTCCCTTCGGGCGCTGGGCAGCATACCGAGCGGCCACCTCCGCCGCCGTGCCGCGCACGAACTCCTCGTGCACCTTCGTGAGCTCACGCGCGACCGCGACCCGCGCGTCCGGCGCGACGGCCGCGAGGTCCGCGAGCGCGGCCGCGACGCGGTACGGGCTCTCGTAGGTGACGATCGTGCGGCCCTCGGCGAGAAGCGCTGCGAACCGCCGCCGGCGCTCGGCGCTCTTCTTGGACAGGAAACCGAGGAACGTGAACTCGCGCGTCGGGAGGCCGGAGGCCACGAGCGCCGCGACGACCGCGCTCGGGCCGGGGATCGCGATCACCTCGTGGCCCGCGTCGATGGCCGCGCGCACGAGCGCCTCGCCGGGGTCCGAGAGCGCGGGGGTGCCGGCATCGGAGACGAGCGCGACGTCCCACGCCCGGTCGAGCTGGCCGACGAGGACCGCGACCTGCCGCCGGTGGTTGAACTCGTTGTACGCGGTGAGGTGCTTCGCGCGGATCTCGTACCGCCGCAGGAGGATCTGGGTGTGGCGGGTGTCCTCGCAGGCGACCATGTGGACCTCCTGGAGGACGCGCAGCGCGCGGGGCGAGACGTCCTCGAGGTTCCCGATCGGCGTGGCCACGAGATAGAGCTTCCCCATCGACGTGGCATTCTGCGGCCGTGAACGTGCCCGAGTGGCTGCCCTGGCTCGCCGCGGGGATCGCGATCATCGCCTGGCGGCGCGTCGTCCAGGGCTGGATGCGGGCGGGGCGCTTCTCGCCGCGTGGCGCGGCGGCGGTCTACGCCGCGGTCATCCCCGTCCTCGTGCTCGCCGCCTTCACGTGGTGGGGCCGGCTCGGCATCGTCGCGCTCGTCTACGCGGCGATCGGCTTCGCCCTCAGCTACGGCCTCGCGCTGCTCTCCTTCCGGCGGCTGGCCAGGCTCGGCTAGACGCCGCCGGCGCGCACGCGCAGCGACTGCGCGATGACGATGCCGACGAGGACGACCGCGCCGCCGACGAGCTGCAGCGGCTCGAGCGCCTCGGCCAGGATGAAGAACGCGGCGATCGCGGCGACCACGGGCTCGAACGTGGACGTGAGCCCGACGCGGGCCGGCGGGATGAGCGACACCGCCGTGAGCGTGAGCGCGAACGGCGTGGCGGTGAGGATCGCGATGCCCGCGACCAGCGGCCAGTGCGCGGCCGCAAGGTCCCACGGCAGGAGCCACACCGGGCGCAGGATCGCCCAGGCGATGAGCGCGAAGCCGAGCCCGTAGAGGAGCGCGGTCCACGGCCGGTGCGTCGCGAGCACGCGCTCGGCGAGGATGAAGTAGACGGCGAAGATGACCGCGGAGAGCACCGCGAGCAGCGCGCCGACCGTGTTCACCGCGCGCAGCGACTCGTCGTACAGGCCCACGACGAGCGCGCAGCCGGCGATGGTGAGGAGCGCCGCGACCCAGAGCCGGCCGTCCACGCGCTTCCCGGTCGCGCGCGCGTACAGCAGGAGCAGGAGCGGCGCGGTGTACTGGATGACGAGCGCGACGCCGATGGGAAGCCGCTGGATCGACTCGTAGTACGAGAGCTGGACGCCGCCGATGCCGAGGACGCCGAACAGCGCGAGCATCGGCAGATCCGTCCGCCTGACGGCAAGGTCGCTCCGGCGGAAGACCGCGAGCACGACGAGCAGCAGCAGGAACGAGAAGATGATCCGCAGCTCCGCGAGCTGCGATGGCTCGAAGCCGGCGCGGAAGCCGAGCTTCGCGACGATGCCGCCGATCCCGAAGATCGCCGCCGCCGTGAGCGCTAGGCCATAGCCCAACCAGGCGAGGGAGGGCTTTGCCCGACCGAGCCGCAGGGCCCCCGGGAGCCGACGAGACGCAGTCGAGTCGGGACCGGGGATCAAGAGTCGGCCTCCCAGTCGCGCGGGTACAGGAAGTCGTGGCCGACGGTCCGCAGGCTCACCTTCGCGATGAGCGGCATGACGCGCTTGAAGTGGCTGCGCCGGACGCGCGTGCGGATCTTCTGGACGAGCCCGGCGTCGAAGCCGCACGCGACGAGATCCTCCGCGCGCATGCGGCGGTCGATGAGGAAGTACAGGACGAGGTCCGCCTCGGCGTAGCCGAACCCGAGCTCGCCTTCGTCGGTCTGCCCCTCCCAGAGGTCCGCGCTCGGGGCCTTCTCGACCACGGCCTTCGGGACGCCGAGGTGGACCGCGAGCTCGCGCAGCTGCGTCTTGTAGAGGTCGCCGATCGGGTTCAGCGCGGACGCGAGGTCGCCGAACTGCGTCCCGTAGCCGAGGAGGAGCTCGGTCTTGTTGCTCGTCCCGAGGACGAGCGCGTCGGGCCACGAGCGGTCGTACTCGATGCTCTTGCGCTCGCGGGCCATCTTGTTCCCGATCCGCACGCGGTCGGCGTCCGGCACGCGCGCGAAGTAGCCGTCGATCTGCGGCGTGATGTCGATCTCCTCGAGCGCGAGCCCGAAAGCCTCCGCGATGAGCCTCGCGTGGTCGCGCGACACGGGGGCGCTCGCGCGGTACGGCGTGAAGAGCGCGGTGACCTGCTTCGCGCCGAACGCCTCGGCCGCGAGCGCGGCGACGACCGCGCTGTCGACGCCGCCGGAGAGCCCGAGCACGACGCGCTTCATCCCCGCCTTCGCCGTCTCGTCCCGCAGGAACGACACGAGCATCTTGTGCACGAGCGCCTCGTCGATCCGCAGCGGCGTGAGGTCGCCGGGCCGCGGACCGGTCGCGCGCGGCGCCGCCTTCACTCGCGGGGCGCGCCGAGGCCGAGCCGCTCCGCGAGGTGGCGGAGCACGAGGTCCTCGCGCTCGTCGCGGATGAGCGGGTTCCGCTCGCGCTCGCGCGCGAGGAGCGCGGGATCGATCTCCGCGACGAGCAGCTCCTCCTCGAACTCCTTGGCGCGCGCGGCGACCGTGCCGTCGGGCTGCACGACCTCGGAGCCGCCCCAGAAGCCGATGCCGTCCTCGTGGCCGACGCGGTTCGCGAAGACGACGTAGAGCGTGAGGTACTGCGCGTAGAAGCGGTTCATCAGCCGGCACGAGTCGGCGGTGCCGAGGTCGCCGCCCTCGGCGACACCGCGCCCGGGGCTGTCCGACGGCGCGAGGATGACCGTCGCGCCGGCGGCGGAGTACAGGTACGGGACCGAGACGTGCCAGAGGTCCTCGCAGATCGCGATGCCCGCGGGCCCCGCCGCGCTCTGGAAGCAGCCGAAGCGCTCGCCTGCGCCGAAGTAGCGGCCGTCGTCGAAGATCCCGTAGGTCGGCAGGTACACCTTCCGGTGCACGTGGCGCAGCTCGCCGCCCGACCAGTAGCCCTGCGCGATGTGCAGGCGCGCGTCGGGGGCGCGCTCGATGAACCCCGCGCAGACGTCGATGTCCCTCGACGCCTTGCGGATGGGCTCGAGGCGCGCGTCGTCCGCCGGGCACGCGAGCTCGCCGGCGAGATCCTTCACGTAGTAGCCCGTGAGCGAGAGCTCCGGGAAGACGACGAGCCGCGCGCCGGCCGTGCGCGCGCGGCCGATCCAATCGTCGTGCATCGCGAGGTTCCGCCCGAACGCGCCGAGGGCCGGCGCGCACTGCGCGACCGCGATACGGGTCAGGTGGCGCTCCTCATTGTTCCGACCCGGTCGGCGTACTGGTGCGCGAGCGCCCAGGCGCGACCCTCGTCCGCGGCCTCGGCCCACACGTTGAAGAGCGGCTGGTCGACGTCAGGGAGCACGAGCACCCACTCGTTCCCGTACACGTGCTTCACGCCGTCGACCTGCCGGGTGCGCTCCGTCGCGGGCTCCTGCGCGAGCATCCGCATGACGCGCCCCTTCGCCTCCCACGGGCACTCGACCTTGAGCCGGGCGATGTGCGCCGTAGGGGTGTCATCGACGATCTGGGAGAGCGGCCGCCCGCCGAGGGCGAGCAGCTCGAGCAGGCGGACGACCGCGAAGAGCCCGTCGAACCACGGGTGGAACGCCGGGAAGATGAAGCCGCCGAGCCCGTCGGCGACCATGAGCGGCTTCTCGCGGGCCGCGAAGCTCATCTGCGCCTCGGCGGACGAGCGCACGCGCACGAGGCGGCCGCCGGCCTCGGTCACCAGGCGCTCGGTCGAGGCCGGAGCGAAGCCCGGCACGGCGATGGCGTCCTTGCCGTAGCGGGCGACGAGGCTCGCGTACACGGAGAGGAAGTGCCGGTCGTCGACGATGCGGCCGCGGTCGTCGGAGACGAAGATCTTCTCGCCGCCCGCGTCGATGATCACGCCGCAGGTCGCGCGGAGCGTGCTCGTGATCGTCCCGAGCTCGCGCTTTTGCTGCTCGAAGTCCTCGAGCGACCGGGTGCCCACGTTCTCGGAGACGACCCCGCGGATCGGGACGCTGGAGATGCCAAGCGTCTCCAGGAGCTGCGGGAGGAAGGACGCCGCCGTGCCGTGCGAGAAGTTCACGACGACGTTGAACTTCGCCGCCTTCAGCTCGGCCTGGCGCTCGATGTTGCGGACGAACGCCTCGCTATAGGCCTCGCCGACCCGCGGGCTCTCGAAGATGCGGCCCACGTCGTCGTAGGTGACGCGGCGGAAGTCCTCGCGGAAGAAGAGGTTCTCGACCCGTCGCTCGGCGGGCTTGCCCATGTCGAGCGCGTGCTGGTCGAAGAACTTGATGTCGCAGACGCGCACGTCGAAGGGCGACACGCGCACGTGCACGCCCCCGGCCGCGCCGAGATGACGCGTGTGGAAGCGGTCGACGGGGAGCGGCGCCTGCGAGAGATCGGCGACGTTCACCCCGGCGCTCACGATGCCGCCCATCAGCGAGCGCTTCAGCATGCGGCTCGTGCGGTGCTGGTCGCGGTTCAGCGTGACCGTGCTCCCCTGCGGGAGCGTCGAGGCGTACGCGGAGCCGAGCCGCGCCGCGAACTCCGGCGTGAGGTCGACGTTCACGAGGCCCGTGACGCCGAAGCGTCCGAACAGCGCGCGGCGGCCCTGGGCTCCCCAGATGAGGCTGGTGCCGACGACGGCGCCCGTCTCGACCTGCTTGTCGGGCCAGATCTTCACCTGCGCGCGGACGCGCGCGCCCTCGTTCACGACGGAGTGGTCGCCGATGACGCTGCCCTCCTCGAGGACGACGCGGGACTTCAGCGCGCACTGCCGGCCGACGATCGCGCCGTGCAGCTCGGTGCGCTCGCCGACGTAGGAGTTGCGCCAGACGATCGACCGGTCGATGACCGACGACGCGTCGACGACGACCTGGTCGCGGAGGACCGTCGGCCCGACGATCTGCGTGCCGCCGGCGATCTTCACACCATTGCCGAGGTAGATCGGCCCGAGGAGCAGCGAGGTCGGGTCGACCTGGACGTCGCCGCCCGCGAACACACCAGGCTGTATCTCGGTGCCGAGCGGGCCGACCTTCACGCGCCCGGCGAGGACGTCGGCGTTCGCGCGCGCGTACTCGCCGATCGACCCGACGTCCGTCCAATAGCCCTCCGCGACGTAGCCGTACAGCGGCTCACCCTCCGCGAGGAGCTGCGGGAAGAGGTCCTTGCTGAAGTCGAAGTTCGCCCCGATGGCGTAGCGCTCGAGCACGCGCGGCTCGATGACGTAGATGCCGGTGTTGATGGTGTCCGAGAAGACCTCGCCCCACGACGGCTTCTCGAGGAACTTCGTGATCCGGCCGCTCTCGTCGGTGATGACCACGCCGTACTCGAGCGGGTCGGGGACGCGGTAGAGGGTGAGCGTCACCGCCGCGCCCTTCTCCTTGTGGAACGCGACGACCTTCGTGAGGTCGATGTCGGTGAGCGCGTCGCCCGAGATGACGATGAAGGTGTCTTTCAGGGCGTCGCCGATCTGGCGCACGGAGCCACCGGTGCCGAGCGGGGTCTCCTCGACGCTGTAGCGGAGGCGCAGGCCCGCGCTGCTCCCGTCGCCGTAGGCGTCCTGGATGACCGAGGCGAGGTACTGGAGCGTCACGTACGCGTCGGTGATGCCGCTGCGCACGAGGAGATCGAAGATGTGACCGAGGCAGGGCTTGTTCACGATGGAGACCATCGGCTTCGGACGGTTGATGGTCAGCGGTCGGAGCCGGCTCCCCTCGCCCCCGGCCATGACGACGGCCAGCATCGCGGAGCTAGGCGTCGCCGGCGGCGAAGATCGACTCGAGGTCGTGCCTGGAGTAGGCCTTGAAGGCGACGTGGGTCTGCGTCTTCGCGACGCCAGGCACCCTGGCGATGCCCTTCGTGACGATGTCGGCGAGCTCCTCGTGCTGCTTCGCGCGCACGACGGCCACGAGGTCGATCTCGCCCGTCACCGAGTAGACCTCGGAGACGCCCTTCACCGCCGCGAGCTGCTCGCCGAGGTCGCCGAGCGCCCCGGTCTCCGCATTGATGAGCACGATCGCGGTGATCATCGCCACTACAGGCTCTTCACGTCGATGTCGTGGAGCGCGGCCTTGACGAGGTGCGCCGACTCCTGGAAGGCCATCGCGCGGCCGCGGTTCAGCGCCGCCTGGTACGAGTCGAGCGTGTCCGCGCTCGCGCGCTCGTCGTGCTGGTGGAACGCCTGCTCGAGCTGGTCGACCGCGAGCTTGATGCGGTCACGCGCCGCGGAGCTGATCACGAAGCGCCCTCCCGGACGGGTGTCGTCGCGGTCAGGATAGCGCCGGGAGGGCGCTCCGTTGCGGGCGCTACGTGCGGGTCGTCTTCTCGACCGTCGTCTCGCGGACGACCTTCTCGCGAGGCGCGGGGTCGTTCGTCTGGATCGTCGTCGCGCCCGTGTTCGCGTCGATGTTGATGTTCGTGCTGCCGGTCTCGTCGACCTCGTCCGGGACGACCGTGGTGCGCCGCGTGGTCGTGGTCCGCTCTTCCATCTGAGCCTCCAACGCGTCTTGCCGTTCCGACGTGCAGGGCGGGTGCCAGAGCCACGGGAGCGGTCCGGTGGCGCGGTCGCACGGGCGCCGAAGGGTCAGGAAGGCTCTCGGCGGCAGCTCAGCCGATCTCGAGCTCGCGGGTCGGGACGGTGAGGTCGACCTGGACCTCGCCGTCGACGACGCGGACCGGATAGGCGTTCACCGGGAAGACCGCGGGCATCGCGCGCACCGCGCCGCTGAAGAGGTCGAACTTCGCGCCGTGGCGCGGGCACTCGACGCAGTCGTCGTCCATCTCGCCCTCGCCGAGCGTCCCGCCGTCGTGTGTGCAGACGTTGTCGACGGCGCCCCAGCGGCCGTCGACCGTATGACCGAGGGCGAGGCTGCGGCCGCCGGCCTGGACGACGGCGACCTCGCCGGGCGCGATGTCGGATTCGCGTGCCACGGTGCGATACCCCGTGCTCACGCGGCCACCGTCTCTCACGAGGCTCCCGTCGCTCACGCCGCCACCTCCGTCT
>DASUCN010000167.1:0-3130 GCA_036276015.1 Gaiellaceae bacterium | reverse complement strand
TCGCGCCTGCCGCCGCGAGCGTCTGGAAGTCGGCGTCGGGCTGCTTCGTCCAGTTGTAGATCTGCACCGGCAGTGCCGTGTAGGGCCCGAGCAGCGTGGGGTCGAAGGCGACGTACGTGATGGCGCCGACCATGATGAGCGGCGCCGTCTCGCCCACCGCGCGCGAGAGCGCGAGGATGGAGCCCGTCGCGATTCCGGGGATCGACGCGGGCAGGACCTGGCGCCACACGACTTGCCACTTCGTCGCGCCGAGGGCGAAGGCGCCCTGGCGGATCGAGTCGGGGACCGCGCGAATCGCCTCGCGCGAGGCGACGACGACGGTCGGGAGCACGACCAGCGTGAGGATCAACCCTCCGGCGAGCACCACGCGTCCGACCCCGATCCCGCGCACGATGAACGCCAGGCCGAGGATCCCGTACACGATGGCCGGCACCGCTGCGAGGTTCTGGATGTTGACCTCGATCAAGCGGTTCCACCAGCGCTCCCGGTTCGCGTACTCCTCGAGGTAGATCGCGGTGAGGACGCCGACCGGCACGGAGAACAGGAGGACGAGGAGCCCGAGGTAGAGCGTCGCGAGAATCGCCGGACGGGCGCCCGCCTCGGCGGGAACCGTCGACGGCAGCCCGGTGAGCAGCTGCTGCGTGAGCGCCGGCCAGCCCGTCACCACGGTGTCGACGAGCAGCACGGCCAGGGTCCCGAAGGCCACGAACATGCACGAGAGCATCGCGAGAGTGAAGAGCCGGTTCCGCCAGAGGCGGCGCGGCTTCCCGCCGGCGATGGCCGCAGGTGTGGCCAGCGAGGTCACTCGTAGATCTCCCGGTACTTGCGGACGAGCCGGATGGAGATCAGGTTCATCACGAGGGTCATGACGAACAGGGTCAGGCCGACCGCGAAGATGGTCTTGTATTCGATCGATCCCGTCGGCACGTCGCCGTTCCCGGTCGCCCCGATGAACGCCGTGATCGTCTCGATCGTCTCGCGCGGGTCGAAGGTGATCTGCGCGAGCTGGCCGGCGGCGATGAGGACGATCATCGTCTCGCCGACGGCGCGCGAGAACGCGAGCACGAAGGCGGCGATGATCCCCGAGATCGCAGCCGGGACGACGATCATGGTCGACACCTGCAGCTTGTCCGCTCCGAGGGCATAGCCGCCGTCGCGCAGGTCGCGCGGCACCGCGGCCATCGCATCCTCGGAGAGCGTCGCGACGGTCGGGATGAGCATCACCCCGAGGACGAGGCTCGCGGAGAGCGCGTTGAAGATCTCCACCTGCACTCCCAGCTGGTCGCGGAGGAAGGGCGTGACGAAGGTGAGGGCGAAGTAGCCGAGCACGACCGTCGGGATCGCGGCGAGGATCTCGAGGATCGGCTTGAGGAACGCGGTTGCGCGGGCGTGGGCGTACTCGCTGAGGTAGATCGCCACCCCGAGCCCGAGGGGAAACGCCACCAGCGCGGACCAGAAGGAGATCACGAGCGTCCCGACGACGAGCGGGAGGACGCCGAACTGCGCGTCGAGGAAGAGCGGCGCCCACGTCGTTCCCGTGAAGAAGTCCCACGGGCTGACCTCGCCGAAGAACTCGAGCGCCGGGAAGACGAGCGAGACGACGATCCCGACCGTCGTCAGCACCGAGATGGCCGCGGCCACGAACAGGACGGCATGCACGAGCTGCTCTCCCCAGCGGATCTTCTTGCGTGGGAGAGGAGTGGTCGCGGAGCGCGCGACGGTCGCGCCGGCCGTCGTCATCTACGCGGTGGCGTCGTCCAGCTTCTGCAGCTGCTCGTCGATCTGCTCCTGGCTCAGAGGCACGTACAGCGCCTCCTCGGCGATCGTGTTCTGGTTCTCGAGCGCGTAGCGCACGAACTCCTCGGTCGCCGGGTTGTCCTGAAGCGAGCTCAGCTCGACGTACATGAAGAGCGGCCGCGAGAGCGGGGTGTACGAGTCGTCCTGCGCGCTCTCGGCGCTCGGCGCCACGCAGCCCGAGCCGCCGTCGACCTCGAGGGCCTTCAGCTTGTCCTGGTTCTCCTCGAAGTACGAGAAGCCGAAGTAGCCGAGCGCTCCCCGGTCGCCGGCGACGCCCTGGACGGTCACGTTGTCGTCCTCGGTGGCCGAGTAGTCGGTGCGGCTCGCGCCCTCGTCGCCGTTGATCGCGTCCGTGAAGTAGTCGAAGGTTCCCGAGTCGGTGCCGGCGCCGTAGAGCTTCAGCGGCACGTCGGGGAAGGTGGCGTCGACCTGGTTCCAGTTCTTCACGGTCGAGCCGGGCTTCCAGATCGCGTTCAGCTGCTCGACGGTGAGACACGTCGTCCAGTCGTTCTCGAGGTTCACGACGTTCGTGAGCGCGTCCAGCGCGACCTCGAGCTCGACGTACTCGACGCCGTTCTCCTCGCAGAGCGCGGCTTCCTCCTCGTCGATCCGACGCGACGCGTTCGAGATGTCGGTCTCGCCGGCGCAGAAGCGCTCGAACCCGCCGCCCGTGCCGGAGATGCCGACCGTGACGTCGCCTCCGCCGGAGGCCTTCCAATCCTCGGCGGCCTTCGTCGTGAAGGGCCCGACCGTGCTCGAGCCGTCGGCGGTGATCAGATCGCCGGCGCCGGAGGAGTCGTCTCCGCCTCCACAGCCGACGGCGACGAGGGACAGCGCCGCGAGGGAAGCGGCCACGATGAGGAGAGCGCGAGTCGTCATGCCGCCAGTGTCCCGGCGCGAAGGTCGCTGCCGGGCCGAAGGGTGGTGAACGTGTGGTGACGATCCGGTGAACGCCTACGCAGACTCCCGCGCAAGGCGCTCGGGACGAACGACGGAGGCGAGGATCGCGGCCCCGAGCGTGACCACGATGACCGTCAGCGAGACGGCGATCGGGATCTTGGCCACGTCCGAGATCGTCATCTTGATCCCGACGAACACGAGCACGACCGCCAGGCCGACGTTCAGGTACCGGAACCGCCCGAGCATGCTCGCCAGCACGAAGTAGAGCGCCGCGAGGCCGAGCAGGGAGAAGGCATTCGCCGCGTACACGATGAAGGGCTCGCGCGTCACGGCGAAGATGGCCGGGATCGAGTCGACGGCGAAGACGACGTCGAAGGTCGCGACGAGAACGAGCGCGCCCAGGAGCGGCGTGCCGACGCGCCGCCCGTCGACG
>DASUCN010000166.1:0-5706 GCA_036276015.1 Gaiellaceae bacterium | reverse complement strand
CAATTGCCGTCTGCCACTTCCCGGGCGGCAATCAGGACACATGCTCGATACAGACGATGAAGCCGGACGGCTCGAACATGACGCCGATCACGATTCAAGGCGCGCTCGATGTCATCGGTGGACGAATCGACTGGCAGCGATCGTGAGGGCGTAAGGGATCACGCGCGCAGATAGGCGAGCACCGCCAGCACGCGGCGGTGCTCGTCCTGCGCCGGCAGGAGACCGAGCTTCCAGAAGATCGAGTTCACGTGCGTCTCGACCGTCTTCGGGCTGACGACGAGCTTCTCGCAGATGCCCTTGTTCGAGAGCCCCTGCGCCATCAGCTCGAGCACTTCGCGCTCGCGCGGGGTCAGCTCGTCGAGGGGGCCGTCCTCGCGCTTGCGGCCGAGAAGCTGCGAGATGACCTCGGGATCGATGGCCGTGCCGCCGCGTCCGACACGACGCACCGCGTCGAGGAAGTCGTCGATCTCGAGCACGCGATCCTTGAGCAGGTAGCCGAACCCCTCCGCCGACTTGCTCACGAGCGCGAGCGCGTGCGTCGCCTCGATCACCTGCGAGAGGAGGAGCACGGCGACCTCGGGCTGCTCGGCCCGGATCTCGACCGCGGCGCGAGCGCCCTCGTCGGTCTGTGTCGGCGGCATGCGCACATCGACGATGGCGACGTCGGGCTTGAACCGGCGCACCGCCTTCTTCAGCTCGTCGGCGTTCGCCGCCTGCGCGACGACGTCGAAGCCGCCGTCGGCGAGCACGCGCGCCAGGCCTTCGCGCAGCAGCACCGAATCCTCCGCAATCACGACGCGCACGGGATCTCCCCTCGTACGCGCGTGCCCGACCCGGTGCTGCTCTCCACGACGAGTCGCCCGCCGCGCGCCTCGACGCGGTCCGAGAGGCCGCGCAACCCTGAGCCGTCGACATCCGCGCCGCCGCGGCCGTCATCCGCAACTTCGACCACGAGGAGACCATTCTCCCGCCGCGCGCCGATCGACGCGCGTGAGGCTCCAGCGTGCTTCACCGCGTTCGTCAACGCCTCGCAGGCGACGAAGTACGCGGTGGCCTCGATCTCGGGTGCGAAGCGCTCGGCGGTCGCCTCGACCGTGACCGCGAGCGGCGCGCGCGCGGCCAGGGCCTCGAGCGCATGCGCGAGCCCGCCCTGCGTGAGGATCCCCGGGTGGATGCCGTGCGCGAGCTCGCGCAGCTCCTCGACAGCGACCTGGAGCTCGTCGGCGGTCGACGACAACAGGCGAGCGACCTCCGCGTCGTCGTTCGCGTCGAGCTGGCGCTGCGCGCTCCGCAGCTCGAGCGCCAGCGCGACCAGTCGCTGCTGCGCGCCGTCGTGGAGGTCACGCTCGATCCGGCGCCGCTCCTCGTCGGCGGCCGCGGCGATCCGCGCGCGCGACTCCTGCACGGTCTCGAGCTGCGAGCGAACCTCCGCGTGCAGGCGCGCGTTCACGAGCGCGAGGCGCGCAGCTGCGGCAACCGCCTCGACGAGCTTCGGCTCCTCGCGGAGCGTCGGGTCGTGGACGAGAACGGCGAGCGGCGCACCGTCGTGCTCGACGAAGGTCACGGCCCGAGCCTCGCCGTCCTCGGGCACCGCCAACTCCGCGCTCGACGAGTCGACATAGATGCCGCGGTCGGGAATCCAGAGCCCGAGTTCGAGCGTGGGATCCTCGAGAGCCAGCGCGATCTCGTCGCGCAGACCATCCACCGGCGTCTCCTCCAGATGCACGACGAGCTCGCCGACGTGGACGCGAGCCAGACGTGCCCGGAGGAGCCCCCAGAGCATCGCGAGCGGGAGAGCTATCAGCGACGCGATCTGCCACCAGAAGAGGTCGTAGATGATCTCCGGCGGATCCTCCACGAACGTGAGGATCCCGTTGAGGATGGCCCAGAGCGACGCTGCCACGGCGGCGACGAGGAGCGGGAGATTGACGCGACGAGCCCGTGGCGACGAGCGCCTGAACTTCCGCAGGACGAGCACGACGAAGGTCGTGCCCAGCACACCGAAGGCGACGAGCCCGAACGCCTTCTGCAGGAGGTCGACGGCCCGGGAGCTCTCGTAGACGAGGAGCAGGTTCTCGCGCGGGAAGGGATCGAGGTAGCGAAGGCGCGCCGTCCCGCCGTAGAACACCAGGATCGCAAGCGGGAACGCGACCGCCACGCCGTATGCGACCCAGAGGAACGTGCGCTCGAAACGGTCGGACACGCGCCCGAACGGATACGCGAACGTCACGTGGGTGAACAACGCCCAGCCGACCTCGCCGAGCACGAAGCAGACGGTGAAGACGACGTCGTCGTGGCTGTATCGGAACTGTCGCGCGAGAAGGGCGAACGCCGTCGCGACCATGAGCAGGCCGAGCCGGTTCCGGGGCCGGCGCATCCACGCGACGAGCCCGGCGAGGAGGAACGACCACGCCGCCGCAACCGATCCCGCCGACCGCAGCTCGGTTGTCGTCGGGATGTTCTCGACCTGCACGCGGTAGGCGAGGACGCCGAGGACGATCCCGGCGAGCGCGAGTAGCACCTGCGTGACGCGCGTGCCCGTCATGCGCGCATCGTCACATTCGCGCGCCCCTGCGTCCACGGGGCGCACCCCGGTCGAGAGATCAGGAAATCCCCGATGCGAGTCCCAAGCGCGCCCGGTTACCGCAAGGGCGCACCGCTCCTACCGTCGGGGCATGACGACTCTCACACATACCGCGGTCGCCTCGGCGACCACCACCATCGCCCGCCGCGCCTTCGAGATCGCCCTCGGAATCGCGATCGTCGCAGCGCTCACCGGCGCATGGCTCACGTTCTTCACCTTCGTCCCGTTCGACCTCACGCCGCAGCGATGACGATCGTCAACGACGTCCACTCGCGGCTCAACGAGACCCAGGTCGATGCCGTCGTGCCGGTCGACTCGCTCGAGTCGATCGGCGCGGCACTCGATTCCGCACGCTCGACCGGCAGGCCCGTTTCGATCGCGGGCGGCCGGCATGCGATGGGCGGGCAGCAGTTCTGCTCCGGAGGTCTGGTGCTCGACACACGCCCGCTCTCCGGCGTCCTCGCAATCGACGGCGAGCGCGGCCTGGTCGAGGTCGAGGCCGGGATCCAGTGGCCCACGCTGATCGACGCGCTCGCGCCGACGCCCTGGGCGATCCGGCAGAAGCAGACGGGTGCCGACGACCTCTGCGTCGGCGGGGCGGTGTCGACGAACGTCCACGGGCGCGGCCTCGGCTACGCACCGTTCGTCGCGGACATCGAGAGCCTCGCGGTCGTCGACGCAAACGGCGTCGTGCGGCATTGCTCGCGGGACGAGAACGCCGACCTGTTCCGCCTCGTCTGCGGCGGCTATGGGCTCTTCGGCGTGATCCACTCCGCCGTCCTGCGGCTCGATCGGCGGCGCAAGGTCGAGCGCGTCGTGCGCCTCGCGCACGCAAGCGAGCTCGAAGGGCTCTTCGCCGAGCGAATCGCCGACGGGTACCTGTACGGCGACTTCCAGTTCGCGATCGATCCCGAGTCGCCCGACTTCCTCCAGCGTGGGATCTGCTCCTGCTACCGCCCCGTCCCCGACGACACGCCGCTCGGCGCGGATCACAAGCTGAGCGCGGAGGACTGGAGTCGCCTGCTCCACCTCGCCCACCACGACAAGTCGCGCGCGTACGAGGTGTACGCGCAGCACTACCTCGCCACGTCCGGACAGGTCTACCTCTCCGACCGCCACCAGCTCGCGACCTACGTCCCTGGATACCACTGGGACGGCTCGAGCGAGATGATCAGCGAGCTCTACGTCCCGCGGGCCGAGCTGGCGGGCTTCCTCGCTGCCGCGGCCCGCGATCTGCGCGCGCTGGAGGCGGACGTCGTGTACGGCACCGTCCGACTGATCGAGCGCGAGGAGGAGACCGCGCTCGCGTGGGCGCGGGAGCCCTGGGCGTGCACCGTGCTGAATCTCCACGTCGAGCACACCGCGGCAGGCGTCGAGAGCGCGGCTGTGGCCTTCCGTCGCCTGATCGACCTCGCACTCGAGCGCGGCGGCAGTTTCTACCTCACCTATCACCGCTGGGCCACCCCTCGGCAGCTGCTCGCGGCCTATCCGCAGCTGCCCGCGTTCCTCGACGCGAAGCTCGCGCACGACCCCCGCGAGCTGTTCCAGAGCGACTGGTACCGCTGGCTCCGCTCGACGGTGGAGCTGGAGGCGGCCGCGTGATTCGAGCGCTGACCGTTCTGGGCACGGCACTCGGCGGAGGCAACGCGCCATGCCAGGCGACCCGGATCGCCGGCGTCGACGCGCTCGTGGCGCGGCCTCGCTGGGACAGCGCCGCCGCAGTCGTCGTGTTCGCGAACGCGGCGACCCCACACGGTGTCGGCGAGCCAGCGGTCGGCCGCTTCCTCGGCGGGCTGGCGAGTGCCGGCTTCGTCGCGGTCGCCCCGGAGCTTCCGCGCGTACGCCGCGGTGAGGTGACGCCGGACACGGTCGACGCGCTCGTGCGCGTCGCCGAAGCCTCGGGACGGCGCGTTGCGCTCGTCGGCGCCTCGACCGGGGCCGGGCTCGCGATCCTCGCCGCGAGCGACCCGCGACTCGCCGAGCGCGTGACCTCGGTCGCGGCGATCGCACCGTTCGCGAGCCTGCGCGCGATCCTCCGGCTCGGCACCACCGGCCACTACGGCGACCGGCCATTCGACACCGTTCCCCTCGTCGGCATCGCGGCTGCGCGGTCGCTCTTGTCGTCGGCGCCCGACGACCCCGGTGTGCCGCCACTGCTCGCGAACCGGGATCCAGACCGCTTCGACGCGCTCTACGCCGCTCTTGCTCCCGAGACGCGCGCACTCGTAGAGGAGCTGTCGCCGCTCTCGCGGATCCACGCCGTCGAAGCACCGGTCGAGCTCGCGTCGTCGCCCGCGGATCCGTTCTTCCCGGTCGCAGAGTCGATCGCGCTCGCCGAGGCGGGCCACGACGTCCGCCTGACCGTGACGCCGGCACTCCTGCACGTGAAGCCGTGCCTGCGACCTGGGCTCGTCCGCCTCGTCGGGATGCTCGACCGCACGCTTTCACGAGCAGCCGGAGTCGCACCGGTACCGGCGTTGCAGCCGTCGGTCGCGTGATGGCCCGCCGACTCGGACAGCCCGCAAAGTTCGTCCTCGTCGGCACGGGAGGCTTCGTGCTCAACCTCGCCGCATTCGCTGCGCTGGTCGGTGGCGGCCTCTGGTACGTCGTGGCGTCCGTTCTCGCCTATCTGGTCTCGAATGCAGCGATGTACCTCGGGAATCGCTACTTCACGTTCGGGCTTGCGCACAAAGGCCTCGTGTGGGCGTACGCGCGCTATCTCGCCGTCGGGGTCGTCGTCGCGGCGCTGACGGCGGGCCTGCTGGCCGGTTTTGTGGAGGGGTTCGGGTTCGATGCACGCGCGGCGCAGGCACTCGCGCTCACGCTCCTCGTGCCGCTCTCCTTCGTGCTGAGCAAGCGCTTCGCGTTCGGGCTTCGGCCCGACACGGGCTAGGGACTTTCCCGAGCGCGCGCACTTCGAATCTCATGATTTCTCCGACGAGAAATCAGGTGTATTCCGACGAGAAATATCTCGTACGCCACGAGCATCCGGCGCATGGAAATCACGCGCCGGAATTGCTCAGCGATTAGTGACTCGTTAGCCGCTCGCGGGGGAGCGGTTAGGGGTCGGATCGAGCGTGACCGGCGCACACACGAATCCCGAGAGGAGGGAACGATGCGCC
>DASUCN010000165.1:0-23228 GCA_036276015.1 Gaiellaceae bacterium | reverse complement strand
GAGATCGAGGCTGCACTCGCCCGGATCGAGGACGGGACGTACGGGAACTGCGCCGTGTGCGGGCGGCCGATCGGGGCCGAGCGCCTCGAGGCCGTTCCGTACGCGACGCTCTGCATCGACGACAAGCGCGCCCTCGAGAGTCGAGTGTGAGCACCACTCGCCTCCGGCTCGCGGTCACGGAGGAGTCCATGGCGACCGAGGCCGTCCCGTGAGCGAACCGGCAACGACGGACGCTCCACAGGTCGACGTCCGCGTCGGCTCGACCGCGAACGCCCTGCAGCCCGTCTCCTCGGCGGAGCGCTCGCTCGCCGCCGGCACGGCGCAGTGGGCTGTGCTGATCCTCGTCGCGAGTGCTGCGGTGCTCGCCGATCAGCTGACGAAGCAGGTCGTCGGCCGAACGCTCGAGCTCGGTGAGCGCATCGACATCGTCGGGCCGTTCTCGATCCAGCACGTGCAGAACTCGGGGATCGCCTTCGGACTGTTCTCGAGCAGCACATCGCTCGTCATCGCAGTGACAGCTGTTGCGGTGGTGGCGATGCTGGCCTTCTTCGCGCGCTCGGCACGACGCCATCCGATTCTGCCGGTTGCCCTCGGGCTCGTCGTCGGCGGCAGCCTCGCGAACCTGCTCGATCGCGTGCGTCTCGGACATGTGACCGACTTCCTCGACTTCGTGGCGTGGCCGGCGTTCAACCTCGCCGACACCTTCATCGTCGTCGGCGTCGCGATCCTGTTCGGCGCGCTCGTCCTCGGTGATCGCTCCCACCGGATGCACGGAGCACGTGGTGGCGACACTTCGCTTCTGCGTCGCTGAGACGGACGCCGGCGCGCGCCTGGATCGCACGCTCGCCGCCCGGCCCGAGATACGCACGCGTGCGCTCGCCGAGCGACTCGTCGCGGAGGGGGCCGTGACAGTGAACGGTGAGGCCCGTCCGAAGAGTCACCGGCTCGAGGCGGGCGCGGTCGTCGTCGCGGACGTCCCGGAGCAGGCCGGTGATCTCGCTGCCGAGCCCGTCTCCGTCGACATCGTGTACGACGACCCACACCTCGTCGTCGTCGACAAGCCCGCGGGTCTGTCGATGCATCCGGGAGCGGGGAGGACCGCGGGAACGCTTGCCGGGCAGCTCGTTACGCTCGGCGCGGTTGGTGGAGACGACCCGCGCCGGCCCGGCATCGTGCACCGACTCGATCGCGACACGTCCGGTCTGCTCGTGGTCGCGCGCTCCGAGGAGGCCTTCGAAGCCCTGCAGCAGGCGATTCGACGCCGGAAGGTCGACCGGCGCTACCTCGCGCTCGTTCGAGGCCGGCCGCAGTCCCGGACGGGCCGGATCGACGCCCCGATCGGTCGCGCCCGCCGCCATCCGACGCGCCGCTCCCTCGACACCCTCGAGCCGCGGGAGGCGGTGACCTTCTTCGAGGTCGTCGAGACCATCGGCGAGCGAGCCCTCCTCGACGTCCGGCTGGAGACGGGACGCACCCATCAGATTCGCGTGCACCTGGCGGCGATCGACCTACCGGTGTGCGGCGACCCGACCTACGGCGTCGAGGGCGATCTCGGCCTGCGCCGGCAGTTCCTGCACGCGTACCGCCTCCGCTTCGCTCATCCCGTCACCGACGCGGAGCTCGCCCTCGAGTCGCCGCTCCCGGCGGACCTCGTCGCGGCACTCGAACGCGCTCGAACGGCCGTGTAACAGCGGGCTGCGAGCGCGGGTCGCTCGGCTGGCAGCGCTCTCCTGAGCTAGTGACAATCTGTTACAAGCGCGTCGCGCTGGCAGGTAGACTGCCCGTCGGTTCCGTTCCCTTCGACCCGGCGACCAGCCGTGGCGGGGGTGCCGTCGCTCTGTGCGCGGCTCCGTCCGGCCCGTCGGCGTACCGCACCCAACCAACCTGAAAGGGGCTGATCGCGTGTCAGTCGTCACGATGCGAGAGCTGCTGGAGGCCGGCGTCCACTTCGGCCATCAGACGCGACGCTGGAACCCCAAGATGCGCCGCTACATCTTCGGCGAGCGCGGCGGGATCTACATCATCGATCTCACGAAGACGCAGGAGCTGCTCGAGGAGGCGCACACGTTCGCCCGCAACGTCGCGGAGCGGAACGGCACGATCCTCTTCGTCGGCACGAAGAAGCAAGCGCAGAACGCCGTCGCAGAGAACGCGACGCGTGTCGGCATGCCCTACGTGAACAACCGCTGGCTCGGCGGCCTGCTCACGAACTGGCGCACGATCTCGGAGCGCATCGCGTATCTCCACGATCTGCGCCGGCTGAAGGCCGACGGCCAGCTCGACCTGCTGCCGTCGAAGGAGCGCCTCGGGATGGAGGCCGACCTCGAGAAGCTCGAAGCGAACCTCGGAGGCGTTGCAGACATGAAGCGGCAGCCCGACGCCGTGTTCGTCATCGACCTCAAGAAGGAGGCCCTCGCCGTGCGCGAAACGCGCCGCCTGGGTGTCCCCGTGATCGGGCTCGTCGACACGAACGCTGATCCGGACGAGGCCGACTACCTCATCCCCGGCAACGACGACGCCATCCGCTCCTGCGACCTCGTGGCGCGAGTCGTCGCCGACGGCGTGGCCGCGGGCCGCTCCAAGGTCACGACCACCGAAATGGCCACACCGGCCGAGCCTGCCCAGGAGGCGCAGCCGGAGGGCGACTCTTCGGCGACACCCGAACTGGAGCCGGCGGTCGTCGCGGCAGAGGGAGAGGAGACGGAATGAGCACGACGATCAGCGCATCTCTGGTCAAGGAGCTCCGCGACGCAACGGGCGCGGGGATGATGGACTGCAAGCGCGCGCTCGAGGAGACGAACGGTGACCTCGACGCAGCCCGGACGCTTCTGCGGGAGCGCGGGATGGCGTCGGCCGGCAAGCGCGCTGGGCGTGAGACGACCGAAGGCCTCGTCGGCTTCATCGTCGACGGTGGCACGGGCTCGATCGTCGGCGTCGGCTGCGAGACCGAGCCGGTGTCCAAGAACGACGAGTTCCGCGGCTTCGCCGAGAAGGTGCTCCGGTCGGTCCACGCGGACGGGCCTGCGGTGGCCTCCTCGTTCGAGGACGAGCGAGTCGCGCTCATCGCGAAACTCGGCGAGAACATCGTCGTCGTCGGCGCCGAGCGCTTCGAGGCACCGGACGGAAACGTGCTCGCTGCCTACGCACATCCACCCGCAAACAAGATCGGCGTCCTCGTCGAGCTCCAGGGTGGCTCGCAGGAGCTGGCACGCCAGCTCGCGATGCACATCTCCTTCGCGGCACCTGAGTGGACGACGCGCGACGACGTCCCCGCGGACGTCCTGGCGGCAGAACGCTCCATCTACGAGAACTCGGACGAGGTGCAGTCGAAGCCGGAGGCCGCACGTGAGAAGATCGTCGACGGCATGCTGAACAAGCGCTTCTTCGCCGCAGTTCCGGGTGGCGCGCTCGTCGAGCAGTCGTGGATCCACGAGCCGTCCAAGACGGTGGGCCAGGCACTCGGCGAGGACGGCGCGTCCGTCGCGAGGTTCGCACGGATCTCCGTCGCCGGTTCGTGACGAGCTCCACGGACGAGGTGACGCAAGCCGCCGCCGGCCAGCGGGGCACGGAGTTTCGCCGGGCGCTCCTGAAGCTGTCCGGCGAGGCGCTGCTCGGCGAGCGCGAGTACGGCATCGACCCGAGGACGGTGACGGCGATCGCGGAGGAGATCGTCGCCGTCCACGAGTCGGGGACGCAGCTGGCGGTCGTCGTGGGAGCGGGGAACATCTACCGCGGCATGGCCGCGGCGGCCGAGGGGATGGATCGCGCGACGGCCGACTACGCCGGCATGCTTGCGACGCTTCTCAACGCACTGTCGCTGCAGGACGCCCTCGAGCGGCTCGGCGTGCCCACGCGCGTGCAATCCGCGATCGCGGTGTCCGAGGTCGCGGAGCCCTATATCCGCCGGCGGGCGATACGGCACCTCGAGAAGGAGCGCGTCGTCATCTTCGCGGCAGGAACCGGGAACCCGTTCTTCACGACCGACACGGCGGCGGCGCTCCGTGCTCTGGAGATCGGCGCGGAGGCGATCCTCATGGCGAAGAACCGCGTCCAGGGGGTCTACGACGGCGATCCGAATCTCGATCCCGAGGCACGGTTCCTGCCGGAGCTCACGCATCTCGAGGCGATCGAGCGCGGTCTGAAGGTGATGGACACGACTGCGCTCTCCCTCTGCATGGACAACAAGTTGCCGATCCTCGTGTTCGAGCTCGCGCAGGGCAACATCCGCCGCGTCGCGGCCGGCGCGCGCATCGGCACGATCATCTCGACCCCCTAGGAGGCGCTGCATGGCTGCGATCGAGGACTTCCTCGCGGACGCGAAGAGGCGGATGGACAAGTCGATCGAATCGACGCACCACGAGTTCAACTCGATCCGCACCGGCCGCGCCTCTCCGGCGCTCCTCGACCGCATCACGATCGACTACTACGGGACGCCGACGCCGCTCAAGAGCCTCGCTTCGATCTCGACTCCCGAGGCACGGCTGCTCGTCGTGCAGCCGTTCGACCCCGGGGCGATCAAGAACATCGAGCGGGCAATCCAGGAGTCGGATCTCGGCCTGACGCCGTCGAACGACGGCAAGGTGATCCGCCTGCCGATCCCCGCGCTCACGGAAGAGCGGCGGAAGGACCTCGTGAAGGTCGTCCGGCGAGTCGCGGAGGACGGGAAGGTCGCCGTCCGCAACGTGCGCAGGGACGTCATGCAGCATCTCAAGGACCTCGTCGTGAACGGCGACGTCGGCGACGACGAGGAACGCCGTGCCGAGCAGCAGGTGCAGAAGATCACCGACGACCACACGAAGACGATCGACGACCTCTTGAAGGCGAAAGAGGCCGAGATCATGGAGGTCTGACGCTGCCGGACGAGGCGCACGCGGCAGCGCGTAGCGTCGCGATCATCATGGACGGGAACGGACGCTGGGCTGCTGCCCGCGGCCTCCCGGTCGCCGAGGGGCACCGTGAAGGGGCGCGAGCGCTCCGCCGCACCGTCGAGGCGTCGATCGAGCTCGGAATCACGTCGCTCGCGGTCTACGCGTTCTCGACCGAGAACTGGGCGCGGCCCCCCGATGAGGTCGACTCGATCCTGGAGCTCATGGACGAGACGATCGACCGCGAGCTTCCGGATCTGGCGAACCAAGGCGTACGGACGCGCTTCTTCGGCCGGCGCGACCGCGTTCCGGACGACCTCCGGACGAAGATGGAGCGACTCGAGGCGGAGACCGCGCACCTCGAGCGCCTGCAGCTCTGGATCGCCTTCGACTACGGCAGTCGCGCCGAGCTCGTGGACGCAATGCGCAGGATTCTCGAGGAAGGGGTCAGACCCCAGGACATGTCCGAAGACGCCCTGTCTGCCCATCTCTACGCCCCGGAGCTCCCCGATCCCGACCTCGTGATCCGCACCTCGGGCGAGCAGCGCCTCTCGAACTTCCTCCTCTGGCAGTCGGCGTACGCCGAGCTCGTCTTCGATGAGACGCTCTGGCCCGACTTCGGCGAGGACCGGCTCCGCGCCGCGCTCGAGGAGTACGCGAGTCGCGCGCGCAGGTTTGGCGTCAGGTGAGCGGATGAGCCCGCTGCTCTCGCGGATCGTCGTCGCGGCGATCCTCCTACCGCTCGTCATCGGGCTCGTGTACCTCGGCGGCTGGTGGCTCTTCGGTCTCGCGCTGGTCGGTGGCCTCCTCGCGCTCCACGAGCTGTACGTCATGGCCCGCGAGCTTCGGCCGCTCGTGCTCGGCGGGTACCTCGGGTTCGTGGCGACGCTACTCGGGCTCGAGCTCGGCGGCATCGAGTGGATGCTCGGAGGCCTGCTCTCGACATTCCTTTTCGCGTTTGCCGTGTACGGCCTCGGTGGCACCCGTCAGTCGGCGACGTCGTCCTTCGGCGTGACGCTCCTCGGCGTCGCCTGGATCGGGGCGGGCATCGGTTGCCTGCTGCTGATCCGTGACATTCCCGAGTTCGGATTCTGGGCCGTCATGGCCGTGCTGTTCACCGTCTTCGCGGCGGACACGGGCGCGTTCTTCGTCGGCCGCACGTTCGGACGCCACCGCATGGCGCCCGCGATCTCACCGAAGAAGTCGTGGGAGGGCCTGGTGGGCGGCCTGGTCGCCGCGATCGGGATGGCGTTCGTGCTCCTCTACCGCGACCGCGACGACTTCCTCACCATTCCTGAGTCGCTGACGCTCGGGCTCGTCATCGCGCTTGCAGCCGTCGTCGGAGATCTGTTCGAGTCCGCGGTGAAGCGCGACCTGGAGGTTAAGGACTCCGGACGGGTGCTAGGCGGCCACGGGGGGATGCTCGACCGTCTCGATTCGCTGCTCTGGGCGGGTCCCGCGGCCTATTACACGATCCTCGCGTTCGGAGCTGCGTAGCCGTGTCTGAACACAAGCACGGTTAGCCTTCTGCGATGCGCGAGAAGCGAATCGCCCTGCTCGGGGCGACGGGATCGATCGGCCGCCAGGCCCTCGACGTGATCGCCGCGAACCCCGAGCTCACGGTCTGCGCTCTCGCGTCCGGGACGCATCCGTTGGACACGCTGGCTGCGGAGCTCGGTGTCGCGCACATCCAGGTTGGAGGCGACGTCACGGAGCTTCTCGAGACCGCCCAGCCCGACCTCGTCCTCAACGCGGTCGTCGGCTTCGCCGGTGTCGGCGCGACCCTGTGGTCGCTTCGGCACGGCGTCACGCTCGCGCTCGCGAACAAGGAGAGTCTCGTCGCAGCCGGCGACCTCGCGCTCGACGCGTGGAGGCAAGGGGGAGGGCTGCTCCTGCCCGTGGACAGCGAACACTCCGCACTTCTGCAGTGCCTGGACGGTCACGGCCCGGGCGCCGTCGACTCGGTCGTACTCACCGCCTCGGGCGGCCCGTTCCGAAACCGATCGCGGGACGATCTCGAATCAGTCACCGTGGCTGAGGCGCTCGCGCATCCCACCTGGTCGATGGGGCCGAAGATCACCATCGACTCGGCGACCCTCGCGAACAAGGGCCTCGAGCTCATCGAGGCCCACTACCTGTTCGGGCTCGACTACGACCGCATCGAGGTCGTCGTCCACCCGACGTCCGTCGTCCACGCGCTCGTCCGGCTGCGCGACGGCGCCTCCCTCGCACATCTCGGCTATCCGGACATGCGCGTCCCGATCTCGTATGCGCTCACGTATCCGGACCGGAAGGCGACTCCGGTTCCCGGCCTCGACTTCACCGCTGGTCTCCGGCTCGAGTTCGAGCCGCCGGATCCCGATCGCTTCCCGTTGCTTCCGCTCGCACGACTCGCCGGGGAGCGCGGCGGCACCTATCCCTGCGCGTTCAATGCGGCGAACGAGGTCGCGGTTGCGGCTTTCCTGGAGGGCCGGATTCGCTTCACCGAGATCAGTCGGCTCGTCGAGGAAACGCTCGGCGCCATCGAAGGTGTGCCTGCGCGGGATCTGGACGACCTCGTCGAAGCAGACGAGGAGGCACGACGTCGCGCGGAGCGAAGGTTGACAGCCGTATGAGCCTGTTCATTGCGATTCTCGGTCTCGCCTTCCTGATCCTCATCCATGAGGCCGGACACTTCTTCGCATCGCTCGCCGTGGGGCTGAGGCCGCGGCGCTTCTACGTCGGCTTCCCGCCGGCGATCGTGAAGCGCACGCGCAACGGCATCGAGTACGGCGTCGGCGCGATACCGCTGGGAGGGTTCGTGTCGATCCCGGGCATGCACCGGCCGATCGGCCACGACGCCGAGCGGCGCTTCGCACGGGCCGTGGAGGAGGTGCCGACGCTGGCCGGCCCCGTCGACCGCGTGAAGCGCATCCTCGACGGCGACGATCTCGAGCCCGCCGGAGCGGCCCTCGACAATCTCGAGGCCGCACTGCAGAAGGCACCGATCTCGGATGCAGCCGCTGCGTCCGGCGGGAAGGGCCTGACCGAGCTTCGGGACGCGCTCGGTTCCGATGCGTACTGGAAGGCTCCGACCTGGAAGCGCCTCGTCGCCATCGGCGCCGGCCCTGCGGCGAACATCGCGCTGACGATCGCGATCTTCACGTTCCTCTTCATGACGGTCGCCGGCCAGGCGACTCGCACGGTTGGGACCGTCTCGCCGGAGATCACACCAGGCGTCGCATCCCCGGCACAGACCATCGGGCTGCGCGCGGGCGACCGGATCCTCGCGATCGACGGCGAGCCGGTGAAGGCCGACGAGATCGCAGACACGATCAGCGAGTCGGGCGGCAAGGAGCTGACAGTCACGGTTGTCAGGAACGGAAAGGAGATCGTCCTCGCGCCGGTCACTCCGCAGCTCGTCGACGACCGCTACAGGATCGGCTTCGCGCTCGAGGGAACCGGGCTGGGGTTCGTCCTCGCCGTCGGGCGAGCAGTCGAGGTGACCGGCCTCGTCGCGAAGGAGATCGTCAAGTCGCTCGGACGCCTCGTGACCGGCGAGGGGCGCGACGAGGTGTCGAGCCCGATCGGCATCACGCAGGCGTCTTCGGATGCCGTCGAACGCGGGGCCGACAGCTACCTGTGGGTGCTCGGCCTCATCTCGCTCTCGCTCGCCCTTCTGAATCTGTTGCCGCTGCTCCCGCTCGACGGCGGCCACATCCTTTTCACGCTCATCGAGGGCGCGCGCGGCAAGTTCCTGAAGCGCGAGATCTACGAGCGCGTCTCGGTCGTCGGCCTCGGCGTGGTGCTGCTGCTGTTCTTCGTCGGGCTGTCGAACGACATCGGCAAGCTCTCCTAGTCCACTCCGGACACGCCTGGGGTCAGACCCCGTACGAGCAATACCCGTAACCAAGCCACGTCCTGTCCGAAGCGGACATGGCCGGTCACGCCGATCCAGGGGTCAGACCCTAAGGGTCAGACCCCTGGACCTGTCTCGCTCGGCCGGCGATACCCTCTAGCCGTGGCGAGCGAGGTTCAGATCCGCGTCGGCGACGTCCTCGTCGGCGGCGGTGCTCCAGTGGCCGTGCAGTCGATGACGCTGACGAAGACGCACGACGTCCAGGCGACGACGGCACAGATTGCCGCGCTCGCGTCGGCCGGCTGCGAGATCGTGCGCGTCGCGGTCCCGAAGAACGAGGATGCCGCCGCGCTTCCGCTGATCGTGCGGCTCTCTCCCATTCCCGTGATCGCGGACATCCACTTCAACGCCTCACTCGCGGTGAAGGCGATCGACGCGGGGGTGGCGGCCGTGCGCATCAACCCGGGCAACATCGGTGGAGCGGACAAGGTCGAGGAGGTCGTGCTCGCCGCGAAGAAGGCGGGGATCCCGATGCGGATCGGTGCGAACTCGGGCTCGCTTCCGAAGCACCTCCATCGACTCGCGCAGCAGGATCAGGCCGAAGCGCTCGTGGCCGCGGCGCTGGAGGAGGTCGAGCTCCTGGAGCGGCTCGAGTACCACGACTTCAAGATCTCGGTGAAGGCGACGCACGTTCCCACGATGATCCGCGCGTATCGCATGCTCGCCGGCAAGGTGCCCTACCCGCTCCACCTCGGCGTGACGGAGGCGGGAACCGAGTTCGCGGGGGCGATCAAGAGCGCCGTGGGTATCGGCTCGCTCCTCGCGGACGGCATCGGCGACACGATGCGTGTCTCGCTCACCGCCGACCCGGTGAAGGAGGTCGAGGTCGCGTGGGAGATCCTGAAGGCGCTCGGGCTTCGTGAGCGCGGGCCGGTGATGATCGCCTGCCCGTCGTGCGGCCGCGACAACGTGGGCGTCGAGAGCCTCGCTCGCGTCGTCGAGGAGCGCTTGCGCGCGTATCCCGAGGCGTTCGAGGTCGCCGTGATGGGCTGTGCGGTGAACGGTCCAGGGGAAGCCGGGGACGCGGACTTTGGCATCGCCGGCGGCCGGGACGTCGGCTTCATCTACGCGCACGGTCGCGTGCTCAAGAAGGTGCCCTCGGAGACGCTCATCGACGAGCTCTTCGTCGAGATCGACCGCTGGCTGGCGGATGGGATGAAGCGCCCGAAGCGGCTCAAGATGGCCAAGCCCGCGGCCCTTGCGATGGCCGAGGCGTCGTTGATCCCGCTCGGCGACACGTAGGGACGAGCTCCCTGCGCTGGCCGGAGGACGACCCAAGCGTCGCCCCTACAATGGCCCGTTCATGATCGCGAGGCAGTCACGACTCTTCATCCCCACGCTGCGCGAGGCGCCCGCCGACGCCGAGGCCGTCTCCCACAAGCTGCTCGTCCGGGGTGGCTACATCCGCCAGGTGAGCGCCGGCGTGTGGACGTACCTGCCACTCGGCTGGCGCGTCCACCAGAAGTGCGTCCAGATCATCCGTGAGGAGATGGACGCGGTCGGCGGCCAGGAGATGTTGATGCCCGTGCTCACACCTCTCGAGCTGTGGCAGCACACGAAGCGTGACCACATCGAGGAGGTGTTCCGCCTGAAGGATCGCACCGGCCGCGACTACGTCCTCCCGATGACGCACGAGGAGACGGTCACGTTCCATGCGAAGGAGATCTCGAGCTACCGGCAGCTCCCGCAGCTCCTCTACCACTTCTCGATCAAGGAGCGGGACGAGCTGCGTTCCCGCGGCGGCCTCTTGCGCCTTCGCGAGTTCATCATGAAGGACGCGTACTCGTTCGATCGGGACGAGGCCGGGCTCGACGCCGCGTTCCGGAAATGCGAAGAGGCGTACCATCGGATGTTCCAGCGCGCCGGTCTGATGTACTCCGCGGTGCAGGCGGAGTCGGGAATGATGGGCGGGAAGGAGTCGATCGACTTCCTCGCCCCGTCCGGGTCGGGCGAGAACACTCTCGTGACCTGCGCGAACGGCGACTTCGCTGCAGATCTCGAGGTCGCGCGCGGGATCCCGCACACAGTCGAGTTCCCCGAGCCGCTGGAGGCGCCGAAGGAAGTGGCGACACCAGGCGTGACCACCATCGAGGCGCTCGCCGAGATGCTGGGCATCGATCCGGCTGCGACCTCGAAGGCGATGCCGGTGGTCACGAACGATGGGCGGATCGTGCTCGGCCTCATCCGGGGCGACGATCGCCTCTCGGAGTCCAAGATGACGATGGCCCTCGGAGCGGACTACCGACCCGCCACCGACGAGGAGATACGCGGAGCGTTCGGCGCCGGCGGCGGCTCCCTCGGGCCGGTGGGCATCACCCTCGAGGTCGTCGCCGACGATGCTCTTCGGGAGGGACAGTTCGTCGCGGGTGCGAACCGCGACGGTTGGCACCTCCTCGGCGTCGAGGCCGGACGCGACTACGAGCCGCGCTTCGCCGACCTTCGCGAGGCGCGACTTGGAGACACGTGCCCTGCGTGCGGTGGTGAGCTTCGCTTCCAGACGGCGATCGAGGTAGGCCACATCTTCAAGTTCAACGACCGCTACTCCACGCCGCTCGGCGCGACGTTCCTCGACGAGGACGGTACGGAGAAGCCGCTGATCGGCGGAAGCTACGGGGTCGGCCCAGCGCGGATGATGGCGGCGGCGGTCGAGCAGCATCACGACGACAACGGGATCGTGTGGCCTGCGTCGATCGCACCGTACGCCGCCCATGTCCTCGCGCTCCACGGCGGCGCCGAGGAGGTGCTGGCGATCGCCGAGAGCGTGGCCGGCGATCTGGACGCCTCCGGTCTCGAGGTCCTCCTCGATGATCGCGACGAACGGCCTGGCGAGAAGTTCGCCGACGCCGATCTCATCGGCACTCCCGTGCGCATCATCGTCGGCAAGAAGTCGCTGGACGACGGCTCGGTGGACGTCCGGCGGCGCGACGGCTCCGGCGAGGACCGCGTCGCGGTGCAAGACGTGCTGAAATGGGTCGGGCAGGTCTGATGGCGAGACGGCGGAGATATAGCGACGACCCGTTCGGGCCGACGATCGAGCGGCTGATGGAAGAGACCGGCACGACCTACCGCGGACTCGCGGCCAAAGCCGACCTCTCCGCCGGATACCTCAACCACATCGTCCACGGCAATCGCCCCGTGCCGTCGAACGACGTGATCGCACGCATCGCGGACTCGCTCGGCGTCGAGCCGGAGCACTTCCGCGAGTACCGGATTCGGGTCATCACCGAGAAGCTCGAGGCGATGCCGGAGCTCATCGACCGCCTCTACAAGCGTCTCGCGTAGCAGCGCGCACCCTGTCCAAGGGAGCCACCCCAGGGGTCAGACCCCACGGTCAGACCCCACGCTCCTTTGGCTCGCCGACGGTGATTCGGACTTGATCGACCTCCCGGCGGACATGTCCTCGACGGACAGTTCAGGGGTCAGACCCTACGGGTCTGACCCCTGATGGATAACTTCGGCCGGTCCCGAACGTACTAGAGGCAAGAGTGCGCCGCCGCCCCGACATCGAGCTCGTCGTGCTCGCCCGCGAGGGATCGAGGGAGGCCGCGGGCGCGCTCTTCGACCGCTACTGGATCCTCGCCTGGCGCACGGCCTACGCGATCACCGCCGACCGCGCGCTCGCCGACGACGCGGGGCAGGAGGCCTTCGTGAAGGCGTTCGCGGCCCTCGAGCGGTTCGACGAGACGCAGCCGCTCGCACCGTGGCTGAAGCGGATCACGATCAACACCGCAGTCGATTCCCTCCGTCGGAGTCGGCGGCTGGAGGTCGTCCACGACGAAGAGAGCACCTTCCACACGTGGGCGCTCGGCGACTCGGCCGAGGACGACCTCCGCCGCTGGGCGGTCACGGATGCGGTGGCCTCGCTCGGGGTGGCGAAGCGCGTGGTCGTCGTCCTCCACTACTGGCTCGACCTGCCGCTCGAGGAGATCGCGGGCGTGCTCGGCCTGCCGATCGGCACCATCGCCTCACGTCTGGCACGTGCCAAGGAGGAGCTTCGGAGCGTCCTGGAGGACGAGCGTGTCGTCTGAGCTCGAGCGCGCCCTGCGTGACGCTCGAGAAGCACTTCCCACGCCGGACGAGGCCTCTACCGCGCGAGCGCGCCGCGCCGCTCTGGCCCGGCTGCCGCTCCCGCGTCGCCGTCGAACCCGCCTTCTCGCGCTCGCTGCGACGATGGTTGCGGCTGCCGTGGTGCTCGGCGTCACCGCCGGCTCGCTGAACGCCCCGCCCGTCACCGCAGCGCGAGAGCCCGGCATCCTCGGCTTCGTTCCCGAGCCGGGATGGTTCGCGCTGCAGTCGCCACCGCCTGCGATTCCCGGTCAGCAGACGGCTGCGGTTGCCGCCAACGTCCCGTTCGCCTCCGACGACGTCGTGAACGGCCTCGTCGAGCCGTCGGGCTTGCCGTACTCGACGCTCCTCACGCTTTCTCCCGACGGCATCGTGATCGTGATGACGATGACTCCGGAGTCGGAGCCTCACGTGGCGCCCATCCCGGCGAATCCGATCTACGAGAAGCGCGAGCTGCCGCTTCGACTGCGGGACGGCGTCCCTCTCCTGCCCTGGGGGGCGCAGCTCCGGCCCGACCAGCCCCTCGCGCAGTACCAGCTGCGAGCGAAACTCGCGGGGCAAAACGTCGACGTGTTCGTCTACTTCGGAACGGCACGGCCCTCGCAGGCGCAGCTTCGCGCCGCCCAGCGCCAGCTTTCGGGCCTCGTCGTCCGTACGCAACGAGGCGTCGTCACGAGCACACCGGCGGCGCAGCCGACCTCCACCGCGACCATCCTCGATCGCACGTACACATGCGAAACCGTCATTCTCGGCGGAATCTACGAGCTTCGAGCGCGCGCGCATTCCGGTCTGCCGAACGGCACGGGATGGTCGAAGCTCCCGTACGCCGTGCTGTCGACCGGCGGGTGGGCCGGGCCGTTGACGGGCCTTCCGAACGCACCCAACAACTCGGTCGCGTGGATCACCGCCGGCACGCCGTCTTCCTCGACGACGGTCGGCGCCGAGGCGGAGGTCTTCCCGGTGCTCGGAGGAGGAACGCTCGGGATCAACAAATCCCTCTGTCGGCCCGCACGTGCGAAGGCTGCGCTGAATCGAGCAGGGCTCCAGGGCGGCAAGGCGCCTCGCGTGTCCGTCGCCTTCGACTGCGCCGTCCCGCGGCGAGTCGTCGTCCGCCTCCGCGCGATTCTCGACGGATCCGCGTCGCTCCGCGAGCGCGCGCGCATCTTCCTCGCGACCAACGCACCCGTGCGCCAGGCCCGGGTCGTGGTGAGAACCCCGGCGGGCAAGGTGCTTGCATATGCGTCGGTGGAGCGAGGCGGGAGCGCGCAGCTCTTCACCGCGCCGGGGTGCGAGAAACAGTGACGCGACGACTGCTCGTGATCGCTGCTGGAGCCGCAAGCGTCGTCGCGGTCGCGCACGCCGGAGCAGTCGGAGCGGCGGAGCGGCAGAGCCGAGTCGTCGACCGCACGGTCACGTGCACCACGGGTGTCCACGGTGGTGCCCACGTGATCTACCTCCGCGCGCAGTCGGCCTTCCGGAGGGGGAAGGTGCTCGATTGGCTCGCCCAGGCCACGGTCTCAGGGGTAGGGCAGCCGATCCCGAGCAAGCCCAACTACCGGCCCACGCTCGCCGGAGTCACCGCCGGGTGGCCCGTCGCCGCTCCGGTCACGTCGGGGGCTCTCGGGTTCAGCGCCCGGCTCTGCACGCGCAGCTCACGTCGAGTAGGTCTCGCGCCGCGCGGGCTTCCAGGCGGCCTCGCAAGTCAGCTCGGAGACGAGTTCACGTGCGTCGTCCCGCGCTCGCTGGTGATCCGGATTCGTGCGGAATTCCGCGAGCCGACGCCACTACGGCGCAAGGGGGACTACTACTCGGCCGACGCGCGCATCGATCGAGGACAGCTGGCGGTGACCACGCTCACCGGCAAGCCGATCGCATACGCCGAGGTGGCCGAGGCCGGACAGGCCCGCCAGTACACGTCGAAGCGGTGTGCATGAGGACACTCGCCGTCATCGTGGCGCTCTCCGCACTCGCGGTCGGCTCGGCACGGGCGGGCCAGGACGCGACCTTCATCCTCGACCGCACGTACTCGTGCGCGATCCCGCTCCAGGGCGGCATCCACCAGATCGAGAATCGCGCGCATCCCGGAGCACGGCTGAACGGCGCGTGGACGAAGCTCGCCTACGCCGGCGTCCGAGCCGGTGCGTTCTCGGGCGGTGCAGGGAACCTCCTCGCCTGGGTGTCCGCGGGTGTGCCGACCAAGACCACGACCGTCGACCAGGAGTACTGGTCGTTCGAGGTGAGGACGCTGGGCACGGCAGGCATTCGGACGGACGGATGCGCCCCGACGACGTCTGCCGTTCCTCTGAGCGCAGGCGCGTTGCGCGGCGGACCTGCATATCCACTGGGGAGCGAGCTTCGGTGCGAGTCGCCACGGCGTCTCCTCGTGAGGCTCAGGGCGGTCCTCTCTTCTCGGGCTGCTCTGCGCGGGCGGGAGGTCGCTTCGGTGCACGTCCCTGTACGCGAGGCGAAGCTCGCCGTGCGCACGCTCTCGGGTGCACCGCTGTCCTATGCGACGGTGGCGGAGTCCGGCAAGGCGACGCTGTTCACCGCGAAGGGCTGCGTGGCCGAGTGAGGCTCGTCGCAGGCCTTGTCGGAAGCATCGCCGCGACTTCCGTGCTCCTGGCGCCGGCGCATGCCCGGCCCGACGCCTCGCGCATCGTCGACCGCACGTTCTCCTGCGAGTCGGGCTACGTCGGCGGGGTCTACCAAGCGGAGCTGAACTCGACGTGGTTCGTGCCGCAGAACGGCGCGCGGATTCCGTCGGCCACCGTCAGCACCAGCCTCGGCCAGAGCTCGATCGCGGGAGTCAGCTCGACCTCGGTGGTCGTCAACCGGGTCCATTGCACGGGCACTCGCGCCGCAGTGCGGCTCACGACGAAGGGTCTGAGCGGAGGCCCGTTCGGGACGCTCGATCGATCGTACGACTGCTACACGCCACGCCGTGTTCTCGTGCGTGTGCGAGGTGAGTTCGTGAAGCCGACACCGTTCGCGACCGCCTCGCCCTTCGGGTACCCGCAGCTTCAGGCGCTCGGTGCAACGAAGCGCACGGAGCTCGCGATCGCGACGCCTGTCGGTCGGTCGATCGCCTACGCGTCGATCGCCGGGCCGGGCAAGGCACGTCTCTACACGTCGACCAACTGCAGGGAGGACTGATGGAGGGATCCGGAGCTCCCGGCGCGCAGGCGCCGGAGATCGCAGCACGACTGCTCATCAACGTCGAGACCGTCGTGCGTGGCAAGACGGAGGAGATCAGGCTCGTGCTGACCGCACTCGTCTGCGGTGGCCACGTGCTGCTCGAGGACGTGCCCGGCACCGCGAAGACCGTCCTCGCGCGAGCCATCGCCGGCAGCGTCGAGGGCGCCGCGTTCTCCCGTATCCAGTGCACGCCCGATCTCCAGCCGACGGACGTCACCGGCCTGTCCGTCTTCAACCAACGCGATCGGGATTTCGAGTTCCGTCCCGGCCCGGTCTTCGCGAACGTCCTCCTCGTCGACGAGATCAACCGCGCGATGCCGAAGACGCAGTCGGCGCTCCTCGAGGCGATGGCCGAGCAGCAGGTGACCATCGACGGCGTCACGCGGACGCTCCCGGAACCGTTCCTGGTCCTCGCGACCGAGAACCCGATCGAGCAGGAGGGGACGTTCCCGCTCCCCGAGGCGCAGCTCGACCGGTTCTTCCTCAGAACGGCGCTCGGCTACCCGTCGGAGGACGACGAGGTTGCGATCGTCGAGCAGCAGCTGAGCGTGCATCCACTCCGCAGTCTGCGACCGGTGCTCACGCTCGCCGAGGTGCATGCCCTTCGCACCGCGGTCGAGACCGTGTACATCGACCCCGTCATTCGCCGCTGGGTCATCCAGCTCGTGCGCGCGACGAGAGCAGCCGACGGCGTTGCGATCGGCGCGTCGGTGCGCGGAAGTCTCGCGCTCGAGCGCGCGGCCCGTGCCTGGGCGCTCCTGACCGGGCGGACGTACGTGACGCCGGTCGACGTGGAGGATCTCTTCCTCGCCGTCGTCATGCACCGCATCGTGTTCACGCCGAGCTTCGTCGCGGCCGCGCGCGAGATCGGCTGGGAGGCGGCGGCGGACCGGTTCCGAACACAGTGCCTCGAGATCGCACCGCGACCGGGCGCGGAGCTCGAGCCGGAGGACGAGCCGACCCTCGCAGTCGCGCAGTGACGGCGACCTTCCCGCTCATCCCGCGCAGGCGTGTGCTGGGCCTGCCGTTCGGCGGACTGCACAGCTTGCGTCGCGGGCTCGGCTCGGACGTCGCCGGCTCGCGTCCGTACCAGCCCGGCGACGATGTCGACAAGATCGACTGGTACGCATCCGCGCGGATCTCGCTCGCACGGGGCTCCGAGGAGTTCGTCGTCCGTGAGCACTACGCGGACGAGGCTCCGCGTGTGGTCGTGCTCAGCGACCGGCGGCCCTCGATGTCCCTCTATCCGGCGGGATGGCCGTGGCTGGACAAGCCCGAGGCGATTCGCAACGCAGTGACGCTGATCGGCGCGAGCGCGACGGCGGCACGCGGTCTCCTCGGGTACTTCGACGAAGCCGACGGCGAGGCGTACTGGCACCCACCGCGGAGCTCCCACGCGTACGGCGCCCCGGAGCTCGACCGCGGCTTCGACGCGCCGGACGACACCCTCCGGCGGGGTTTGCGCCACCTCGCCGAGCACCGCCGCGACCTGCCGGCGGGAACGTTCGTCTTCGTCGTCTCGGACTTCCTCGCGGCGCCCTCGCGCGACGAGTGGCTCGACGCGCTGGAGCGACGGTACGAGCTCGTTCCGGTCGTCGTCCAGGATCCGGTCTGGGAGCGGAGCTTCCCGAACGTGAGCGGGGTCGTCGTGCCCGTCGCTGCCGCGGACGGATCGGACGTAGCCCTCGTATCGCTCACCGCCCGGGAGGCGCGGGAGCTCCGAGAGTCGAACGAGCGCCGCTGGGAGGAGCTCCTGTACGGGCTGCGTGCTCTCGACATGGATCCCGTCGTCGTCGACTCGGCGGAGCCACGCGACGTCGTCTCGTCGTTCCTGCGCTGGGCCGACCAGCGGCTCTTCACACGGGGGCGGGCATGAGGAGAGGCGCGATCGCCGCAGTTCTGCTCACGGTGCTCGCAGCCGGCTGCGGCGGCAGCGACGGGAGGCCACTCATCGCCGCGAGCAAGACAGCGGTGGTACGCGGTGAGCTGATCCCTGACGTCCATCTCTTCGGCGAGCCCGTCGTCGCACGCGTCGACGTCGTGGTCAACCGCGACAAGGTCGATCCGGATGCCGTGCGACTGAAAGCGCGCTTCGAGCCGTACGAGAAGGTGGGGGAGACGCGCGAGGCGCGTACCGACATCGGCAACTACACGGTCATCCAGTACACGACGACGCTGCGGTGTCTCGACGAGCGCTGTATCCCGCGTACGGCCGACGGCGAGACGACGGTCAGCCAGCTCCCCGGGCTGCCTCCGTTCCTGCCCGGGCAGCAGCGCGACGAGAAGGTCAAGTACGAGTTCCCTCCGGCGACGGTCGTTGCCGAGGTCGAGCCGAAGGAGCTGACGCTCGGACGCGTGGCCTGGGCCCCGCTGCGCTCGCTCTCGCGGATCAACTGGTACGACTCGAGCGTCGTCGGCCAGGGCTTTCCGTTCGTCGCGAACGTGACCCAGGTCCCCGAGCCCGAGTACCGGATCTCGCCGACGGTGGTCGGACTCACGCTGCTGGCTGTCGCTCTTGCACTTCTCGCGATCCCCGGCTTCCTCGTCTGGGATCGCAGGCGTCGCCACGCAGTGCCGAAGACACACGCACCTGCGTTGAGCCCTCTCGAGCGGGCGCTCCGGCTCGTCGAGTGGGCGAGCCGCCGCCCGTCCGCCCGCGAGCGGCGTGAAGCGCTCGAGGCACTCGCGTTCGAGCTGGCCCACGAGGAAGACGTCGATGCGGCTGAGCGCGCGCGGCAGCACGGCTGGTCACCGCCCGAGCCGCAGCCCGACGAGATGAACGAGCTGGTCTCGACGATCAGGGAGGACACCGGTGCGGCTGCGTCCTGAGAACGGAGCGATTCCGATCGGAGAGCACCTTCGCCTGAAGCGCTTCGGACGCCGGACCACGTACCTCCGAGCCGGGCTCGCAGGAGCCCTCGCGCTCCTACTGATCGGCGCCGTGCTCGTGGCGCGCTCGTACGACGTCCGCCATGCACCACTCGTCGCGTCGGGCTCGAGCGGTGTGGTCGTGCTCGACCTCTCCGCGAGCGTGTTCGAGGGCGGCTTCGAGGCGACCGTTCGCAAGCTCGTGGAGACGGACGAGCGCGCGGGCCTCGTCGTCTTCTCCGATGCGGCGTACGAGCTGCTGCCCCCGGGATCGTCCGGGCGGGAGTTCCAGCCGCTTCTCCGCTTCTTCCGCTCGACCGAGTCGGGGTTCCTCCCTCCGAATCCGTGGGATCGCTTCCGGGCCGGGACGCGCATCTCCGAAGGGCTCCGCGTCGCACGCGAGGCGCTCATGCGAGAGGGAGGGCCGGGGAAGATGATCCTCCTCTCGGATCTCGAGGTGCTTCCGGACGAGGTCCAGCGCCTCGTGGCGGTGTTCGCCGAGCTGCGCCGCGACGGCTTCGAGGTCGAGATCGTCCCGCTCGGCCCGCGGGAGGAACAGCGGCGACTCATGGAGCTCCTCCTCGGCGACGACGCGCTCCTCCCCGAGCCCGTCAGCGGCGACGTCGCCGTGAAGGCACGTGGGGAAGGTCGGCTCTCGACGGGGTTGCCGTGGGCGTTCCTGCTCGTCGGCCTCGCCCTGGTCGCGACCGTCTCGCTCAACGAGCGGCTCCTTGCGCGACTGGAGGTGCACACGTGACCCGACGCGACAAGATCCTCCTCGTAGCGTCGGTGATCGCCGTCCCGCTTGCGCTCGCGCTCGTCGTCTTCGCGGTCGACGTACTGCGGACGCCGGGCTGGATCGCCGACGACGATCGCCGCTTCGCGAGCTCTCCGCAACGTGCCACGGGACTCTGGAACGAGTCGGGCGTGCTGGCAACGCGGGCACGGCTGCGGACGCTTGGCATCGACGACGATCTCGCCTTCCGCCGCACGGTCGCGCTCTTCACCCGGCTTCGGCCGGGCGAGTCCGACCAGGCGACCACCCCGGCGCAGGAGGCGCGTTGGGCGAAGCTCCAGCTCGACCTCACCAACCAGAGCCGCGAGAACCCCGACGCACGTCGCCGCTCGGATCTCCAGAACCTTCTCGGCGTCACGCTGCTTGCCCGGTACCTCTACGCGTCGCCCGACCAGCGGAACATGCTGCTATCCAACGCGGTCGGCGCATTTCGAACCGCCGTCGAGCTCGACCGGTCGAACGACGAAGCGAAGCTGAATCTCGAGCTCGCGCTGCGCGCCTACGGGCCGATCCTCTTCCCCTCGAACGCGCCCGACACCGGTGGTGCACACGGCGAGCAGTCGGGTCAGGGACGGTCCGGCAGCGGGTACTAGGAGGTGGGGGTGAGCTTTCTCACGCCCGTGGCGCTGCTCTTCGGGCTCCTCGCGGCGATACCGCTCGCGGTGTTCGTGGGGCGGCGGCGGCGCTCCGAGCGGATCCGTTCGACGCTCGGCCTCGGGCCCAGCCCTGCCAGGTCCTGGATCGTGCTCGCGGCTTCCCTCGCGGCGGTGCCGGCCCTCGTCGCAGTTGCCGCGGCGCAGCCCGTGGTCACGAGTGCCCGAACCGTTCCGCAGCGGAGCGACGCGGAGGTGTTCGTCGTCGTCGACACCTCGCGCTCGATGCTCGCGTCTTCGGGAGCCGGCGAGCCGACCCGCTTCGACCGGGCGCTCGACGGCGTTCTCGCGCTTCAAGAGGAGCTGCCGGGCGTTCCCGTGGGGCTTGCCTCGTTCACCGATCGCGTCCTCCCACACCTCTTTCCGACGGTCGATCGGCGCGTCTTCACGGAGACGACGCGCGAGGCGCTCGGGATCGAGAAGCCGCCGCCGTCGACGTCGTTCGGGACGAACGTGACGACGCTGGATGCGCTGGGTGCGATCCCGACGCTCGCGTACTTCACGCCGTCCGCGAAGAGGCGCGCGGTCGTCGTCTTCACGGACGGTGAGAGCCAGCCCGTCTCGACCCTCGCCTCCGACTTCGCCAAGCGCCCGCGCATCGACGTGACCTTCGTGAGGGTCGGCGACGCGAGCGAGCAGATCTTCGAGAGCGGTGTTGCCGAAGCCGGCTACTCGGCGGATCCCGCCGCGCCCGAGACGCTCGCTGCGGCAGCCGAGGCGGTCGAGGGTCGCGTGCTCTCCGAGGAGCAGGTGGACGACGCGGCAGGGGCTGTCCGCGCGGCGCTCGGGACCGGCCCGACGGTGCCCCGCCGCATCGAAGGAAGCCGGCGGGCGCTCATGCCGTACGTGGCGCTCCTTGCGATCTTCCCGCTCGGGTTCGTGCTCTATCGGCGGAACCTCTGACAGCGGCTAAGGTTCCTCGGCCACGGGGCGTGGCGCAGCCTGGTTAGCGCGCTGGTCTGGGGGACCAGAGGTCCCGAGTTCAAATCTCGGCGCCCCGACTCTTAGGTCGTATGGTTGAGCCAGATCCGGGAAGTTCCCAAACGAACACGTCGAGTGCCGTGCGAGCGCGATCGAGCGCGTCCGGGAGCAGCTGCCCGAAGGTTCGGTCGAGCATCGCCGGCAAGCGGTCACGACGAAGGAGCGCGAGGAGCTTCGCGACATGGCGCCGAGGGCGGGCGGCGCGCCTGGAGCCTCGTCGGGAGTACTCCTGGTGGTGAGCTGACCAGCGAGCTCGCAGGAGCTCAACAGCCTTGAGGCAACCTTGAGCGCCCTGCCCGACTCTCATCGGCATGCGGCTTCTCGAGTTCATTGTCGGGCTCGTGTTCATGATCGCCAGCGCCATCTGGCTGTGGTTCTGGAGTTTCATGATTGCCTTGGGGATGGGCTGGGCAGGAGGATGGCTGGCGGGCGACGGCCTGACGATCCGTGAGTGGGCCTTCATGTCGGCGATGCTCGCCCTTGGCGTTGTCGTGCTGTTCTTGGGTGTCAGCTTCACCTTCGCCGTCGGACCGCTCGTCAAACAACGGCAATGAACCGGCCCATGGATGTGGCACCACCTGCCGCCGAGGCGGCCAGTCAACGCCCCGTCGGACCGCTCAAGCGGGGGGCCGAAAGGGCCTAGACGATCATGGGCTTGCTCCGCTTACCACGCCTCCGTGCCACTCGGGCCGAATTGTGGTGATCGAGAAGCATGTCCGTCTCGGGGATGTAGAGCTCAAGCCGATGTGCGATGCCCGCCTCTGCCAGGAGCGCTGAGACGTGCCGGAGGCTGGCTCGCCCCCGCTCACTCGGCTCCACCTCACCCCCGAGGAAGTGACGTCCTCCGCGGACGGGGTCCGTCTCCATCTCAAGCCCAGGCCCGGTGATCTGCAGCTCCTCGGCTCCGCTGTAGCGCGAGACACGCAGGCGAGTGCTCCATCCCGGCGTGCCGAGGAGCTCCGCAATGACCTTGAGACCCGAGGGAGCGCTGATCTGGCCGTAGCAGTTGTTGCCCGGCAGCTCGCCTTCGGGTGGACGCTGCGGCATGCGGTGAGCGTGACGCGCCTCGAGCGCGGACGCAAGTTGGCCCGAGACATGTCCCGAGTCCCCACAAGTTCCCCATACAGCATCTCGGCGCCCCGACTGTCTGTCGTCGCCACGGTGGACACGTTCTAACTTGCGTTGCGGGGAGCGACAGCGACGTTTCTGGCCCGCTGGCTCATCTGCGCCCTGCTCGCATGGCTCATGTGGTGGTCCTGGCAGTGACAGAAGCACACGTCATGTCGCGGTCTCGGCTTCGGCCTTTGCGTCCGACACGCACGTCGACCCGCCTGTAACGCACGCTCGCCGGCCGAGACTGATCGGGCATGGCACATGCGGACGACAAGCGGAGCCGGACGCGCCGCCCGTGGTACGAGCACCTCACGTTCGAGGAGATCTTCGAGCGTGACCGTGAGGCCTGGAACCTCCCGAAGCCACGGCGCGCGCGACCGGTCGAGGTGACAACGGTCGCCGGGACGGCAGCCACCGCCAGCACACACGCCGTCACCCCACGAAGCGGCGCTCGGTAACGCCGGCGAACCGAAGCGGCTACGCCGTCATCCGGGCCGCGACCTCGTACTTCGTGACCGACGTGCGGGTGCCGGGCGTGTCGCCGGTGGGCATCGCGTCGAGCGTCGCGTGACCGGTGGCGTAGTCCTCCTCGTTGTCGAAGAAGACGATCGCGAGCGTCTTGCTGGCGTCCGGGGCGTGCAGGAGGATGAATTCCGTAGCGGGAAGGCCTTCGGGGCGCTCGCCTGACTCGATGTCCGCCTTCACGGCAGCGACGCGCTCGGCGTCGACGCCTTCGAACGTGACCACGCGTGCAAGTGCCATCGGAACCTCCTCGTCGATTGCTGCGAAGCCTA
>DASUCN010000164.1:0-29464 GCA_036276015.1 Gaiellaceae bacterium | reverse complement strand
TCCATCTGGGCATTCAGCCTCATGCTCGCCTTCGTGCTCTGGCGCCCTCCGAGGCCGTTGACGCGTCAGTAGGCTTGCTCGGTGGCTCGTGAGCTTCGGATCTACGAGCGTCCGACGTCGCTCGAACGGCCCGTCCTGATCGGTGCGTTTCGCGGCTGGAACGACGGGGGGCAGGCTGCGACCCTCGCTGCCGGCTACCTCGCCCGGCGGTGGGGGGCGGAGAAGTTCGCCGAGATCGATCCCGAGTTGTTCGTCGACTTCCAGGCGACGCGCCCGATGGTCTCGCTCGAGGGCGGGCGGACGCGGAAGATCGAGTGGCCCGAGAACATCCTCTACCGCGCGCGTATCCCGGACGCGAACCGCGACGCCATCCTCCTCGTCGGCGTCGAGCCGAACTACCGCTGGCGTACGTTCACCGATCTGATCACGGAGCTCGCCACCGAGCTCGGGATCGAGCTCGCCGTCACGCTCGGCGCGCTCGTCGCCGACGTACCGCATACGCGTCCGGCGCCGGTCACCGGCGCCGCGACCGATCCTCAGCTCGTCGACGAGCTCGGTCTCCAGCTCTCGCGCTACGAGGGGCCGACCGGCATCGTGGGTGTCCTCCTGGATGCGTGCCGTCGCGCCGGGATTCCGTCCGTGAGCCTGTGGGCGGCCGTTCCGCACTACGTCCAGCTCGCACCGAGCCCGCCCGCGGCCAAGGCTTTGTGCGAGCGGCTCGGGGGCGTGCTCGGCATCGACATCGACGTGAGCGAGCTCGCCGAGGCAGCAGACGAGTACGTCGAGCAGGTCTCCCAGGCCGTCGCGACCGACGCGGACACGGCGAGCTACGTCGAGGAGCTCGAGCGACGAACCGACTCCCTCGAGCTGCTCGAGGAGGCGGGCGATCTGCCGTCGGGCGACGCGCTCGCGGCCGAGATAACGCGCTTCCTGCGCGAGCGTGAGGCCAAGGACGACACGCCCGAATCGGGCGGCGCGGGCTGACGACTACGAGGTGAGCTTGGCGACGCGCGCGATGAGAGTGTCGCACTCGTCGATACGCGGCCGTGCACCCATGCCCGCGAAGAGGGCTCGGGCCTCGCGGAGTGGACGGTCCGCGGCAGGGTCACGCAGCGACACGAGGCACCGGCCCCGACCAAGGAGCGCGAAGGCCTCCTCGGGTACGAAGCCGAACTCCTTCCACGCTTGTGCGGCGTCCTCGAAGAGCCTTGCGGCGGTTTCGAGGTCGCTATGAGCTTCTGCGATCTGGGCCTCGGCGGTCAGTCGCGCATACCGGTGCATGGGCGCCACGACCTCGAATCCGTCGAGCAGCGACTCGCCGATGGCGGTATCGCCGACGCTGATGACGGTGCGTACGAGCTCTGGGAGATACGCAGGAAAGTTGTAGCTCCCACGTAGCTCGGGAACGTCGCAGAGTTCAGCGATGAGCGCACGCGCGCCACGCTCTTCCCCGGTTGCTGCGGCCAGAGCCGCGGCGACGCTCAGTGCCATGATCAGGTGTTGCACCTCGCCCGTCTCCCTCGAAGCCTCGACCTGGCGTGCGAGCGTGTCTCGGGCCTCATCTACCCTGCCACGGCATACGAGGACGTCGGCAACGACAGCACCCATCTCGTGGAGCGTCGTCGCCGAGCTCTCCTGTCGCAGGGCGTCTGCCTCGGCGAGTAGGCCGTCCCAATCACCCGTGTCGTAGAGGAACTCGATGCACGTCGCGCGTGCCTCGTGAGCGGTCTCGAGGATCCCCCTGCTCGCTGCGAGGGCCTCGGCCTCTCGTGCGACGGCCAGTGAGCTTGCCGGGCCTTCGTACACGTACACGGCAGTGGCGAGGTTGTTGAGCCAGAGCGCGGCCTCGCGGGTTAGCTCGCGCGCACGTGCGAGCGCGATCGCTTGTCGCATGTCGTCCAAGCCACCTCGGTCTCCGAGCGCCGCACGTGAGCCGCCTCGTACTCCCAGCGCGGCGATCTCCTCCTGCGCGCCCGCGTTCCTCGACGCGGCGAGCGAGCGTTCTGCCCATTCGACGGCGTCGCGATCGCGACCGCTCACGTAGTGCGCAGTGGCCAGCCGGGCGTATGCGGAAGCGACGACCGGCGAGTCGGTACCCTCGACGAGTTCGACTGCCCGAAAGGCGATTTCTCGCACGACATCGGTGCCTTCGTTCCGCCGGAGGACGGACTCGGCGATGATGGCGCGCGCCAGTCCCTCCTTGTCGCCGCGCCTCTCGAAGAGAGGTTGCGCCTCTGCAAGCGCCTCCGTGGCCTCGTCGTGCCGGCCGACGTGTCGTAGAGTCTCGGACGCCTCCAGCAGCAGCTCGCCACGAGCTGGATCGTCGGATGGAAGGCTCCGAAGAGCTCGCGCGTACAGGTCGGCGGCGAGCCGCGCGTCGAGAACTGCTGCGCGCTCGGCTGCAAGCTTTGCGAACCGCCCGGTTGCGGGAAGAAGCTGCACCGCGTCGAGCTCTCGGCCGGTCGAGCGGAGGAGGTCGCCGGCGGTTTCGTAGTGATACATGAGGACGTCGGCGAGGTCTTCGACGCGCTCACCGGCCTTCCCCTCGATCCAGGCGGCTGCGGTGAGGTGCTTCTCTGCGCGTTCGGCACGCGGGATCTGCCCGTAGACGACGTCGCGGACGAGCAGATGCCAGAATCCATACTCGGCCTCGCCTTCCATCGAGGACTGACGCGAAGGCCGAATGAGCTCCTTGCGCGTCAGCTCGTGTAGCAGGGCCTCGACCTCGGGCGACTCGCGCATGCCCATCTCGGCCACCGATCTCGCCCAGAAGACCTTTCCCACGACCGCGGCATCGTGGAGCAGCAGCTTGCGATCCGGGGGCAGGGTGTCGATGCGGGCAGCGATCAGCGCGTGGATCGAGTCCGGGAACGGCACCTCGGCCCCGGCCCGCAGCTCACCGTGCTCGTCGAGAAGGTCTCGGTCCCGCAGCATGCGCACGAACTCCTCGGCGTAGAGCGGATTGCCGCCGGCGCGTTCGAGCAAGAGTTGCTGCGTCTCCGCCGGCAGCACAGCCTGTTCGAGGAGCGCGCCTACGAGCCTCGCTGTCTCGATGTCGGAGAGAGGCCCGAGCCGGATCGCCGTGTGGTTCGAGAGCCCCGCACCCCACGTGCCGTGCGACTCGTAGAGCTCCGGACGCGCAGTGCAGACGACGATGAGTGGTACACCCTGCGCCCAGTCGGCGAGGTGTTCGAGGAAGGCGAGGAGCGCCTCGTCGGCCCAGTGGATGTCCTCGACGACGAGAACCGTCGGCCCGTCCTCGGCGATCGCCTCGAGGAATCGTCGCCATGCCGTGAACGACTCCTCGCGCGAGAGTGGCTGGCCGGTCTCGACACCGACGAGCGGGAGCAGGCGCGCGCGGAGCCACGTCTTGTCGTCGGACTCGGGAAGGAGCGCATCGAGCTTCGCGGCCGCGTCGTCAGGCGAGTCCGATTCGTAGATCCCTGCATGCGCTTTCATGATCTCGCCGAGTGCCCAAAACGTGATCCCGTCTCCATACGGCAAGCACCGCCCCTGGCGCCAGGTGACGAGCTCTGGCCGCTCGTCGATGTACGCGAAAAGCTCGGCGACGAGGCGGCTCTTGCCCACGCCCGGCTCTCCGACGATCGTGACGAGCTGCACCTCCGAGTCGCGAGCCACCTTGTCGAAGAGGCTGCGCATCAGCGCCAGATCCGTCTCTCGGCCGACGAGCGGAGTCGTCAGCGATCGAATGACGTCCGAGCCGAAGCGCGCCACCGGTGCAAGCGCTCTCCACATCGGCACCGGCTCCGTCTTGCCCTTGGCGGTCGCGGGGTCCAGCGGCTCGTACTCGAAGACGCGGTCCGTCGCCTGGTAGGTGCCGAGGCCGACCGCGACTCCTCCGACCGGCGCCGCCGACTGGATTCGAGCTGCCGTGTTGACGACGTCCCCGGTAGCAATTCCCTCGCCCTGCTCCGGCCGGGCACCGAGCGTCACCACGGCCTCGCCCGTGTTGATCCCGATCCGCACGGACAGGCCGAGCTCGCCGGTTTCGTTCAGCTCCTCGATGCCCTCGAGGATGGAAAGCCCGGCTCGTACGGCGCGCTCCGCGTCGTCCTCGTGCGTCGTCGGAGCACCGAACACGGCCATGACGGCGTCCCCGATGAACTTCTCCACCGTGCCGCCGAACGCTTCGATGCGCTCGCGTGTGTGCGAGTGGTATGGCCCGAGTCTGGCCTGCACCTCCTCGGGATCGGCCGACTCCGAGCTCGCGGTGAAGCCGACGAGATCGCAGAAGAGAACGGAGACGACCTTGCGCTCACGTGTCCCCCCGGGCACCGCGGGCGCGCCGAGATCCGCACCACAGAAGGGGCAGAAGGGGAACTCGCCCGGAAGTTCCTTACCGCACGCAGGACAGACGGGCACGCGCGCGAGTCTACGGCGGCCGGCTCGCGGGTACGAGTCCTGTTCGGGCTCTACGCAGCGTCCTCGGAGGACTCAGCGACCCGCGGCTCGTCGGTGGGTTCGGGGATCGGAAGCGTGACGACGTCGGTTCCTTCGACCGCGTCCGTCGCCTCGGCGGGCGCAGGGCCCTTCCGCTTGCGCCGCCGGCGGCGTGACTTGCGGGCGGTGAGCTTCGGAACGGGGAGGTTGTCCGCGAGCGCGTTCGCGATCTCCGCGACGGTACCCAGCTCCTCGCGGGCGTGGTCGAGCGCCGCGTTTGCCCGCGGTGTGTAGCCGTCGGCCGACGCGAGCAGCGCTGCCCCCACCGGAAGCGGCATCTCGGAGGCCACCTGGACGAGCCGGTTGACGTTCTCCTCGTGCCGATAGCCACGGGAGTTCGCGGCTGCGCCGAGGAGGCGCTTCGCCTCGGGGAACTCCGTCGAGACGCGGCGGTCCTGCACCTTGCGCGTGGCGCGCGCGAGCCGCCACGTCCAGCGCGCGAGGATCTGGTCGGGCGCGACGGGCTTGCCCTCGCCGATCGCGCGGAGCAGGATGCGGACGCCTGCCGCGCGGTCCTTCTCCCAGGGCGGCGCCTGGGTCACGAGCGTGACGAGATCGTCGAAGTCCGCGCGATCGACCGGCGTCGCGACGCGATCCATGAGTGCGGTCATGCGGAGCCGCCGATTCGGGTTCTCGGCTGCGCAGGTCGAGAGAAACTGCTCGAGCGCACCTTTGCTTGCGCGTCCCTCGGTGAACTTCTTTGCGAACTCGGCGCGCTGGTCGAAGCGGATCTGGCGGCCTGCGATCGTCGCCCAGAAACGCTGCTCGTCGTCGTCGAGGTACTTCGGGTCGATCCGCTGCCACTCGCGCTGGATGACGGCGAGGCGCCGTGCGACGTCGGGCGTGACGGGGACGAGCCACGGCACCGGCGACAGCTTGCGACGCGCGCGGCGCTGCTGACGACGCCTCGGCGCCGGCGTGACGCGGGCCCCTTCGCGGTAGAAGTCGGAGTCGAGCAGCGCGTGCAGCGAGACCACGCGCTCGGAGTGCGTCGCGCCCTTGGGGACGAAGTCGACGACGACGCCGGCTTCCTTCCGTGGGTGGATCCGCATGATCCGACCAATCCGCTGTTGGTAGACGCGGCGCGACGCGGTGGGGGCGAGGTGCATGCAGACCGTCGCGCGGGGTGAGTTCCAGCCCTCGGCGAGGAGCATGGCGTTGATGAGGACGTTGATCTCGCCGCGCTCGTACGCTGCGAGCGTCTCGGCGAGGCGCGCGGGAGGCGTGCGGCCGGAGACCGCCTCTGCCTTGAGGCCGGCGGCACGGAACTCCTGCGCGAGGTTGTAGGCGTGCTCGACGCCGGCCGCATAGACGATGCCGGGGGTCGCTCCGAAGCGCTCCCGGTAGAGGCTCGCGGCGGCCTGGTTCAGGGCCTGGTGGTCGAGGGCGGCGGCCAGTGCGCGTTCCTCGAAGTCGCCGCCGACGATCGGAACCGAGTTGATGGCGGCGGCCGGCGGGACCCGCAGACAGCGGAGCGGTGCGATGAGTCCACGGCGCGCCGCGTCGCTGAGCGGGAGGTCGTCGACCGAGAGCGGGAAGACGTCCGAGACCTGCTTCGCGATGAGCTGCTCGGTCGCAGTCATACCGATGAACAGCGGCTCGGGGAACGCGCGGATCGCGGCGCTCGTCTTCTCGCCGAGGGCCGTGTGCGCCTCGTCGCAGATGACGAGGTGGTACGCGCTGCGATCGAGCTCGCGGCCGTGCCGCGCGAACCACGCGTAGGTCTGGATCGTGATGGGGTTGGCGACGCGGGACGAGCTGCCGACGAGCAACGCCTCGGTGAAGCGATCGCCGTAGCCCTCGGTCGTCAGGTCGCGCGTGAACTGGGAGACGAGGAGCCTGCGGTGCGTGAGGATCAGGATGCCGAGATGTCGTGCCGCCTCGACGAAGCCGGCGGCCGCGATGGTCTTCCCCGACGCCGTCGGGTGACGGAAGCGGAAGCGGCGGACGGCTCCGGGATCCGCTCCTGCGTGCTCCTCCGCGATCGGCTCGTCCTCGACGAAACCGGCGTCGAAGTCGTCGTCGGCCTCCTCGTCGAGCTCGGCCTCGGCGGCGGCCCCGTTCGTCGTCGTGTTCCCGTTCCCGTTTCCGTTCTCCTCCGCGGGGCGCTGGGTCGCGGCGATGAGCTCTGCCAGCATGCCGGCAAGCGCGTCGACCTGGTGTCGGCGAAGCTCGGTCCCGGAGGCGGTGCGCGGTGTGTCTTCCGTGAGGACGCGCTCGAGGCCGAGCATGAGTCCGTACCGCACCTTCCAGCGCGACGACGGAGTTGCGAGCCCTGCCTCGATCTCCGCGAGGGCGTCCTCGAGCGCGGAGCGACGGGCCGTGCCCTGGGCGAGCGCCTGCAGCGGATCCTCGTCCGGCTGTAGGAACGGCTCGCCGCACCAGGACTCGGCTCGACGGGCCGCAGCAGTCAGATTCTCGGATGTGTCCGACGTCAGCGTCGGGATGGTCGTCGCCTCGTGCATTCACGCAGCACGTACTGCCGTGCCGCTCCTTCCGAAGAGTTGCGCTCGCCCGATTCACCGGCGAGCGGTACCGGCAGAGCATACCTCAGTGCGCCGTGGAACGGTTACGAAGGGGCGGAGATCTCCGCCAGGGGCCTGCCGACGACACGTTCGGAGATCCCGGTCTGGTCGAGGTGCTTCGTGATCCCGCCGAGCCAGAAGGGGAAGCCGGCGCCGAGGATGAGGCACGTGTCGATGTCGGCCGCCTCGGCCACGACACCTTCCTCGAGGATGTGCCGCGACTCGTCGGCGAGCGCCTCGAGGACGGCCATGTGGAGCTCGTCCACGCTGCGCGGCGCGTGCTCGACGACGACCACGTCGCCGCCCTCCGCGAGGCTCTCGAGCGTCTTCGAGAGCGGAAAGCGGTCCGGCCACGCGTCGTGCAGCTGGTGGCGCACGTGGTTCGCGACCTTCGGGCCGACGAGCTGGAGGAGGACGGACGGCGCCATCGGCAGGCCCATCCGGAGGACTGCCTCGTCCGTCTCCTCGACCGTATTGCCGTGATCGAGCGCCTGCGTGATCACCGACCCCTGACGGCCGAGGAGCCGGTTCACCACGAAGCCCGTCGCGTCACGGACGAGGACGCCCGTCTTGCGCAGCCGCTTCGTCACCGCCCACGCGGTTGCCAGAGACACGTCGTCGGTCGCGGGCGTGCGCACGAGCTCGACGAGCGGGAGCACGGCGACCGGGTTGAAGAAGTGCATGCCGACGAGGCGCTCGGGGTGCTCGAGGTCGGCACCCATCGCCGTGACCGACAGCGACGACGTGTTCGTCGCGAGCACGCACTCGGGGGACACGACTTTCTCGAGCTCTGCGAACACCTCCTTCTTCACCGCCATCTCCTCGAAGACGGCCTCGAGCACGAGGTCGCAGCCGGCAAAGACGTTCCAGGCCGTCCCTCCCGTGACGATGGAGGCGAGGAAGCGCGCCTTGCCCTCGGTCAGGCGTCCGCGCCTCGCGAGGTCGGCGAGCTCGTCGTGAATCCACGTGATGCCCTCGTCCACCTGGTCCTGGGTGAGGTCGCGCAGGACGACGGGGACCTCGAGGCGGCGAAGAAAGAGGAGCGCGAGCTGGCGGGCCATGAGCCCGGCCCCGACAATTCCGACCTTCTGCACGCGGCGCGGCTCGGCCTCCGGCAGGCCGACGCCACGCTTCGCCCGGCGCTCGACGAGGTTGAACGCGTAGACCGACGCCTGCGCCTCGCGTCCGGGGAGCAGCTCGGCGAGCGCGTCCTCCTCGGCCCCGTAGCCCTCCTCGAGAGACCAGCTCGCGGAGCCCTCGATGAGATCGAGCGCGCGGTACGGGGCCGGCGTCGCGCCGTGCACCTGCCCGTCGAGACGCGAGCGCGCCTTCCGGCACACCTCGGCGACGTCGGACAGGCCCGCACTCGGCCGCCGCTTGCCCGATCCCTCCTCGACCTTGCCGAGGAGGAACGCAAGCGACTCGTCCAGGAACTCGACCGGCTCGAAGAGAGCGTCGGCGTACCCGGCTTCGAGGGCCTTCCGCGCGTCGAGCATGCGGTTCTGGCGGAGCGGGTTCTCCACGATGAACTTCACCGCCTCCTCCACCCCGACGAGCTGCGGGACGAGCTGCGTCCCGCCCCAACCGGGGATGAGCCCGAGGAACACCTCGGGGCAGGCGAAGTGGCGAACCGAGGACGCGATCGTGCGGTAGTCGCAGTGGAGCGCGATCTCGACGCCGCCGCCGAGCGCGGCTCCGTTGATGGCTGCGACCGTGACGAACGGAAGCTCACGGAGTCGACCGAAGAGCTCGTGCCCGGCCTGCGCGCCCAGGCGTGCTCGCTCGGGCGTGATCTCCCCGAACTCGCCGATGTCCGCGCCGACGGCGAAGACGAATGGCTTGCCGGTGAGGAGCAGCCCGCGCCAGTCGCGCGTCCGCAGCTGGCCGAGGACTCCCTCGAGCGATCGAAGCGCGGCCTCGCCGAACGTGTTGGGCCTCTGCCAGTCCTCGCCGTTGTCCATCGTCACGAGGGCGATCGGGCCGACTCGCGTATCCACCTTCTGGAGCTTGAACTCGGTCGGGCTAGCCACCGTCTTGCAGGTTCTCCCAGAGGATTGCCGCGCCCATTCCGAGACCGATGCAGAGAGCGGTGAGCCCGTAGCGCGAGCCGGGCCGGTCGCGGAAGCCGCGCGCGAGCTGGGCCATCAGCCGAACGCCGGTCGCAGCAAGCGGGTGGCCGCACGCGATTGCGCCGCCGTAGGGATTGAGACGTGGGTCGTCGGCGGCGACACCGGTGCCTTCGCACCAGGTGAGGACCTGCACGGCGAAGGGCTCGTTCAGCTCGAAGAGGTCGACGTCGTCGGTCGTGAGGCCGGCTCTCGTCAGCACCTTCTCGGTCGCCGGTACGGGGCCGAGGCCCATCAGGTGGGGCTCGACGCCCGCGTACGCGAACCCGACGAGGCGCATCTTCGGCTCGAGGCCGAGCTCAGCGGCGGCCTCCGCGGACGCGATGAGCGCTGCGGTCGCGCCGTCCGTCAGGCCGGCGGAGTTGCCGGCGGTCACCCGTCCGCCCGCGCGGAACGGCGTCCGCAGCGTCGCGAGCCCCTCTACCGTGGTGTCCGGCCGGAGGAACTCGTCGCGGTCGGCGACCCTCCAGCCGTCGTCCGTGAACACGGACATGGGGACGACGATCTCGTCCATGACGCCTTCGTCCCAGGCCTGGGAGGCGCGCCGCTGCGACTCGACCGCGTACGCGTCCGCGGCCTCCTTCGTGAGCTGCGGGAACTTGTCGTGGAGGTTCTCGGCCGTCTGGCCCATGACCGCAGCCGACTCGTCGATCAGCCGCTCGGCGACGAAGCGCGGGTTGAAGTCGACCTCCTCGCCCATCGGGTGGTGGCCCATGTGCTCGACACCGCCGACGAGGACCACGTCGGCGGCGCCCATGGCGATCTCGCCCGCGCCGGCCGTCGTCGCGGTCAGGGCCCCGGCGCACATGCGGTCGACGGCGAAGCCGGGAACGGTCGAGGGCAGCCCCGCGAGGAGCGCGACCTCGCGTCCCAGCGTCAGGCCCTGGTCGCCGACCTGTGCCGTTGCGGCGAAGACCACGTCGTCGACGCGGTCCGGCGGGAGCTGCGCGTTGCGCCGGAGGAGTTCGCGCACGACCTTGACGGCCATGTCGTCGGCCCGTGTCTTCGCGAAGAGGCCGTCCGACGTCGCCCGGCCGAAGGCCGTCCGGACACCGTCGATGTAGACCACGTCGCGGAGCTCGGGCACAGCGGGACGATACTTTCGGCGCGATGCCGGACCGGGAGGAACACGCACGCGCTGCACGAGCCCGCTACGAGGACGGGGCGCGCCGGCTTCCCGACGATGCGGACGAACGGCAACGGCAGCTCACGCGGATGGGCAACGCCGCATGGGCCGCCGGTCTCTCGTTTCTCATGCTGGGTCGTGAGCGGGAAGGACGCGAGTGGCTCCTCCGCGCGGCCGAGACCTACCGCGCGAGCTGGACGGGCGCGCCCCCAGGAAGTTGGGGCCGGCCGATCGGCGCCATGAAGTCGCGGCTGATCGCGGATGACCTGGAGGGTGCGAGCGCGGATGCGCGCTGGGCGCTCGACGCAGGCGCGGCGTCGTCGGAGAGCCCGATCGGGCGGTACGCCGGTGCGCTGGCGTTCCTCGTGCTCGGCGAGGACGAGGAGGCCGGGGCGCTCGTGCCGACGCTCATCGACGCCGAGGCGATTCCACCCGCTGTGACCTCGTCGCTCGCCGCGCTGGCGACCGGCGACGCAACGGCGTACGACCAGGCGATTCGCGCGCTCGTGGCCGACTTCGAAGCGCGCGACGCCTACCTGGAGGACACGCCGGTCGCCGATACGGTGCTTGCGCTGCAGGCGCTCGCGGGCCGGCGGGGCGTCGTCGTCCCGCTCGAGTCTCGGCTGCTCCCTGCCTAGGGCTCGCCGGCAGCGAGCTCGCGAGAGCGGACCATCGCGGCCTGGATCGCGTTCAGGAAGGCGGCGCGGACGCCCGCGATCTCGAGCTCGCGGATTGCGGCGATCGTGGTACCCCCGGGTGACGTGACCATCTCGCGAAGCTCGACCGGGTGCATCTTCTCGTCGCGCAGCTGCTTCGCCGTTCCGAGCATCGTCTGGACGACGAGCTGGGTCGAGATCTCGCGCGAGAGGCCGAGCAGGATTCCGGCCTCGATCATCGCCTCGGCGAGGAGTGCGAAGTACGCGGGGCCTGAGCCCGACACCGCGGTGATCGCGTCGAGTGCCTGCTCCGGGACGCGCACGACGGCGCCGAGGTGCGACAGCGCCTCCGCTGCGAGGTCGAGGTGCTCGTCGCCCGCGTGGGCTCCGGCGCTGAGACCGGCGATGCCCTCGTGCACGACCGACGGCGTGTTCGGCATCGCGCGAACGACCGGAACGCCGCTGGACAGCCTGCTCTCGATCCGCGCCGTCGGAATCGCCGCCGCGACGGAGAGCACCGTCTGGTCCGGGAGGATGAGCGTCCCGATCTCGCCCAGGAGCGTCTCGATGTCCTGCGGCTTGACGGCGATGACGACGAGCGACGCTCCTGCGGCGGCGTCGTGGTTCGAGAGCGTCGCTTCGATTCCGTACCGCTCGCGCAGCTCGGCGACGCGTTCGGCCCGCCGTGTGGTCGCGGCGACCTCGGACGGCTCCCGCCAGCCTGAGGAGAGCAGGCCGGAGATCAGCGACTCGCCGATCCTGCCGGCACCGAGGATCGCGATCTTGCGGCCGTCGGACATGGGCGGAGTGTACGAGGCTCAGGCGGCAGCGATGCCTGCGGACGCTCTGACGAGCCGTGCGCGGTCCATGCTCGCGCCACGGATCAGTCCCCGCTTGAACCCCTGCAGGAGGTAGCTGCTCGCGAGCCCTTGCCACTCCTCGTAGGGAGCGAGGAGCTCCGCGGTCTCGCCCGGTTCCGGCCAGCGGCGGCGCAGCGAGGCGAGGAGCTTCACGAGCCCGAGGTCGTCCACGAGTCCCGCGTCGTAGCGCCCGAGGCCCTGGAGCGAGACGACGCCGACGGTCCACGGCCCGATGCCACGCTCGCGCTCGAGGCGCTCGAGCGCGTCGTCCCGGCCCTTGAGCCCCTCGAGGTCGAGTGAGCGCGCGAGTCGCGTGAGCGTCGCGGCGCGGCTCGCGGCGAGCCCGCAGCCGGTGATACGCGCCGGTGAGAGGCGCGCGACGGACTCCTGCGTCGGTGGATCGGCGTCGGCCGCGCGTAGGATCGCCCGCTCGATCGAGAGCGCCCGCGAGGCCTGGATGAGCTGCCCGCAGATCGCCCGAACGACCGCGTGCGTCACGGTCGCCTTGCGCCTCGGGCGCATCCCCCGCAGACGCTGCACTGCAGGGCCGATGAGCGGGTCGTTCGCGAAGCGACGGTGGAACTCGCTCGTGTCGTCGTCGAGGGCGAGCATGAACCGTGCGTGCTCGACCGCGAGCTCACTCGAGGCGCTGATCGCGATCGCTCCATCCGGGAGCTGACCCGCCGCCGCCCACGCCCCGTCCGGGAGGCGTGCCCGCCAGGAGGTCGTCCCGGCCGTGAGTCGGAGGGAGTACGGCCCGGCCGCCCGCACGATCGCCTCGACCATCCGGCCAGCCTACTGACCCACGCGGACCGGATACTTCCCGCGTGCGGCTCGCCGACTCGATCTCGCTGCGCTCCCGGCAGCGGAAGCTCCGACTCCTGCTCGACGAGCTGCGTCCGACTTCCGGGACGACGGTGCTCGACGTCGGGGCGGACGAGCTCGGCTTCGGCGAGGGAGACGGCTGCGGAACCCTCAACTTCTTCGAGGAGCACTACCCGTGGCCCGAGCGGATCACCGCGCTCGGGCTCCAGGACGGCAGCCGCTTCCGCGCGCGCTACCCGCACATCCCGTACGTGCAGGGAGACGGCTGCGACCTCCCCTTCGACGACGGTGCCTTCGACCTCGTGTTCTCCAACGCCGTGATCGAGCACGTCGGGGGTCGCGAGCGCCAGCGCCGCTTCGTCGCGGAGGCACTGCGCGTGGGCCGACGCGCCTTCATCACGACCCCGAACCGTCGCTTCCCGCTCGAGGTGCACACACGACTCCCGTTCGTCCACTGGCTTCCGGATGCGCTGTCCCACCGCGTCTACCGGGCCACCGGGAGGAAGATCGGAGCAGAGGTGCAGCTGCTCTCGCGGAGGAGCTTCGAGGCGCTGTTTCCCGGCCGCGTGCGCATCGTCAGCCTCGGTCTGACGCTGGTGGCGATCGTCGATTAGCGCCCGCGCCGCCATCGGGATCGCGACCGGCGTGCTCGTCGTCGGGCTCGTCCTCCACAACGCCGCGATGGCGCAGCTCTGGGATCTCGGAGTGCGTGGCACCGCGCTCGACGCGGTCGCAGCCTGGAAGGAGGCGCTGCTCCTCGCTGCGCTGCTCCTCGTGGCCTGGCACGTGCGACGTGCGCCTGCCGTCCGAGTGGCCGACGTCCTCGCCTTGAGCTACGCGGCGGTCGTCGTCGTCTACTTCTTCATTCCCCAGGACGTCCTGGGTGGAGAGGCGACGACGCGCGGGGAGCTCCTCGCCCTCCGCCACCACCTGTTCCCGGTCGCCGCCTACGCGCTCGGTCGGCTTGCCGCGTGGGCATGGGGGGAACGTGGGCGGGTCGGAGGTCTCGTCGTGCTGTCGGCCGTGGTCGTCGCGGTCGTGGGTCTGCTCGACCTCGCGTTCGTGTCGCTGCAGGCATGGCGCGAGTCGGGAGTCCCGGGGTGGTACCGCGAGCAGCTCGGTCTCGACTACGAGGGGCTGTCGGGCCTGCCGGAGAACTGGGTCTTCAACACGGGCGACGAGGAGAACCCGATCCGTCGCCTCGTCTCCACTTTCCTCTCGCCGCTCGCGAGCGCCTACGCGCTCGTCGTCGTGCTCATCTACGTGCTGAGCCGCCCGTTCCGCTGGTGGTGGGGACTTCTCGCGGTTCTCTTCTATGTCGCGCTCCTGTACACCCACACGCGAGCCGCATTCGCGGCGCTCGTGTTCGGCCTCGTCGTCCTCGCACTCGCCCAGCGCCGCGTCGCGCCGGCGGCGATCGCGGCGGCGACGGTGGTCGTGGGGGCGTTGTTCCTCGTCGCCTACCCGTCGATCGGGCCGTCGACGAGCTACACCCCCGAGGAGCTCGAGTGGCTTCGCGAGAACGCGCAGAGGGAGGGGGAGGAGAGCGGTGACCCGCTCGCCGGGGACGACGCCTCTTCCGAGAGCCACTGGCGGAATCTGCGCGACGGCGTCCGCGTCGTCATGGACCACCCGCAGGGCCACGGGCTCGGCAATGCCGGGGTTGTCGCGAAGCGGACCGGGGTCGAGATCCGCGCGGGCGAGTCGACTTACACGGAGCTCGGCGTGGACGCCGGGATCGCCGGCGCCGTCGCGTTCATCCTCTGGGGCCTGGTGGTGCTCGCCGGGCTCTGGCGGCGTGAGGCGTGGCTCGCTGCCGCCTTCGCGACCGTCCTCGTGCTCGGGCTGCAGACCGACGTCATCGGCATCCACTGGCTCGCGTTCACGATCTGGACCGCGGCCGGGCTCGCGCTCGGGCTCCCACCACGTTCAGCCGCCCTGCTCGAGGACGAGAACAGGGATCCCGCATAGGCGCACGTCCAGGATGCGGATTCGACAATTCGGCGAACCTGGCCCGCGGCAGCCCGGCTCTATATCTGATCTTCCGATTCGGGGACGCATTTCGGGGAGCGTCAGGCGAGCGGAGGTGGCTGGCTGGACCCTACGTCGGCCGAGCGTCGGCGTCCAAAGGACGATGTGACACGATTCGCTCGGACGTGGTCGAGACAGCCGCCGGGCGGAAGCCACGCGCGATCATCCAGACCGCAAGGACCATCTCCTGCACCGCCAGCGGCATGTTCATCAGCACCTGCTCGGAGGCGTTGGCATCGAACACGCCGTACATCGGGAGCAGTTCGGCTGCCACGTAGAAGGGGATTGCACAAAGACCCCACACTGAGATCCAGCGTGGGACGATGCGCGACCGGTAGAGGAGCACGTAGAACATGGTGGCCCCGAGGCAGAACACGATCGCGAGCACGGCGTTCGCGGCGTCGGCGTCGATGACGAGGTTTCCGGCCCGAACGCCTGCCGGTGATGCAGTGCCCGCCCCTGCCGCTATGGCCTCACCCAGGGGCACGAGCAACAGCCAGCCGATCACGAGGATGACGTAGCAAGCGGTCTCTACAGCTCCTCGCACGATCAGGTAGCCAAGTGCCAACACGTCGTCTATCGGGCGCAGCACGCGGAACAACACGACGGGGATGAACGCGAGCGACAGCCCCATGACGAGTACGAGCAGACCGGCCGTCACTACTGCGCCGGAGTGCTCCGTCGCGTAGGCCAACGGATCGCGCGCATCACGAACCGGAGCGCCGACGACCACGCTTACGACTCCGGCCACCGTACCGGTGATGTAGAGGATCCCTGCTGTCGTGGCGGCGGCCCGGTGCTCACGCATGTCCTCACCCCCTAAGCCGATCCGACGTACCCGGCGCCCTTCTTGCCTGCACGTTCACCCACACCGACCCATGGCACATCAGGGCCGCCGCTGACCCCGCCTACCCGCAACTACTCAGGGCGCCCAGCCTGAGCCGGAGAGGCGCCTGACCCTGACGGCCTGCACATCACCTCTTGCGGCCGAGCGCATTGACGGGAGCGTCCGCGAGCAGCGGCGTCCACGCGGTGCCTGCGGCCCTTCAGGCGCTGCGCCAAGATTGCTCGTGTTGAGAAAGGACGTTCGCGAGTTCATTCGTCGACTCGAAGCCGTCGGCCTCACAGTCGAGGCGACGCCCGGGCACTACCGTGTGCTGCGCGACGGCAAGCCGCTGCGCAAGGCGAACGGGATGCCGTTCATGCTGCCCTTCTCTCCCGACACGATCCGGTGGCGAAGATCCGCGATCGTCGAGCTCCGCAAGCTCGGCATCGACGTCTAGCCTCCTCCCTGCATATACAGCAGCGCCTGGGCCACAGTGTCGCCCGCAGCTACGCTCAGAGGATGGGTTCCGCGAGCATCGACCCACGTGTGGACATCGGTCACGTCCATCTCAAGGTCGCCGACATCCAACGGGCGCTCGACTTCTACGTGGGCGTCCTCGGCTTCGAGGAGCAAGCGCGCTACGGGGACCAGGCGGTGTTCATCTCCGCGGGCGGATATCACCACCACCTCGGGCTCAACACGTGGGAGTCGAAGGGGGGCACGCCGCCGCCGCCCGGCCACACCGGGCTCTACCACACCGCGATCCGCTACCCCGACCGGGCGACGCTCGCGAACGCGCTCAAGCGCCTCGTCGACGCGGGCATCCCGCTCGACGGTGCGTCGGATCACGGCGTGAGCGAGGCGCTGTATCTCCGCGATCCCGACGGCAATGGTGTCGAGCTGTACCGCGACCGGCCGCAGGAGGAGTGGCCGCGGAACCCGGACGGCTCGCTCGGGATGTTCACGCGGCCGCTCGACGTACGCGCACTCCTTGCCGAGGCCGAGTAGCACAGGTGCTGCCGATGTGGTGCGCTAGGGGTGAGTCGACCCTCACGGCGCCCGCCGCGTGCGCTATACCTCGAACGTGAGCTCAACCAAGCCCGTCGAGCACCTCGAACGGGTCGTCATCCGTTTCGCGGGCGACTCCGGCGATGGGATGCAGCTCACCGGCGACCGCTTCACGAGCGAGACCGCGATCTTCGGGAACGACCTCGCGACACTGCCCGACTTCCCGGCCGAGATCCGCGCGCCGGCCGGCTCCCTGCCCGGCGTCTCGGGCTTCCAGGTGCACTTCGCGGACCACGACATCCTCACGCCAGGCGACCAGCCGAGCGTGCTCGTCGCGATGAACCCGGCGGCGCTGAAGGTCAACCTCGGCGATCTCGCCAAGGGTGGCACGATCATCGTCAACACGGATGCCTTCAACCAGCGGAACCTCCAGAAGGCGGGGTACGAGTCGAACCCGCTCGAGGACGGCTCGCTGGCCGATTTCCACCTCCATCCCGTCGCTCTTTCGTCCATGACCGTCGAAGCGCTGAAGGGAGTCGAGGGCGTCACCTCGCGCGAGGCGGAGCGCTCGAAGAACTTCTTCGCGCTCGGCCTCATGTCCTGGCTCTACCACCGGCCGATCGAAGGCACCCTCGGCTTCATCGAGCAGAAGTTCGCCAAGCGGCCCGAGATCGTCGAGGCGAACACGAAGGCCTTCAAGGCGGGCTGGAACTACGGCGAGACGTCGGAGGACTTCGCGAGCTCGTACGAGATCGCGCCCGCGCAGGCGGCGCCTGGCACGTACCGCCAGGTCTCGGGGAACACCGCGCTGGCCTACGGCCTCGTCGCGGCAAGCAAGCTCTCCGGTCTGCCGCTCTTCCTCGGCGCGTACCCGATCACGCCGGCCTCCGACGTCCTCGAGCAGCTTGCCGCGCTCAAGCACTTCGGGGTTCGGACGTTCCAGGCCGAGGACGAGATCGCCGCCTCCGGCGCCGCGCTCGGGGCCTCGTTCGGCGGTGCGCTCGGCGTGACCACGTCGGCGGGGCCTGGCATCGTGCTGAAGTCGGAGACGGTCGGGCTTGCGGTGACCCTCGAGCTCCCGCTCCTCATCGTCGACGTCCAGCGGGCAGGCCCGTCGACCGGGATGCCGACGAAGCCGGAGCAGGCGGATCTTCTCATGGTGCTGTTCGGGCGGAACTCCGAGTCGCCCGTTCCGGTCGTCGCCGCGTCGACGCCGTCAGGGTGCTTCCACGCCGCGATCGAGGCGGCGCGGATCGCGGTGAAGTACCGCACGCCCGTGTTCCTCCTCTCCGACGCGTATCTCGCGAACGGCTCCGAGCCGTGGCTCATCCCCGACGTCGCGTCGCTGCCGGACATCTCGACGACTTTCGCCACCACGCCGAACGACGGCGAGCAGTTCCTGCCCTACAGGCGTGACCCGGAGACGCTTGCGCGGCCGTGGGCGATTCCCGGAACCCCGGGCCTCGAGCACCGGATCGGCGGTCTCGAGAAAGAGGACGAGACGGGCAACGTCTCCTACGACCCCGAGAACCACGATCGGATGGTTCGCCTCCGTGCCGCGAAGGTCGCGGGTATCGCGGCGGACATCCCCGAGCTCGAGGTCGACGATCCCGACGGCGCCGAGACGCTCGTGCTCGGCTGGGGGTCGACCTACGGCGCGATCGGCGCGGCGGCGCGTCGCGTTCGCGCGAGCGGGCGGAAGGTCGCGACGGCGCACCTCACGCACCTGAACCCGTTCCCCCGCAACACGGGCGAGGTCGTCCGCGCGTACGAGAAGGTGCTGATCCCGGAGATGAACCTGGGCCAGTTGCGGATGCTCATCCGCGCGGAGTTCCTCGTCGACGCCGCGGGCTACAACAAGGTCCGCGGGCGGCCGTTCCGGGCAGCCGAGCTGGCGGACGCGATCACGGCACTGGTGGACCAGTGAGCGAGGGGAACGGACACCTTGTGCAGCTGAGCGCGAAGGACTTCAAGTCGGATCAGGAAGTCCGCTGGTGCCCGGGCTGCGGTGACTACGCGATCCTCAACGTCATCCAGGGGTTCATGCCCGAGCTCGGCCTCGAGCGCGAGCGAATCGTCTTCGTGTCGGGCATCGGCTGCGCCGCGCGGTTCCCGTACTACATGCAGACCTACGGGATGCACTCGATCCACGGGCGCGCGCCGGCGATCGCGACCGGGCTCGCGGTCACGCGACCGGATCTGTCGGTCTGGGTCGTGACCGGCGACGGCGACGCGCTCTCGATCGGCGGCAACCACCTCATCCACGCGCTCCGCCGGAACGTCAACCTGAAGATCCTGCTCTTCAACAACCGCATCTACGGGCTGACGAAGGGGCAGTACTCCCCGACCTCGGAGCTCGGGAAGGTCACGAAGTCGACCCCGTTCGGCTCGCTCGACCACCCGTTCAACCCGCTGTCGGTCGCGATCGGAGCGGAGGCGTCGTTCGTCGCGCGCGCCATCGACACCGACAAGAAGGGGCTCACGGACGTGCTCGGCGCGGCGGCGCGCCACCGCGGCTCCGCGTTCGTCGAGATCCTCCAGAACTGCAACATCTACAACGACGGTGCGTTCGATCACGTGCGCGACGAGAAGGCGAACCGCATCTACCTCGAGAGCGGTCAGCCGATTCGCTTCGGCGAGGACGGAGAGCGCGGGGTCGTCCAGTACGGGGACGGCTCGGCGCGCGTCGTCGATGTCGAGGCGGTGGGCGAGGGCTCGCTGCTCGTCCACGACGCGCACCACAGCGATCCCAGTCTTGCGTTCGCGCTGTCGCGGGTGACGTGGGACACGGACGGCGCCGTGCCCCTGGGTGTCTTCCGCGCGCTCGAGCAGCCGGTCTACGACGACCTGATGAACGAGCAGCTCGAGACCGCACGCGAGCAGCGCGGGGAGGGCGACCTCGGCGCCTTGCTGCACTCGGGCGACACCTGGACGGTCGCCTAGGGATCCTGGGCCGGGCATGCCCGGCCCCTACAGCGTTGGGGATTCATGTAGGGGCGAGGCATGCCTCGCCCTCGTACTGCCTCGCGCCTAGGAGGTCTCCCGCAGAAACCGCACGATCCGCTCGGCGATCTCCTCGCCCTTCTCCTCCTGTAGGAAGTGACCTGCGCCCGCGATCGTCTCGGGCGGGCCGCAGCCCGGGATCCGCTCGGCCATGCGCTCCGCCGCGCGCGTCGAGAAGATCGGGTCGGAGTCGGAGAAGAGGACGAGTGCGGGGCGGTCCCAGGACGCGAGTGCCTCGCGCACCTCCGTCATCTTCGCCGCGTTCGGATGGTCGAGCTCGGTCGGGACCAGCTCGGGGAACGCCAGGACTCCGGCCTTCGACTCCGGCGTCGGAAACGGGGCGTTGTAGGCCTCGATCACGTCGTCGCCGGGATCGGTCACGCACGAGATCCGGATGAGCTGGCCGGGGACGAGGTCGGTGCCGACGCGGCGGACGAAGGCGCGGAAGCGAAGCCACTCGTCGGAGGGTGCGCGGCCTGCGCCGACCCCGGTGTTGAGGATCACGAGCCGGGTGACGCGGTCGGGCCGCTCGACCGCGAGACGCAGGCCGATCGGGCCGCCCCAGTCCTGCACGACGAGGGTGACGTCGCGCAGGTCGAGCTCGTCGGCGAAGCGCTCGATCGACCCGTAGTGGAAGTCGTAGGAGTAGTCCTCGATCCGCGTCGGCTTGTCCGAGCGGCCGAAGCCGAAGTAGTCCGGCGCGACCGCGCGGGCGACCTGCGAGATCGCCGGAATCAGCTTCCGGTAGAGGAACGCCCAGGTCGGCTCGCCGTGGAGCAGGAGCACCGGCGCGCCCGAGCCAGCCTCGACGTAGTGCATACGAAGGCCGTCGTGCTCGAGGTACCGCGGCAAGAAGTCGTACCCCGGGAGCCCGTCGAAGCGCTCGTCGGGCGTGCGGTAGACGTCCACCGGGTCAGCCTAGGCGCTCGATGAGATCGGCGGCCGTGATCGTTCCGGGTGTGGCCTGCACGCGCGCCGCGATGGCGGACATGCGGGCATGGAGCGCTTCGTCGCCGAGGAGGTGGTCGATCGCCCCGAGCAGCTCGCCGTCCTCGAACTCGTAGGTCGCCAGGCGGATCCCGAAGCCCGTCTCGGCGACGCGCTGCGCGTTGTCGTACTGGTCCCAGAACAGCGGCAGCGCGATCATCGGCTTCCCGAAGTGGAAGCACTCCGTCGTCGTGTTGTTCCCGCCGTGGGTGATCACGACGTCCGCGAGCGGGAGAAGTGCGGGCTGCGGGATGAACTCGTCGCCCCACATGTTGTCCGCGAGCTCGAACTCCGATGCCTGCGGACCCTTCGAGACGATGAAGCGATGCGGCGCGCGTGAGAGCACGTCGACGAGACGCTTCATGAGCTCGACGTCGGCCGAGCCGAGCGAGCCGAGCGAGAGGTAGACGAGCCCGCCGTCGCCCTCTGCGATGTGGTCGGGGAGATCGGCCTGCGCGTCCGAGCGTCGGACGCACGTGTCCAGGCGGTTCCAGGTCGGCGCCAGGGGAGCACTTCGCGTGTAGTCCGCCTCCGCCGGGTAGAGGTAGAGATTCAGGCGCTCCGACTCGTGGATGAACTCGCCGTCCCTGAGCCGTCCCGCGCCACGCTCCTCGCAGAACGCCGCGAACTCGCCATGCAGATCGGCGATCGCGCGCGCGTACTCGGCCCGGAACTCGTCCCAGCCCGTGCGGTCGCTCGCGGGATAGCCGGAGAACACGGGCGGGACGTCGGGGTCCTTCAACTCGAGCGGGTTGCACGAGACGATCCGCACCCATGGTCGGCCGGAGTGGTGGATCGCCGGGAAGCAGAGGACGTTGTCCTCGACGATGACGTCCGGCTGTACCTCCTCGAAGATCTCGCGGAGCCGGTCGTCGACGTAGCGCGATCCGTCGCAGAGCGCGCGCCACGTCGGCTCGATGAACTCCGAGAGCTGCTCGATCGTGGGCTTGCGAAAGACGGGCGCCGTGTCGCGGATGAAGTCCTTCCAGAACTGCCCTGGTTCCTCCTCGACCTCGGGCGGCGGGCCGAGGCGCATGAGCCGCTCCTCGAACCCCTGCGCTTCCAGGCTTCCTGCGAACGACTCCTCGATGACGAAGACCACACGATGGCCGCGCTCGACCAGCACTTGCCCGATACCGACGCAGTTGTTCGTCGGCCCGTACGCCCCCTCCGGGAAGAAGACGACGGTCGCCACGTGCGCAGCCTCTCACGACCGGTTGCCTCGCGTCAAAGGGAGGAGTAGTGTCGCTTCAGTTTCCTTTGATGAACTCGCAGATCGCTGAAGCCGAGCGTGTGGACGTCGGGGAGCGCCTTCGGGCGATCCGGCGGCTCCGGCGGGCGACCCTGAGGAGCGTCGCGGATCGCGCGGAGCTGTCGGAGAGCTTTCTGAGCCAGGTCGAGCGCGGGCGCGCGAACGCGAGCGTCGCGTCGCTCAAGAAGATCGCCGCTGCGCTCGGCGTCACGGTGGCCGACCTCTTCGCGCCGAACGGGTCTGCCGGCCGCCCGCGCGTTCTGCGCCGAGAGTCGCGACCGAACCTCGCGTTCGGCACGCTCGGTCGCAAGTACATGCTCACACCGAGGCCGCTCGAGAACCTGCAGGTGATCGTCGGCGAGCTCGACGCCGGAGGCTCGACCGGCGACGAGCCGTACACGCACGGCGACTCGGAGGAGCTCCTCGTCGTGCTCGAGGGGGTCGTCTCGCTCCAGCTGGCATCCGAAATCTTCGAGCTCTCGGCCGGCGACTCGATCGACTACCGCTCCTCGACGCCCCATCGTCTCGTGAACGTCGGCGGAGATCCCGCGGAGGTGATGTGGATCATCAGTCCACCCAGCTACTGACGCCGCCTGCGGCTGCGGCGCAGATGCCGGACGTCGAGCTCGTCGGCGTCACCAAGCGCTTCGGTGCCATGGCCGCGGTCGACGGCGTCGACCTCGAAGTGCATCCCGGGGAGTTTCTCTCGCTGCTCGGACCGTCGGGCTGCGGCAAGACGACGACCCTGCGTCTGATCGCCGGGTTCGAGCGGCCGGACGAGGGTGAGGTGCGGATCGGAGGCAGCGACGTCTCGCGTGTGCCGCCCTATCGGCGCAACGTGAACACCGTGTTCCAGTCCTACGCGCTCTTTCCCCACCTGACGGTGCTCGACAACGTTGCGTACGGCCTCAAGCAGCGGGGTCTCGCGAAGGCCGAGCGCCGTTCACGCGCGACGGAGATGCTCGCGCTCGTCCGGCTCGAAGAGCTCGAGGAGCGGAAGCCGCGCCAGCTCTCGGGCGGGCAGCAGCAGCGCGTCGCGCTCGCCCGCGCCCTCGTCATGCACCCGCGCGTGCTTCTCCTCGACGAGCCGCTCGGTGCGCTCGACCTCAAGGTGCGCAAGGAGCTGCAGATCGAGCTCAAGCGGATCCAGGAGGAGATCGGCATCACGTTCGTCTACGTGACCCACGACCAGGAGGAGGCGCTCGCGATGTCGGACCGTGTCGTGGTCATGCACGCGGGCCGCATCGAGCAGATCGGGCCTCCGCACGAGATCTACGACAGGCCGGCCACCGAGTGGATCGCCGGCTTCATCGGGGACACGAATTTCATCCGCACGAACGGGACGGAGGTCGCGGTGCGCCCCGAGCGCCTGCGGGTCGTGTCCGGCGGGGCGGCAGGGCTTTCGGGAACAGTGGCGACGACGATGGTCATCGGGCCGGCGGTGCAGTGCCTCGTACGGCTCGACGACGGGCAGGAGGTGCTGGCACGCGAGCAGAGGTCAGGAGCAGAAGGGGGCATCGAGGCGCTCGCCGAGGGCGAGCGCGTCTCCGTCTCGTGGGCGGACGAGGAAGCCCTCGACTTCGACGAAGGAGGGAACAACGGATGAGCGACGAGCTCACGATGTGGGAGCGCCCCGTCAACCGACGAGGTTTCGTCGCCGGTGCCACTGCGGCGGCACTCGCGGCGGCCGGTCTCGGAAGGCTGGGAGTCGGCGACGCGTTCGCGGCGACGGAGCAGTCGGGGACGCTCTTCTATTACAACTGGGCGCAGTACGTGAACCCGAAGACATATGCGGAGTTCACGAAGGCCACCGGCATCAAGGTCAAGAAGGGCTTCTACGACTCGAACGAGACGCTCGCGGCCAAGCTCCGTGGTGGCGCGCGCGGGTACGACCTCGTGTGCCCGACCGGGTACATGACCAAGGAGCTCATCGCCGAGAAGCGGCTGCTGCCGCTCGACTGGTCGAAGCTCCCGAACGTCACCAAGAACGTCGACGCGAAGTTCCGCCGGACGTCGGACGACCCGAAGGGCACCTACTCGGTCGTGAAGGACTGGGGGACGACGGGCTTCATGTACCGGACGGACAAGATCAAGGAGCGCCCGACGACCTGGAAAGAGTTCGTCGCGCTGACGAAGAAGTACGGGAAGACCTCGATGGTCGACTCGTCGCCGGAGGTCGTCGGCTCGATCGCGACGATGCTCGGCTACTCGTACAACACCGAGAGCCCGAAGGAGCTCGACCAGGTCCGGAAGGTGCTGCTCGAGCTCAAGCCGCACATCGTCCTTCTGCACTCGTCGAACTACGACACGGCGATCGCCAGGGGACAGGCCTGGATGGGCCTCGGCTGGAACGGCGACGGACTCCTCCTCGCGACGAAGCTCAAGGGCAAGGCCCAGTACGTCGTCGCCAAGGAGGGTGGCGAGATCTGGATCGACTACTACAACATCCCCGTTGGTGCGGCGAACCCCGACGCCGCGCATGCGTGGATCAACTTCGTCTACCAGCCCAGGATCGCCGGCCTGGAGACGTCGTACACGTACTACGGCTCGCCGCTCAAGCGCACGCTGCTCAAGGGGACCGCGGCTGGCCCGCTCCTCAAGGACAAGGTCGTGTTCCCACCGGCCGCGACCGTGAAGAAGCTCGAGACGAACCAGGTGAGCGCCAACGGGAAGCGGCTCCGCGAGCGCATCTGGACGGAGTTCAAGGCTTCCTGAGGCGCGTGTCGCCCGACGCTTGCTGCGCATCGTGTAGGGGCCGGGCATGCCCGGCCCCTACGGCGCCGAGGACCGACTAGTCGTTGGCTCGACTCGCGCGGAAGGGGGTGGGTGGGCGTGAGAGCGCGCCGAGCGGCGCGGGAGGCCCGCGGTATCCCGGATGGCTGGTGCTGCCGGCCGTCGCCTGGTACCTGGTCTTCTTCCTCGTCCCGCTCGGGTTCATCGTCGCAACGAGCTTCGGGCAGGTCGTCGGCTACTCCGACATCGCCTACACGTGGTCGCTCGACAACTACCGCTACCTGTGGGACGACGTCTTCGGCGGCCTCCACATCTACCGCGACATCTTCTTCGCGACCCTCAAGCTCTCGGTCGTCGGGACGCTGTCGACGCTCCTCATCGGCTTCCCGCTCGCGTACTACATCGCCCGCTACGCGAAGCACAAGACGCTGCTCCTGCTGCTCGTCATCGTTCCGTTTTGGACGAGCTTCCTCATCCGCGCATACGCGTGGCTGATCGTCCTCGACCCCGAGTTCCCGCTCTTCCGCGCGCTCGGGCTGTCCGACTTCGTCGAGCGCCAGGGGATCCTCTTCTCGGAGAAGGCGATCTTCATCGGGGTCGCGTACAACTACCTCCCGCTCATGGTGCTCCCGCTGTACGCGGCGCTCGAGCGAATGGACTGGTCGCTCGTCGAGGCGGCGCAGGATCTCGGTGACTCGCCCTTCCGCGCGTTTCGGCGGATCACCTTGCCGCTCGCATTGCCGGGCATCCTCGCCGGGTCGCTGCTCGTCTTCATCCCGCTGACGGGCGAGTACATCATTCCGGTCATCCTCGGCGGCAACAAGACGTTCTACGCCGGAAGCCTCATCGCGCAGCAGTTTCTCGAGTCCGGGGACTGGCCGCTCGGATCGGCGATCGCGATGGTCGTCATCGGGGCACTGACGATCGCGCTGCTCGTCTACGCGCGTGCGCTCGGCAAGCAGGAGCAGTTCGGATGAATGGGCGGCGCGCGCTCGGCGCGTACTCGCTCCTCGTCTACGTCTTCCTCTACGCGCCGATCCTCGTCGTGGTCGGGTTCGCCTTCAACGGCGGACGCGACGTCCTCTTCTGGGAGGGGTTCTCGACGAAGTGGTTCCGGGTGGCGCTCGAGACTCCGGAGATCACGGAGGCGCTGCGGCGCAGCGTGCTCATCGCGCTCGGAAACGCGGTGGTCGCATGCATCCTCGGGACGATGCTCGCGCTCGCGCTGCCGCGGATGCGCCCGTGGCTGCGAACGCCGATCGACGCGCTCGCGTACATGACGCTCGTGACGCCGGAGATCGTCTTCGCGATCGCCGCGCTCGTCTTCTTCGTCCAGACGGGTGACCGACTCGGCTTCGACAACCCGCTGGGCTGGCACACGATCCTGATCGCGCACGTCGTCTTCAACGCCTCGGTCGTCGCACTCGTCGTGCGCGCGCGCTTCGTGTCGATGGGGCAGAGCCTGGAGGAGGCGTCCTTCGACCTCGGTGCCGGGCCGCTCTCGACCTTTCGGCAGGTCACCTTGCCGCGACTCGCCCCGGCGATCCTCGCCGGCGGCCTCCTCGCGTTCACCTTCTCGTTCGACGACTTCGTGACGTCGTTCTTCGTCACCGGGCCGACGTCCGAGACGCTGCCGATCTACATCTGGGGCCAGCTCCGGTTCGGTGTCACGCCCGCGATCAACGCGACCGCGGCGATGATGCTCGCCGTCACGCTCGTCGGCGTCCTCGTCGCATACCTCGTGCTCCGTCGCTCCCAGCAGGAGCAGGAGCGCGGAGGGTTACCGGGCGTGTGAGAGCGCGGGCGTGGTCGCACGGACGCGCCACGTCTGCGCGACGGCGATCGTCACCAGCGAAGTGAGCCCAGCGACAGCGAAGGCGAGCGACGTTCCGCCGACCTCGGCGAGCCAGCCGGAGAAGAGCCCACCGACGGGGGCGAGGCCGAGGAACGCGAAGAGGTAGAGCCCGATCAGGCGACCACGGAGGTAGTCGGGCGCGGCGAGCTGGACGAGCGCGTTTGCGTTCGCCGTGAAGAGCGTGAAGGAGACACCGATTCCGACCAGCAGCACTCCGGCCAGGTACGCGTTCTGTACCGGTGCGAGGAGGAGGGCGAGCACGCCGAACGACGCCGTCCCGATCGCGAAGAGGCGCCAGCTCGCGTCGCGGAAGGTCGCGGCGGCGAGCGCTCCGACGAGCGCGCCGAGCCCGAAGGCCGCCGACAGGAACCCGAAGCCTTCGGGGCCCACGTGCAGCGTGTCGGCTGCGAGCAGCGGTACGAGGACGTGGAAGTTGAAGCCCACCGTCGCGACCACGGTCACGACTCCGAGGATCAGCCGGAGCTGCGGATCGCGCCAGGCGAATCCCGCCGCACGCCGGATCCCGCCGAGGACGGTCGCGCCGCGATCCTTCTCGACCTGGACGAGCTCCTCCTCGCGGACGAGGAGCAGTGCCGTGAGCACTGCCAGGAAGCTGACGGCGTTGACGACGAAGCAGAGGCCGGTTCCGACCGCGGCGATCACCAGTCCCGCGATCGCGGGACCGATCACACGCGAGCCGTTGAACAGACCGGAGTTGAGTGCGACCGCATTGGGGAGCTCGCGTGGACCGACCATCTGGAACGTCAGCGACTGGCGTCCCGGAGCGTCGAACGCGAGCGCGACGCCGCCGAGCGCAGCGAGGACGTAGACGACCGGCAACGTCGCCGTGCCGGTCAGGGTCACGACCGCGAGGGCGATCGAGATGACCATCGCCGCGGCCTGCGTCGCCATGACGAGCTTTCGCGATTCGAACCGATCCGCCATGACGCCCGCCACGAGGCCGAACACCATGAACGGCACGAAGCGCCAGAACGCGAGTGCGCCGATCGCGAGCGCCGAGCCGGAGAGCTCGATCACGAGCCATGCGAGCGCGACGTTCTGCATCCACGTGCCCGCGAGCGACACGAGCTGGCCCGTGAAGAAGATCCGGTAGTTGCGGTGCCGGCGGAGGCTTCGGAACGTTCGTGCGCGCAACGCGAAGGCGAGCGTCGTCACGCGCGCTGCTCCAGGAGGCGGGCGAGCGCCGGAACTGCCGCCTCGATCGCGTCGAGCTCGGCGGGCTCGAGCCCGTTCAGCCGGTTCGCGAGCCAGCTCGTCCGGCGAGCGCGGACGCGCCGAAGCAGGCGCTCGCCCTCGTCCGTGAGCCGGAGGCCCACGCGCCGCCGATCGTCGCCCGAGCGGAGACGCTCGAGCAGGCCGGCGCGCTCGAGCCGATCGACGTGACCCGACATGGCAGGCGGTGAGATCCCCTCCTCTGCGGCGAGCTGGGCGAGCGAGAGACCCGGACTTCGCTTGACGAGCCAGAGGAGCGTGACCTGGCGTGCCGTGATGCCGAGTTGCTCGGTCTCCTTGCGCAACTCGCGCGCGAGCCGCAAGAGCACTGGGCGCAAGTCATCTGCGACCGACTGAGGCGTAAGCATAACGTCACTAATCATTAACGTCACGAACAATAGCATCGGCACGACGGAGCTCGGAGTGCTTCCCTCGCTCGAGTGGAGCTTTGGGAAGGGTCCTCGACCGGCCTTGGGCCACCTCCTGAGGCGGCGTAAGGTCGTTCTCAGCTGGAGTTGACCGACCGGCGCGGGCGATGAGCGCCACGACCTAGCGTCGCCGGGCTCGAGCGCGCCTTGATCCTGCGCCTCAGTAGTGTCCGCCCATGCCTCGTAGCCCCGAGGGGAAGGCCTACGTTCGAACGCTCGTCTTCGCGGCGCTGCTCGGAGTGCCCGTCGCGTTCGCGGCGGTGCTCTTCCAGACACTGATCCACGATGTGACCCACGTCGTGTGGGAGGTGATCCCCGAAGAGTTCGGATGGAGCGAACCTTCGTGGTGGTACGTCGTCCTCGTGCCCGGGCTCGCCGGGCTCCTCGTTGCCGGTGCGCTTCGGCTGCCGGGCCACGGGGGCCACTCTCCGCTCGAGGGCCTCGGAGCGGATCCGATCGAGCCGATCGCGCTCACCAGCATCCTCCCCGCCGCGCTCGCATCGCTTGGGCTTGGACTCGTTCTCGGCCCGGAGGCTCCTCTCATCGCGCTCGGCCTCGGCCTTGGGGCCCTGGCGGTCGGCCTGGTTCGGATGGAGGGAACAGGAGCGCAGCTCCTGGTCTTCGCAGGTGCCTTCGCGGCGGTCGCTGCACTCTTCGGGGGGCCGTTGGTCGCGGCGTTTCTTCTCTTCGAGGTGACTGCGGCTAGTGGGAAGATCCCCGCGGAACAGATCGGCCGAGCGCTACTTCCGGGATTCGTCGCCGCTGGAACCGGTGCCCTCGTCTTCACCGGCGTCGCCGATTGGCCCGGGCTGCACCAATCGAATCTCGCGCTGCCGTCGCTGCCGCCGTACGAGACGCTGCGCATCACCGACTTGGCGTGGTGCCTGCTCATGGCCGTCGCCATCGCGACCGTCGTCGTGACCATTCGCCATTTGGCACACGGCGTCGCGACGCAGTCCGCGCGTGGCCTCACCCGAGTATTGGTGATCGCCGGGCTCGGCGTCGGCGTTCTTGCGGTCGTCTTTCGTGCGAGCACCGACCGACCGGTTGACCTCGTGCTCTTCTCGGGTCAGGCCGAGCTGCCGAGCGTTGTTGCCGAAGGGTCGGCCGGTGTATTGCTCCTGCTGGTCGCGGCGAAGGGTCTCGCCTACGCCCTGTCGCTCGGCGTGGGTTTCCGAGGCGGGCCGGTGTTTCCGGCGATCGCGGTCGGCGTCGCCGCGGCCGTCGCTGCTGCCAACGTTCTCCCCGGGCTGGAGACCACGCCGGCAGTCGCCGCCGGAATCGCCGCGGGCACGACGGCCGTCCTGAGAGTCCCCTTCACTGCTGTACTGCTCACGTCGCTCCTCATGGGCTCGTCGGCGTTCGACATCGCTCCGATAGCGGTGCTCGCGGCCGCGACGGCCTGGATCATCGCCACGGCGCTGCCAACCCCCGAGGATCGCAGGCAGAGAAAGCTTGCCGAGGCCGCGGCTGCCGCGGGCGCGTGAGCGCTACTTCGGCTCGGCCTCGAGCTTGTAGCCGACGCCGTA
>DASUCN010000163.1:0-14545 GCA_036276015.1 Gaiellaceae bacterium | reverse complement strand
GCGATCCTCGAGCAGAGCGTCGATCTCGCCGTGCTCGACGGCGCCGACGCCGTCGCCGACGCGTTGCGCACTGCGAACGCAACGCGCGCGAGACGGCCGGATGTTCCCGTGGTCATCGCGGCCGATACGGGAGGCAAGACCCCGTCCGGAGTCCGCGTCTTCGACCGCTGGAACGAGACCGAGGAGCTTCTGCAGGACGTCGAGCGTCATCTCTCCCAGCGTCTCGCGGGCGCCGCTCCCCCGGGGCGGTAGCCGTGCGGAGGGGCAGGAGAGTTGCATTCGTGCGGGAACCCACGAAGATGAGGCGGTAGCTCGCACATGACCGAGGCAGGCACGCACATCGGTTCCGGAGGGACGGCGCCCCTCTCCCGCTCGCTGCCCGCCGACCGCTCCCTCCGCGCGCCGGACACGCGTCTCGAGCGGCTTCACGCGTACTTCCTCGAGGGCTGCGGGGAGGAGATCAGGCCGGTGCTCGACGGGGTGCTCGTCGATGCGCGACGCGTGCACGCGGGGTACGCGGACGACGAGGTCGGCGACGGTCTCGCGTCCGTCTGGTACGCAGCGACGGCGATCGTGGAGCTCGGCGCCGCACTCGAGCTCGACGATGCGGACATGCTGGGCGCGAGCGCAGCGATCGCCGAAGCATGCGCCCTCCCACTCCCGGCAGCGCGGTACGTCCTCTTCCGCGAGGTCATCCATCATCCGCGACTCCTGGAGCTGCCACCACTCGTCTCGATCGAGCTTCAGCTCTCGCTGCTGCTCGGGCTCGACGTGCTCACGGACGTCTCGCTGTGGCTCCGCACGCCCGGCGGGCTCGAATCAGTGCTTGTACTCGGTGGCGACGGAGGGCCGAGTCGACGAGTGCGCGCAGAGGCGAAGGCGGCTCTCCGCCAGCGCTCGCGACTCTCGCTCCTCGGAGGCTCTCAGCTCCGTTCGGCCACGGTGCTCCGGTTCGGCGAGGCATACGCCGCCATCGTCGGTCGGGTGGGATCGACCGAGCAGGGGGTCGCGGAGGCATATCTGGTCGAGACGGCTGCAGCAATGAGTCCGCTCATCGAGCGCGAGCATCTACTCGAGTTCTCGGCGAGTCGCGAGCAGACGCTCAGCGCCGCGGCCGAGCGGCGGCTCATGCGGCTCGGCTTCGATCTTCACGACGGGCCGATCCAGGACGTCCTGGCGCTCGCCGCCGACGTCCAGCTCCTCCAGCAGCAGGTGTACCCGTTCATCCTCGAGGACTACCGTGAGCAGGCACACGGGCGCTTCGACGACCTGACCGCGCGGCTCGTGGAGCTCGATCGTCAGCTGCGCGAGATCGCGCACTCGCTCGAGACGAAGAGCGTGATCAGCCGTCCGCTCGGCGAGATCCTCCATCGCGAGGTGGACACCTTCACCGAACGCTCCGGGATCCACGCCGAGCTCGAGATCCGCGGCGACCCCGACTCTCTCTCGTCCGCGCAGCGCATCACCGTGTTCCGGACGATCCAGGAAGCGCTCGCGAACATCCGCGAGCACGCCGGCGCGAGCACCGTCTCGGTCCGCGTGCGTGCTCGTCGGAGCGCGATCGAGGTTCAGATCGTCGACGACGGGATGGGGTTCGAGGTCGAGCGTGCCCTCGCGAAGGCGGCGCAGCGCGGCCGCCTCGGCCTCGTCGGCATCGCCGAGCGCGTGCGGATGGTCGGTGGCACCTTCGAGCTCGAGAGCCGCCCAGGCGGCCCGACGTCGCTGAAGCTCACGCTCCCACGCTGGGAGCCGCTCACACCGTCCTGAACGGACAATGCAGGGGTCAGACCCTAAGGGTCTGACCCCTGACCCGACGCACGCGGTCCAGCTCGAGCGTCTCGGCAACGACATCGAGCAATCGCGCACGAGCGACCGTGCGCTCGGGACCGAAGAGCTCGAGCACCGAATCGATATCGACGAACTGCGGCGCACGATCCCTGCCAACCGTTGCGGCGTAACTGCTCCACGGCCAGACATGGGGAAGTTCGACGATCCCGGCGCGCACGGGGTTGAGGTACACGTATACGAGTGCCGCGACCAGGTGGTCATCGCTGTAAAGCTGTGCGGAGTAGTAGCGCCCGCCGAAGACGTGCCCGGTTCGACCGTGCCGATAGTTCAGATCCTGGGCGTAGGTGGAATTGAGCCAGCGCATCCCTTCGCCTAGGTTGGGCTCGGGCGTACGAAGCACGAGGTGGAAGTGCGTGTCGAGGAGGCAGTACGCCATGCACTCCCACCGGTGTCGAACAACGGCACGGCCAAGGCGTGTGATGAACCCACGACGATCCACGTCGTTGCGGACGATGGCCTCGCCCGCATTGCCCTTTGCGACGACGTGATGCAGCGCTCCAGGAGCCTCGTATCGCGGCTGCCGCGGCACTCCTAGAGCATGGCCCAGACATCGCCCGCTGACGAGTGTCCCGACGGGACAGTCCTGGGGTCAGACCCTACGGGTCTGACCCCAGGACGTCGCCGTTGGGGCGGACGCGACGAAGGAGGCCTCTCGACCTCCTTCGTCTCTTCCCCCTACCGCCGCAACCGGTGCCGCCGCCCCGTTGCGGATCCTGTGTCGCTCAGCTCACGACGTCTTCTTGGCGTTCGCCGAAACGCACTTGCCGTATGCGTTGGGCTTGTCGCCGTATTGCGTCTTGAAGCCGGCGGGGTCGTCCTTCCGCAGCTTCTTGCACTTCTTCGCCGCGTTGTCGACCGTCTGCGAGACGCACTTCCCGAAGGCGTTCGTCTTGTTCTTGTTCGTTCCGTACGTCGTCTTGAAGACCTCGACACCGAGCCGTGCTCGCTCCGCCTTACAGGTCTGAGCAGCGTGCTGCGCCGCCGACTGCGGCACTGACTGCTGCTGGTGCGCCGCCTGGCTGTTACCCGGGCTCTCAGGCTTTCCCTTGCCGGCCGGCGGGGCCGCAAGGGCCGCCGGCACGACGAGGACTGCGAAAGCTGCGAGGAGGATGAGTGTCTTCTTCATGTCAATGCTCCGTCCGGAGAAGTCCGTACACCCGGGAAGACGCACCGACCGTGGGGAACTTGCGCGCGCGAGTGTTAAGAATTCGTGAGGTGGGTTGCGGCGCAGCGAGTGCGCGGCGACGGTTCAACCATGGCGGCGACTGAGTCGAGCCACCTCGCGTCCCGTGCGGTCGACGACCTCTACCGCGCGCACGTCGCCGAGGTCTACCGCTACGCCTACGCGGTCCTCGGAAACCATGCCGACGCCGAGGACGTAACGCAGACGACCTTCCTCAACGCGTATCGCGCTCTCGAGCAGGGCGTCCGGCCGCGCAAGCCCGCGAACTGGCTCCTCACCATCACGAGCAACGCCATCAAGCAGCGCTTTCGCCAGGAGCAGTCGCGACCACGCCAGGTGGAGCTCGACGAGACGCTCGTTCACTCGAGCCACGCCGCCGACGACGACGACGAAGGCCCGACGGTCGGCGAGCTTCTGACCGCGCTCGCGAAGATCCCCCCGCAACAGCGGCAGGCGATCGTTCTCCGCGAGTTCGAAGGGCGCTCGTACGGAGAGATCGCCGAGATCCTCGGCGTGACGACCTCGGCGCTCGAGACGCTGCTCTTCCGCGCCCGGCGATCGCTGGCGGAAGAGCTCCAGCATCAGCTGACGTGCACCGAGGCGCAGCTGGCGATCTCGCGCTCGGTCGACGACCGCCTCGGCCGCAAGGAGAAGCGCCGCCTGCGCGACCACCTCGCCGAGTGCCCCGACTGCGCGCGCTTCGCTCGCCTGCAGCAGCGGCACCGATCGGCTCTCCGCGGGCTGGCACTCCTACCGATCCCCGTCTCCCTCGCCGTCTTCAAGGGCCTCGAGGGCAGCGCGACGGCAGCAGTCGTGCCGATCGGCGCTGCCGCAGGCGCCGGAACGACCGCAGCAGTAGGGGTCGGAGTCGGCGTCGGAGCGGCAGGAGCCGGCGCCGGTGCAGCCGGAACGTCCGGCGGCATCCTCGCAAGCGGTCTCGGACTGAAGGTTGCGGCAGCGGTCGCCGCGGCGGGCGTTGCGGGCGGGGTCGGCGTCGTCGGCTCGAACGAGCTCGGGTCGTCCGGTACGTCCAAGACCCCCACCGCCGAGAAACCCGGTGAGCGCCTCGGACAGACGGCGCCGCGCGGTGTCTCGGTGCCCGGCAACGGCGTCGCGCGTGGCAAGCCGACAGCACCGGGGCAGACGAAGATCACGGGGAAGGCCGCTGCGGAACGCCGCGCCGCCGCGCTCGCCAGGGCGAAGGCGCAGAAGGCGAAGGCCGCTGCACGGCGCGCCGCTGCGCGGGGCCAAGCCGTGAGTCAGGCCAAGCGAGCTGCCGCGGCGGAGCGCAAGGCAGCCGTCCAGACCAAGCGGACGAGCAAGACGAGCACGACACCCAAGGAGAGCGCCACCGGCGAGAACAGCAAGACGCCCCAGGGGTCGCAGCAGGTCCCCACGGAGAAGACGAAGCCCGCGGCGACCGCGGGGCCCTCATCCAGCGCCTCGACGCCGTCGACGCCGGATGCGCCCGCGAAGGGCAACGGCAACGGTGGCGGCCCTCCGGCACGCTGACGCGCCCCGTACGCCTCCCCCGTCCGAGGGAGGTTCCGGCCCTGAGAACGGCCGATTCCATTCTCAGGCATGCGTCTTCTCTCCGCACTCGTCGTCATCGCCTCCGGGGCGGTTCTCGTCGGCGTACCGACGGCGGCGTCCCGCTCCACTGCGGAGATCGAGCGCCGTGCCGTCTTGGAGGCTGCGGTCATCCGCGAGCTGAACCGCGTTCGCGCGGACAGGGGCCTCAGGCTGCTTCGCGCCGCCCCGAGCCTGCGGACGGCGGCGCGCGGACACTCACTCGCCATGCTCGAGCATGGGTTCTTCGCCCACGAGTCGTTCGACGGCTCCGACTTCAGCAGCCGCATCCGCAGGCACTACACGGATCGTGGTTGGATGCGGTGGTCCGTCGGTGAGGCGCTGCTCTCCAGCCAGTCGTCGCGTGTCGAGGCCCGCGAGATCGTTGCCGCGTGGCTCGACTCGCCGCCGCACCGCACGATCGTGCTCTCCCCCGCCTGGCGCGACGCCGGCATCGGAGTCCTCTACGCGCCGAGTGCGCCCCGTGAGTACCGCGGAGCCGAGGCGATCGTGGTGACCGCAGACTTCGGGCTTCGAGAGGGACGAGCGGACTACTGACGACCGCGTGTCTCTACGCGGCGAGCGTATGAATCGGCGTCGCGTGCGGATCGATCTCCGTCGCGAACCCCCGATCCCATGACACCATGACCCGGCCCTGCTCGTCGATCTGGTCGACGATCCCCCGGTCGCCGGCGCACAGTCCCGAGTCGTCGTGCGGCGACTCGACGAGTTCGATCCTCGCCCCGATAGCGACACCGGCGCGAAGTCGTGCCGCGAGGAGTCGTGCGCCTTGGGTATCCATACGACCCATATCGGTTTCGAAGCCCTCGGCCTTTACCCTCCGACCGAAAGTTCATGCTGAAGGACTCGATAGACCTTCGACGAAGTCGCGCTGGGCCGGCGGATCGCTCCGAACTCGACGGCTTAGGATCGATCCGCCGGCAGCTCGCGCGGGGATGAGACCACAACCATGACGAGCGCAGACCATGATCGCCCGGACGAGCGTCGCGGCATCGTTCGCCGGGTGCTCTCTTCAGGACCCGACCCGGAGGAGCGCCTCGAGGAGCTCCTCGCCGTCAGGCGGCACGAGCTCGAGGAGCACGCCGAACGCCTACACGAGTCGATTCTCGAGCTCGAGCGCCGGGAGGAGCTCCTTCGGGATTCCCGCGCCTCCGTCGAGCGGATGCTGCGACTCGGCACGACCGAGCTCGAAGCGCGCGAAGCAGAGCTCACCGACTACGTTCGTGGGCTTGCACGGCGTGAGTCCGAGATCGCAAGCGCGGAGGACGAGCTTGCACGGCGTCGCCAGGAGCTCGGCGCCGTGGAGCTCAAGCGGGCGGCCGTCGAGGCACGCGAACGCGCGCTCGAGGCGCGTGAAGTCGAGGTCGCAGAGCGCGAGAGTGCACTGGCCGACGCTGCTCGGGCAGCCGAGCAGGCTCGGCTCGTGGAGCTGGCATTCGTACCAGGCGCCAGCTACTCACTCGTCGACCTCGAACCCGTCGAGCTCGTAGCCGGTACCTCGTTCGAGATCGACGGGGAGTCGTTCACGGTGATCCGCGTCGGCCCGTCCCCGCTCCCGAGCGATCCGAGGCGCTGCGCCTACCTCGTCCGCGGCTTGCGTGGCGCGGGCGAAGACGCATCTGCCGGCAGTTCGTAGACGTCGGGACGACGGCCCCGCTCATCTGCATCGTCGACGGTCTCGAGCCGGCGCTCGGCATGGGCGACGATGAACTGTGCAACCGCGAGATCCTCGTCCGTGAACCGGCGCAGACGCATCTCGTACAACTCGACCAGTCCCCACGACCGACCGTGCACCCGAAGGGGCAGCATCAGAACCGCGTTCATCCCGAGATCGCGCAGGATGAAGGCTTCCGCCGGGTCGACGTCGCCGTCTGCGAACGAGATGGCACGAGGCTCGCCGCTCCCGAGGGCTTCCGCGGTCAGCGGGAAGTCGGCTATCCGGTACGCGGCTTCGTCTCCGAGCGAGACCTCCCGCAGCGCATGCCCGGTTGCATCGACGATGTAGTCACCCACCACGCGCGACGCCGAGCACGCCGTGGCGCCCACGACGAACACGAGCGCCTTGCACAGGCGACTGCAGATCGCGTCGACGGTCTCCTCGGCTTCGAGTGCCTTGGCCGCCGCCAGCGCGTCCACGAGAACACCCGCGGAGCCGTCGCTGCGTCCCCGGCGCCGTACCTCGAGACCACCAGCCGTCTGGGCACGCTCAGAGGGCGCCGCGGCTCGTGCGAGCTCACGAAACGACGCGACGCGGTCCTTCCCAGCCGCCTTCGCCGCGTACAGCGCCTGATCCGCTGCGCGAAGCAATGCGGTGGGCGTGGCACCGTCGAACGGGAATGTCGAGATTCCAGCCGAGATGCGCAGCGGAAAACCGGCATCGGTGAGACCGTCTGCGAGAACCGTCCGGATCTGCGAGCCCAGCGCCTCGGCAGAGTCGGATCCCGACTTCGGGAGCATGACCACGAACTCGTCGCCGCCCAGCCGAGCCGCTTCGGCCCCATCCGGAAGCGACCGGGAGAGCAGATCGGCGATCTCCTGCAGGAGCGCATCCCCGAACTCGTGTCCCGCTCGATCGTTGACGTCCTTGAAGTCGTCACAGTCGATCACGAGCAGGCTCAGGGGCTCCCGCCGGTCCTGCGCGAGTGCGAGCTCGCGGTCGAGGCGCTCTTCCAGGCCACGACGGTTGAGAATGCGCGTGAGCGGGTCGGTCATGGCGCTGAGCCGCTCACGTTGCAGTGCGAATGCGGCGTCGAGCGAGGCTGCGACGTGCGCCGCGAGGACTGCAGCCGTGTCCAGCCGCTCGGGGTCGACGTGGGTCGAATAGCCCGTCACGCCGACGAGCGCACCGAGCTCTCCGGCGTTGGCTCGAAGCGGTAGCCAGACGACCGGGCGATCGCGACGGCCGTGCTCCGTGGTGTCGAGGTCGAGTACCTGACACACGACGCTGGGATCCGTCTGTGCGCGGGCGACTTCGATCTCGTCGAGGGTCAGCGGCGGCCGCGCCTCTTCTTCCGACTGCCACGCGGCGAGCTCAACCGGAGCTCCGAGCTCGTTCCACGCGAAGATCTGGGTCGCAGTCACCGGAAGAACGCGTGGCAGCGATGCCGCAGCCAGCTCTGCGATGTCGGTTGGGGCACGAAGGCTGCCGAGATGGACGAAGAGACGCGCCAGCGCGGAGAGATCGAGTGTCCGGCGCGCACGGAGGGCGTCGGTGTGCGAGGTCAGCGCCCACGCGAGGGGGCGAAGAGCCTCTGCGGCACCGTCGGGCAACGCACGCTCGGACTCGACGTTGAGGATTCCGACGACCGCACGGCCCGACCGAAGCGGGATCGCGAGCTCGGAGACGACGCCCGGAAGCGCGGAGACGTAGTCCGGATCGGCACGTACGTCGGAGGCGAGCTGCGGCTCACCCAGCCGCACCGCGCGGCCCGTGATGCCGCTCTCGACGGTGATCCCGTCCGGAACAACTGCATATCCGCGCTGGGCAACGAGCCACAGACGCCCGTGCTCGAGCACGAAGACGGACGGCATCGCACCCGCAACGGCCTGGTAGAACGCGTCGATCGAAGCCTCGATGGCAGCCGCCGGATCGGCGTGCGCGCCGGCTTCGTCGACAGCGCGGCGCGCCGCAGCCGCGAGCAAGCCGACATCGATCGGCCGAACCACGCGCGACACAGCGGAGGCACGCTCCATGCCACCGTTATCGGCTCACATGCGACCCCGCTAGAGACTCGTGCGATACATCACGAGGTGCCGAGATCCCGATACCAGTCGAGGATCGCGTCGCCCCAGAAGAGCGCCACGACGCCGCCGAGCGCGAGGAACGGCCCGAGCGGGATCGCGGACTTTCCGGCCTGGCGCCCTTCGCGTAGGAAGAGCACGGCGGCGGGCACGAAAGCGGCGAAGAATCCGACGAACAACGCGACGATGACCGAGACTCCGAGACCTGCTCCGAGGAAGGCGGACAGCTTCACGTCGCCCATCCCCATCCCGCGCGGGTACACGAGGACGATGAGGAAGAGGACGAGGCCGGCCGCGAGCGCGCCGACGACCCACTCGACGCTCGGGTCGGCAATCGTGCGCAGCGCGAGCACGATCACGGCGCCTGGCAGGACGACCTTGTCCGGTATGAGGCGGTGCTCGAGATCGGTGCGCGTGACGATCACGAGCACCCAGCAGAACACGGCTGCCGCGGCGGCCTCGAGGGTGAACCCGAAGACCAGGCCGCAGGCGCCGCCGAGAAGCGCAGTCCCGACGAGCACGAGCGGGAGGCGAGGCGAGCGTGGAACCCCGCGCAGCAGAGGATCGTGGAGCGGCGAGTTCGTCGCGATCCGGTCTGCGACCGGTCCGACGAGTGCGCCCACGAGAAGCCCGACGACGCCGGCAGTAACGTCCACGAAACCTGGTTCCGCGACCGCGCCCGGCCTCCTTCCGCAGGCACATCCCTCGTCCGGGTGACGAATCCCTCGATCCGGGGGGTGACCGGACGGAGCCCCCTGCGTAACGTCAGATGTACCTGCGGAGCCCCCAGCGGCGGGGCAGAACGGCGGCACGTGGCAACTACGACCAGGCGGCGACAACTGAGGAGTACCTTCGCGTGGGCGCTCGCTCTCGCAGCGCTCGTTCTGAGCGCCAGCCTGTTCACCGCGCTGTTTCGCGACACGCCCGACCACGTCGCGGCCGCCCTCGTCCTGTGCGCGTTCTTCGCTGCAGCCGCGGGCGTCGTCCTGAACTGGCGGCTGGGCCGAGCGCACTCCGACGCGCTTCGCGATCCGCTGACAGGGCTCCCGAACCGTGTTCTGCTCGACGATCGCATCGAGCAGGCGTTCAGACGATCGCGCCGATCGGGCGAGCCGTTCACGCTGATTGCCATCGACCTCGACGGCTTCAAGGACGTCAACGACGTCAGGGGGCACCGTGCCGGAGACCTCGTCCTCAAGGCGCTTGCACGCCGGTTCGAGGCGATCCTGCGCGAATCGGACACGGTCGCGCGCGTTGGCGGCGACGAGTTCGTCGTGCTCTCGATGGGGACGGGGGGAGACGAACGCGCAGGCGCGCTCGTCGGCCGACTCCGGGCCGCCCTTCGACGTCCCTTCCGCGTCGACGGCTCGGCGGTCGAGATCGACGGCAGCATCGGCTGGGCGGTGTACCCCGACGACGGGTCGACCGCAGAGGAGCTCCTCGCCCGCGCCGACGGTCAGATGTACGCGACGAAACGCGACACGAGCGACGAGTCGGTGCTCCTCCGTCGGGGCGTGGATGCGGGGGTCGTGCGCGACGTCGAGACCGCACTCGAGCGCAACGAGCTCGTCGTCGTCTACCAGCCGATCCTCGAGCTGTCGAGCGGCATTCCACGCCGCGCCGAAGCACTCATCCGCCGTGCCCTTCCCGACGGCGTGCTCGTGCCACCGGCCGAGTTCGTTCCGCATGTGGAGCGCACACCCCTCGTTCGCGAGCTCACGTTCCTGGTAGTCGCAGACGCACTCGACTCCGCCAAGACCTGGGCCAAGGCAGGGCACGACCTGGGTGTCTCGATCAACATCCCGTACCGCCTCCTCGACGACCCGCAGTTCGCCGAGGGCCTGACCGACATGCTCCGGACCCTCGACCCGACCTCGCCGCAGATCACGCTCGAGGTCGTCCCGGCGGGCCCGGGTGCCGGGATGGAGGTCGACGAAGACGTGCTCGGCCGTTTCGACGCGCTCGGTGTCCGCCTCTCCCTCGACGACGCGGGACGAGCGGCCTCGTTTGCTGCCCTACGCCTGCTGCCGCTCGACGAGATCAAGATCGACGTCGGGTTCGTCCACGGACTCGGCCGCAATGCGGCGGACGAGGCGCTCGTGCGCGGGATGATCGACATCGGCCACGCCCTCGACCTCCAGGTCGTTGCCGAGGGCGTCGAGACGCGTGCCGCGTGGAACGTGCTGTCCGACTGGGGCTGCGACTTCGCGCAAGGCTTCTACGTCGCGCATCCGCGAGGGCCGGACGAGCTTGTCGAGTGGCTGCGGTCGAGCTGGCCCGCCGTCGCCTGACCTTCTGGGACATGCCCAGGTACCTGACCCCGGGTCTGACCGGCACGCTGGGGTCAGACCCGTAGGGTCTGACCCCAGTCCTGTCCAATTCGGACGGGTACCGGCTGGTGCTGCGCAGAGCGTTCTTCCGCGGCTGGTGCGGCGTTTGCGGAAGGGGTCAGACCCGTAGGGTCTGACCCCTGGACTGTCCGAAACGGACTACGTTCGGCCCGGTTTCCAGAGCGGCTCCTCACGGCGGTCGGCCGCGTTGGCGGCGCGGGCGAGGATGAAGAGCAGGTCCGAGAGCCGGTTGAGGTAGACGAGCGCGAGCGGATTGACCGCGTGCGCCTGGGCCGCCACGAGCGCGTCGCGCTCAGCGCGACGACAGACCGCCCGCGCGACGTGAAGACGTGCGGCCGGGTCGCTGCCGCCCGGGAGGACGAAGCTCGTGAGCTCGGGCAGGTCGGCGTTGAAGCGATCGCAGTCGGCTTCCAACGCATCGATCTGCTCCTGCGTCGTGCGAAGACGGCCCTCGTGCTCCAGTGGGACGGAGAGGTCGGCACCGAGGTCGAACAGCTCGTTCTGGACGCGAGCGACGACGACTGCAATGGCCGGAGGGCCTGGCCCGGCCCCGACGACGCCGAGGAGTGAGTTCAGCTCGTCCACGGCGCCATACGCAGCGATCCGCGCGTCGAGCTTCGACACGCGCGAGCCGTCTCCGAGAGACGTCTCCCCCGCGTCCCCGCCGCGCGTGTAGATCCTCGTGAGCCGGACGGGCTCGTCCCGGTCGCGTGGCACGGCTACGAGGGCGCCCTCTCCGGAACCGGCTCGTCGCGTGCCGACCGACCGAGGATGGAGCGTGCGATGACGAGGCGCTGGATCTCGCTCGTCCCCTCGTAGATCTCCGTGATCTTCGCGTCGCGGTAGTAGCGCTCGACCGGATACTCCTTCGTGTAGCCGACGCCGCCGAGGATCTGGATCGCCTCGGCGGTCTGACGGCGCGCCATCTCGGAGGCGAACAGCTTCGCCTTCGCGCCTTCGGCGGCGTGCGGCCGTCCCTCGCTCTTCAGCCAGGCGGCCCGGTACGTGAGGAGTCGCGCGGCGTCGATCTCCGTGGCCATGTCGGCGAGCTTCCACTGGATGGCCTGGAAGTCGCCTATCCGGCGCCCGAACTGCTCCCGCTCGTGCGCGTACGCGCGTGCGACGTCGTAGGCCGCCTGGGCGATCCCGAGCGCCTGCGCCGCGATCCCGATACGGCCGCCGTCGAGCGTCGCCATCGCGATCCGGAAACCACGCCCTTCCTCGTGCAGCAGACGGTCGCGCCCGACTCTGGCTCCGTCGACGGCGATGTCCGACGTCGTCGACGAGTTGAGACCGAGCTTCTCTTCCTCCCGGGTCACCCGAACGTGCTCCTCGTCGAGAACGAAACAGGAGATGCCGCGCGCACCAGCCGTCGCCGGATCGGTGCGCGCGAACAGGAGGAACGTCCCCGCGCGCGAGCCGTTCGTGATCCACTGCTTCGAGCCGCTCACGACCCATTCGTCACCGTCGGCAACCGCAGAAGTGCGCAGGGAGCCGGCATCCGACCCCGAGCCCGGCTCGGTCAGCGCGAATGCCCCCAGCTGCTCCCCGCGGGCGAGCGGGGGAACGAATCGCGCTCGCTGCTCATCGGTGCCCCAGGCCAGGATCGGGAGCGTCGCAGCGCTCGTGTGAACCGCGACCGTGACGCCGACCCCTGCGTCCGCGCGCGAGAGCTCCTCGAGAACGAGCACGTACGAGAGGAAGTCGGCGCCCGCCCCGCCGTACTCCTCGGGCACGCAGACACCCATGAGCCCGACCTCGGCGAGCTTCGGGTAGAGCTCGTCCGGAAAGCGGTGCTCGCGATCCCAGTCGCCGGCGTGCGGGGCAATCTCGGCCTCTGCGAGCTCGCGCGTGAGCGTCTGGATCGCCCGTTGCTCGGGCGTGAGCTCGAAGTCCATCAGGCGTAATCGTAGAAGCCGCGGCCGGATTTCCGGCCGAGCCGCCCGGCGGCGACGTACTGCCGCAGGAGCGGACACGGCGCGTACTTCGGATCGGCGAGGCCCTCGTGCAGGACCTCCATGATCGACACGCACGTGTCGAGGCCGATGAGGTCGGCGAGCGCGAGCGGCCCCATGGGATGGGCGAAGCCGAGCCGCGCGATCGTGTCGATCGCCTCCGCCTCGGCGACGCCCTCCATGAGCGCGTAGGCGGCCTCGTTCACGAAGGGCATGAGGATCCGATTCGAGACGAAGCCCGGAAAGTCGTTCGCCTCGGCAGGTGTCTTGCCGAGATCCTTCGCCAGCTCGACGATCGCCGTCGCCGTCTCGTCCGATGTCTGCAGGGCGCGAATGACCTCGACGAGCTTCAGCACCGGCACCGGGTTGAAGAAGTGCATGCCGATGACTCTGTCCGACCTGCCTGTGACAGCCGCGAGCGAGGTGATCGGAATGGAGGACGTGTTCGACGCGAGGATCGCCTCGGGAGGCAGCGCCTCGTCCGCGCGGCGAAAGATCTGCTGCTTGACGGACGCGTCCTCGACGACGGCCTCGATGAGCAGATCGGCGGGCACGAGCTCGCCGACCACGCTCACGCGAGGCAGGACGTCATCCGCCGGCGCACCGCCCTTCTCCGCGAGCTTGGCGAGGCTCTTCTCCATCGCTTCGAGCGCCCGCTCGGCGGCCCCCGGCGCCTCGTCGTGAAGCGAGACGCGACGTCCGGAGGACGCCACGACCTGCGCGATGCCACCGCCCATCTGGCCCGCGCCGACTACGAGAACGTGCTCGAACTGCACGCGCGGAGTCTAGGGCCGGGGCGCGCCGGGCAAGTCGGGTCGCGTGCCCTTGCGTAGACGACGAAGCGCCCACAACAGCACGAGACCGAGGATGACCGCTCCGACCGCGACCTTGATCGGTCCGCCCCGCGGCTCGCCGCCCTCGACGACAAGCTGACCGGGGTTCACGACGCTACAGGCGGTCGCGAGCCAGGCACCGTCCGGCCCGCGCGTCAGCAGCAGCCCTATCGGCTCGTCACGAGGCACGTCGACGTCGCAGTCCGTCCGCAGCGGTGTCCGTATCTCGAGCTCGCGCTCGACGTCACCCTTCACCCGTTGATCCACGTCGAACGCGAGGAAGCGCTGCGGGGCGCCGTTCAGCTCGCCTTCGCGCTGAACCGTCACCCGGCCGACGACGGCAGCGTCGGCGTCGTCGAGCCGCTCGGACAGCGGCGCGTCGACGCACACGCATGCCGCGGCCGGGCTCGCGAACGCGAGCGCGCCGAGCGCGATGAGGATGAGCGCCTTCAGACCTCGAGGAGCAGCGCGTCGCCCTGGCCGCCGCCCGAGCAGATCGCGGCAAGCCCCAGCCCTCCACCGGAACGCCGAAGCTCGTGCACCAGCGTGCCGACGATCCGTCCTCCGGAGGCGCCGATCGGATGGCCGAGCGCAACCGCACCGCCGTTGACGTTCACGATCTCCTCGTCGGCGCCGAGCATCCGCGTCGAGTTCTTGGCGACCGAGGAAAACGCCTCGTTGATCTCGATCCGCGAGACGTCGTTCATCGTCTTGCCCGCCTTCTTCAGCGCCTGCTCGCCCGCCCGCGCTGGGGTGCGCGCGAGGTACGCGTAGTCGTCGGCGACGTAGCCCTGCGCGAGAATCGTCGCGAGCGGCTCCAGTCCGCGACGCGCTGCAAACTCCTCTGAACAGACGACGACACACGAGGCGCCGTCGTTCACGCCGGGCGCGTTGCCCGCGGTGGTCGTGCCGTCGGGGTCGAACACGGGCTGGAGCGCGGCGAGCTTCTCGAGGGTGGTATCGCGCCGCACGCCTTCGTCCGCGGTGACGTCTCCGACGGGCACGATCTCGTCGGCGAAGCGGTCGGCATCCTGTGCCGCCGCC
>DASUCN010000162.1:0-5922 GCA_036276015.1 Gaiellaceae bacterium | reverse complement strand
CAGGTGGGCTACTTCTTCCCCGAGTTCTTCGCGGAGATGGAGCTCCAGGGGGCGGGATTCGCGGTCCGGGGAGCCGTCTTCCCAGGCGTGCCGCTCGTGCTCATCGGTCGCGGCCCCGACTTCGCATGGAGCGCGACCTCGTCGCAGGCGGACAACCTCGACCTCTTCGTGGAGACGCTGTGCGACGACGACCGCCACTACCTCTACCGAGGGCAGTGCGAGCCGATGCGGCGCTTCCTCGTGGGCACGCTCAAGGCGCAGGGCCAGCCCGATCAGGAGGTCTCGTACTACGAGACGACCCACGGCCCCGTCGTCGGATACGCGACGGTCGGTGGAAGGCGCGTCGCGATCTCCCTGCAGCGCTCGACTCGCGGGCGCGAGCTTCTCTCGACGAAGGCGTTCTACGACCTCAACACGGGGCGCGTCGACTCGGCCAAGGACTTCCTGCAGACGATGAACGGCGTCGAGTTCAGCTTCAACTGGTTCTACGCGGACGACCGAGACATCGCCATGTTCTCGAGCGGCCGCCTGCCGATCCGTGCCGCCGGCACCGATCCGGCCCTTCCGACGGTCGGGTCAGGAGACTACGACTGGCGTGGCTTCGTCCCCTTCGCGGGGCACGCGCAGGGGATCAACCCGCCGTCGGGCGCCATCCTCAACTGGAACAACCGCCCAGCGGGCAACGTCGGCGCAGCCGACGGGAACTTCGCGTACGGCTCGGTGCACCGGAACGACCTCCTGCGGCTGGCCGTCGCGGCGAGGAAGAAGCACTCGCTTCCGACGCTCACCGGCGCCATGAACAAGGCCGCGACCCAGGATCTCCGCGCCGTGCGGGTCTGGCCCAGCATCCGGGCAGTTCTCCAGACGGGACCCGCTCCGAGTGCGCGTGCGGAGGCCGCCGCCGGGCTGCTCGACAGCTGGCGCGCTTCCGGCTCGAGCCGGCTCGACCGCGAGCTCGACGGGAAGGTCGACGATCCCGGCGCGGCCGTGCTGGACGCTGCATGGCCACGGCTCGCCGACGCGGTCATGGCGCCGGTGCTCGGACCGCTCGTCGACCGACTCGCGGCGCTGCACGGGCGCAGCGACGACGCGAACCCCGGTGGCTCCGCGTACATCTCGGGCTGGTACGGGTACGTGGACAAGGACCTGCGCACGCTGCTCGGGCGGGAGGTGCGCGGCCCGTACTCGCGGCGCTACTGCGGGGCAGGTGTGCTCGCGACCTGCCGCGAGTCCCTCTGGGCGGCGCTCGACGCTGCGGCGGCTGAGCTCGAGTCGACGCAAGGCCCGGCGCCGTCGTCGTGGCGCGCGGACGCGACGAAGGAGCGCATCCGTTTCACGTCCGGCGTCCTCCCGGACACGATGCGGTGGACGAATCGCCCGACCTTCCAGCAGCTCATGTCGTTCCGCGGCCACCGCCCGCGCTCGTAGCTACGCTCGTCCGATGAGGAAGCGGTACCTGATGGCGCCCGGCCCGACGCCGGTGCCGCCCGAGGCGCTCGCGGCCGGAGCTGCGCCGATCATCCACCACCGCGGGCCCGACTTCCGCCTGCTGATGCATCGCACGCTCGGGCGCCTCCGCGAGGTGTGCCGCACCGAGAACGACGTCCTGCTCTTCACGGCGTCGGGATCGGGCGCGTTCGAGTCGGCAGTCGTCAACCTGCTGTCGCCCGGCGAGCGAGTGCTCGTGGTGACGGCGGGTGCGTTCGGCGACCGCTGGTGCACGATGTCGACTGCCTTTGGCGCCGACGTCCACGAGCTTCGGTACTCCTGGGGGGAGACGCCGCAGCCGGACGACCTCCGCTCCCGCCTCCAGGAGACCGGGGCGGAGGTCGTCGTCCTCGTCCACTCGGAGACCTCGACCGGCGTCGTCTCCGACGTGCAGGCACTCGGTCAGGTGGGACGGGACGCAGGTGCGGTCGTCGTCGTCGACGCGGTCTCCAGCCTCGGCGCGGTCCCGCTCGAGACCGACGCGTGGGGGCTCGACGTCGTCGTGGCCGGCTCGCAGAAGGCGCTCATGACGCCGCCCGGCCTCTCGCTCACGACGGTCTCGCCGCAAGCCTGGGAACGCGCGCGACGCTCGACGATGCCGCGCTTCTACTTCGATTGGGAGCGGATGCGCGCTGCGCTCGTCGACGGCTCGACCCCGTTCACTCCGGCCGTGACGCTCGTCGCCTCGCTCGACGTCGCTCTCGGGATGCTGCTCGAGGAAGGACTCGAGGCCGCCTTCGCGCGGCACGCCGCGCTCGGGCGCGCCTGCAGGGAGGGAGCGAAGGCGATGGGGCTCGAGCTCTTCTCGCCGGACGAGGAGCGCTCGGCCGTCGTGACCGCGATCCTCACGCCTGACGGCGTCAACGCGAAGGAGCTCGTGCTCGAGCTTCGCGACCGCTTCGGCATCACGGTGGCGGGCGGCCACGGCGAGCTCGGGACGCGCATGTTCCGCATCGGCCACATCGGCTACTACGACGTGCTCGACATCACGACCGCGCTCACAGCTGTCGAGACACTCCTGTTGGAGCGCGGCGCGGCGATCGAGCCGGGCAACGCCGTGGTGCGTGCGCTCGAGGCGTATCACGACGCCGCTCGTGTCTGAGAAGGCCCGCGTCCTCGTCCGCGAGCCGATCGCGGACGCCGGGCTGGAGCTCCTACGAAGTCGGTTCGACGTCGTCGAGGACGCCGACTCCGAGCTCGCCGAGATCATCGACGGCTTCGACGCGATCGTCGTTCGCTCCGCGACGATGCTCGATGCGCCGCTCATCGAGCGGGGCCAGCGGCTGAAGGTGATCGGTCGTGCAGGTGTCGGCGTCGACAACGTCGACGTCGACGCCGCCACGCGCCGGGGGATCGTCGTCGCGAACGCTGCCGAGTCGACCGTCGACTCGGCAGCCGAGCACGCGATCGCGCTTCTCCTCGCGCTCGCACGGAACGTTCCGCAGGCGCATGCAGCGCTGAAGACGGGGACGTGGGACCGCGCGCGCTTCACCGGGATCGAGCTCGCCGGAAAGACCCTCGGCATCCTCGGCCTAGGCCGGATCGGGCGCGAGGTCGCGCGCCGCGCGCTCGGGCTGGGCATGCGCGTCGTCGCCTACGACCCCTTCGTCGCCGCCGAGCGCTTCCGGGAGCTCGGTGTGGACTCGGCCGCGTCGCCCGAGGACGTGTACGAGGAGGCCGACATCGTCACGCTGCACCTTCCGCTCAGCGACGCGACCCGCGGACTGCTCGACGCGCGGGCGTTCGCGCGGATGAAGGACGGCGTGCGCATCGTCAACGCGGCACGCGGCGGGCTCGTGGACGAGGCTGCCCTCGTCGACGCGATCCGCTCCGGCAAGGTTGCGGGCGCAGCACTCGACGTCTTCGAGACGGAGCCGTACTCAGGGCCGTTGCTCGAGCTCCCGCAGGTCGTCGTCACGCCGCACCTGGCCGGATCGACGACGGAGGCTCAGGATCGCGCGGGCATGGTCATCGCGGAGCAGGTCGCAGCTGCGCTCGAGGGCGCGGTCGTGCGCACGGCGGTGAACATCCCGGTCGTCGACCAGCGTGACCTCGAGGCCCTCGGCCCGTTCGTCCCGCTCGCGTCGAAGCTCGGACGACTGGCCATGGCGCTCGCGGGTGCGTGGCCGTCGCGCGTCACGATCGCCGTCCACGGACCGCTCGCCGAGCACGACACGCGCGTGCTGACGGTGGCGGCCCTGAACGGGGCGTTCCAGGGTCGAGTCGACGAGGCCGTGAACGAGGTCAACGCGCCGCTCATCGCGGCGGAGCGGGGGATCGAGGTCTCCGAGCAGCGCTTCGCGACGGCGCAGCACTACACCAATCTCCTGCGCATCGTGGTCACGGCGGGAGGGGAGGACGTGGACGTCGCGGGAACGACCGTCGGTCCGGAGCATCGGCTCTTCCTCGCGGGTGCGCTCGGCTTCTCCATCGACATCGAGCTCGGCCCGACCATGGCCTTCCTCTCCTACGACGACATTCCGGGCGTCATCGGGAAGGTGGGGACGATGTTCGGCGAGGCCGGCGTGAACATCGCGAACATGGCCGTCTCGCGCACGACCGAGGGCGGCAAGGCTCTGATGGCGTTCTCGATCGACTCGCCGGCGCCGCAGGAGCTCGTCGAGCGCGTGGAGGCGGCGGGCTTCGACGATGTGCGGTTCATCCAGCTTGGCTGAGGTTCCGTCGCTCGGCGCGCGTGGCGGCGGCTGGGTCGCGCTCCAGTTCGTACATCTCGCCGCGATACTCGTCCTCGGTGTCGTCGGTCCGAGCTGGCCCGATTCGGCACGGTGGTGGCTCAAGGGTGCAGGCGTGCTGCTCGTCCTCACCGGCGCGTTCGTGATCGCCCGAGCCGCCAAGGCGCTCGGCTCCGGGCTCACGCCGTTCCCGAGGCCTGCCGCCGGCGCAGAGCTCGTCGCAAGCGGTCCGTACGCGGTCGTCCGTCACCCCGTCTACTCGGGCGGGATCCTCTTCGCCGCAGGCATCTCGCTCGCGCTCTCGCCGTGGGCCCTCGCGGCGACCGGCCTGCTCACCGTCGTCTGGGCGCTCAAGGCCCGCGTCGAGGAGCGGTTTCTCGCCGAGCACTATCCCGCCTACGCGGAGTACCAGGCTCGCACGCGCTACTGGCTGATCCCGTACGTGTATTGAGACGCCGGGTACGCTCCACGCATGGTCGGGGCCTGGCCGGAGCCCGTCGAGCGAGTCTCCTCGTTTCTCCGCGACGCGGGGGTCGACGCACGCATCGAGGAGTTTCCGGACGGCACGGCATCCGCCCAGGACGCGGCCGACGCGGTCGGCTGCGAGCTCGCGCAGATCGTGAAGTCGCTCGTCTTCGTGTGCGACGAGCGGACGGTCGTTGCTCTGGTCCCCGGCGATCGGCGCGGCGACGTCGAGAAAGTCGCCGCGGCGGTCGGCGCCAGCTCGGCTCGCATCGCGAAGGCGGACGAGGTCGAGGAGGCGACGGGGTTTGCGCCCGGCGCCGTCGCTCCGTTCCCGCTGCCGAAGATCGACACCGTCCTGATGGATCAGGCTTTCTACCGCTACGACGTCGTGTGGGCGGGCGCGGGATCGCACAGGCACGTCATGGGAATCAGCCCCACCGAGCTCGGACGGCTCGCGCGCGTACGTCCGATGGACGTCGCTGCCGAGCAACCCTACGATTCGTCGAAACCAAAGGAGAGCTGAGCGGATGCAAGCCACCGAGAAGATCTGGATGAACGGCGAGCTCGTCGACTGGGCGGATGCGAAGATCCATGTCGCATCGCACGGGCTGAACTACGGCTCGGGGGTCTTCGAGGGGATTCGCTGCTACGACACACCGGAGGGTCCGGCCGTGTTCCGGCTCGCGGAGCATCTCGCTCGTCTCGAGAACTCGGCTCGGCTCCTGTACATGGATCTCCCGTACTCGGTCGAGGAGCTCCGCGCAGCGACGCACGAGGTCGTGGCGGTCAACGGCAACGCGTCGTGCTACATCCGCCCGCTCGCGTTCTACGGCTTCGGTGAGCTCGGCGTGTCGTCGGTGGGGAACCCCGTCGACGTCGTGATCCTCAGCTTCCCGTGGGGCGCGTACCTGGGTGAGGACAGCCAGACGAAGGGGATCACCGCCAAGATCTCGAGCTGGGAGCGCGTCGGCCCGAACGTGATCCCGCACGTCGCGAAGGCGACCGGCATCTACCTGAACTCCATGCTCGCCACGATGGAAGCGCGTCGCGGCGGCTACGACGAGGCGATCATGCTCTCACACGACGGCTACGTCGCCGACGGGCCGGGCGAGAACATCTTCGTCGTCAAGGACGGCGTCCTGACCACGCCACCGTTGTCGATGTCGATCCTTCCGGGGATCACGCGCGACACGGTCATCACGATCGCCCGCGACCTCGGCTACCGCGTGGAGGAGTCGCTCCTCATCCGCACCGACCTCTATCTCGCGGACGAGGT
>DASUCN010000161.1:0-15070 GCA_036276015.1 Gaiellaceae bacterium | reverse complement strand
GCACGACCGAGCCGAGGAAGGACTCGAGGCTGAGCGATGCAACGAGCCGGTCGAGGGCGGCCTGCGCCCCTGCTTCGTCGAACGCGACCAGCGCCTCACGCAGGGCCCGGGCCGGCTCCTCGAGCACGGGCGTGGGAGGGGCCGGGTCCACCGCCTCGGCCGAGGACGCGAGGACACGGCGCGCCGCCTCGGCGGCGGAGAGCCCGTGCGCGAGCTGGCGCCGCATCGCCTCGACCCGCGCCACGTCGGCGTCCGAGTACAGACGGAATCGGCCCGGCGACCGGTCGGGCTCGAACAGGCCGTAGCGGCGCTCCCAGGCGCGCAGGAGCTCCGGCGACACGCCCGTGCGCCTGCTCAGCTCACCGATGCGGAGGTAGCCACCCGCCACTTCACGCGATCGTACAAGGACTGTGTCGGTTCTGTCGCGACCCGCGCCCTACGCGGCGCGGAGGACGACCTCGATCGCGGTTCCGGCCCCGATCGCCGACTGCAGCGTGAGCTGCCCGTCGATCGCCTCCGCACGCAGGCGCATGTTCGCGAGGCCCTGGCCCCCGAGGGCGGCCTCCTCGTCGAAGCCGACCCCGTCGTCGGCGACCCGCACGACGCGTCGTCCCAGCCGCTGGCCGATGGAGACCTCCACGTGTCGTGCCCCCGCATGGCGGCGCGCGTTGCCGAGCCCCTCCTGGACGATCCGGAACACCTCGATCTGCTCGTCGGGTGCGAGCCGCACCTGCGGGTCGACGTCGACCTCGACGTCGATCGCGCCGTCGGCGGTGAGAACGTCGACGTATCGCCTGAGCGCGGAGTCGAAGCGCGAGGTGCCGCCGGCCGAGGACAGGGCCAGGACGGCGAACCGCGCCTCCTGCTGCGCGGACGTCGCCGCGCGCTTGAGCCGCGGGAGCACGTCCTCGAGGGGGGCACCGGCCTCGAGCATGCTCACCTGCGTCGTGATGGCGAAGAGGTACTGCGCGAGCCCGTCGTGGATCTCCCGCGCCACCCGCGCGCGCTCGTCCGCAACCGCGCGTCCGAACTCCGCGTGGCTGATGGCGCGCCAGACGCCGACTCCGAGGACGCCGTATGCGAGGACGCGCAGGAAGTCCCCTTGCAGGACGAGATCGTTGGACACGACCGGCTTCAGCACGAGATGGAGATCCGCGAAGACGGCGAGGGTGGCCGCGAGGCACATCCAGCTGTCCAGGTCGCGGCCGTACCGGCGATAGCGCAGCCCGAAGCCGACGAGGGCAACGAGCCAGAGCAGCGTGAGGAGCACAGCGGCGATGCGCACGTACGACCCCGAGACGAGCTCGCCGTCGGCAGCGATCGCGCCGCCCGGCATCCGCATCCCGATCGTGCTCAGCGCCAGAAGCCCTGCGACGCCGGCGCCCACCGCCGCAAGGCCGCGACGGCGCGCCGCGACCCGGCTGTCGGCATAGGGCGCAACCGCGATGAGACCCGCGCCCAGGAGACGGGCGCCGACGTACTGCCACGTCGCGCTCGCCGAGGTCGAGCCCCCGAAGAGGACGGGCACGAGCCCGAACGCGACGGTTCCGAGGGCGATGCTCCAGAACCCGCCCGCGACGAGGAGATCGAGCGTGCGCCCCTCGACGAGGAAGCGGATGCTCGCGAGCACACAGACGAAGACGGCGACGACGGCCACGACCGTGTCGAAGACGAGCCGCACGTCCTGGAGCTCGTAGACGGAGCTCAGCGAGTCGTTCGCGGAGAAGAGCGCCGTCCCGGCGGCCAGGAGGGACACGAGCAGGACCTCCCCGGCGAGCCACGACTGGTAGCGCTGCGCGCGCGCGTCGTCCACGGAACACTTGTCGGCACGCACGAACCTGCCGATAAGGGGGTCCATGGCGGAGCGCGTGCTGATCGTGGACGACCATCCCCTGACGCGCGATGCGCTCGCGGCGCTGCTCGGGCAGCAGGGCTTCGACGTCGTCGGCGACGCGGAGGACGGCTCGACCGCGATCTCGCAGGCGGCGGCCCTGCGGCCGGACATCGTGCTCCTCGACCTGACCATGCCGGGCATGGACGGGCTGACGGCACTCCCACGCATCCTCGAGGCCGCGCCCGAGTCGGAGATCGTGGTGCTCACGGCCTCGGACGCCGAGGAGAACCTGCTGGGCGCAATTCGCGCGGGTGCCTCGGGCTACCTGCTCAAGACCGAGCCGCCGGAGCAGATCGCCGCGTTCCTCCGCGGAGTCGCCCGCGGCGACGCCGCCCTCTCGGGCGGAGTGGCACGGCGCCTGCTCGAGCGCGTTCGCGACGGCGGGCGCCTGAGCGGCGTGCCCGAGGAGATCACCCGCACGCTCTCGGCCCGGGAGGTCGAGGTGCTGCTCCTCCTCGACGAGCATCTCGGAACCGACGAGATCGCGCAGCGCCTGTTCATCTCCGAGCACACGGTGCGCTCCCATGTGAAGAGCCTGCTCAAGAAGCTCGGCGTGTCCTCCCGCCGCGAGGCTCTCGAGCGGCTCGCCGGCGCGCGAGCAGCCTGAACCCTCAGCGCTCGAAGCCCTCGAGCGCGGCCTCGACGAGATCCGGCAGCGTCGCGAGGTTGTAGCCGCCTTCGAGGACGGCCGCGAGGCGGGGCGCGAGCCCGGCGCAGCTCGCGGCGATCTCCCGGAAGCCGTCGGCGGTGAGTGCCATCTCGGCGAGCGGGTCGTAGACGTGCGCGTCGAACCCCGCCGCGACGACCACCAGCTCGGGATCGAAGGCCTCGACCGCCGGTTCGACGATCTCGGCGAACGCCCGGGCGTACTCGAGGTCTCCGGACCCGGCGGCCAGGGGCACGTTCACGACGCCCTCGGCGTTCGTGCCGGGCCCGCCGGACCCCGGCCAGAACGGCCACTGGTGGAGCGACACGGTGAGCACCGACGGGTCGGCGCGGAAGAGCGCCTCGGTGCCGTTCCCGTGATGGACGTCGAAGTCGACGACGGCGACGCGCTGGAGGCCGAGCTCGCGCTGCGCATGCCGGACCGCGATCGCGACGTTCGCAAAGATGCAGAACCCCATCGCCTCCGAGTGCAGGGCATGGTGACCGGGAGGACGCACGAGCGCGAAGCCGCCGGACTCGACCGCAGCGATCGCACAGCCCGCCGCGAGGTACGCAGCCTCGCAGGTCGTGTCGCATGCGTACGTGTCGGGATCGAGCCAGACGTGTTCCGTGAGCGACTCGATCGAGTTCACGTACTCGGGCGCGTGCACCGCCTCGACCTGGGCACGCGTGGCCGGGCGCCCATCGGTGAACTCGGGAAAGCGGTCGTGGAGCACCCGCAAGCGGCCGGGAAACTCGGGATTGTCGGTCCCGGCAGGCGCGTGCAGCTGTGCGAAGCGGGAGTGGCTGATCAGGTCCACCGCAGCGCCTCCTCGAGCCTCCGCGCAACCTGCGGAAGGCCGAGCTCGCGCGCGTACGCCGCCCCGCCCGGCCAGTCGGGCGTCGCGTCGGGAAGCTCCGGCAGCGGAGCCGTGCGGTCCATGGTGGCGATGCGCCGGTAGAGGCGCAGCGCGTCGGCCTCCGCCGCGAACCGTCCCTCGTCGAGCAGCGCGTCGAGCGAGCCATGGCGAGCGAGGAGCTCGGCGGCGCGCTTCTCGCCGATCCCGCGCGCCCCGGGGATCCGGTCCGACGGGTCTCCACGGAGGGCGATGAAGTCCGGCACCTGCGCGGGCTCGACGCCGTAGCGCGCGCGCACGGCGGCCGGATCGATGCGGTTGGGGGGTGCGCCGCGCGCCGGCTGCAGGACGGTGACCCGATCGGTGACGAGCTGGAAGGCGTCGCGATCGGACGTCGCCACGAGCGCGACCCCTCCCGCCACCTCCTCAGCCGTGGCCGCCGCCGCGAGGAAGTCGTCGGCCTCGTAGCCGGGCTCCTTGGCCGCGACGAAGCCGATCGAGCGCACGAGGTCGGGGAGCAGGTCGAGCTGCTCGAGCAGCTCGTCGTCGAAGACGCGTCCGCTCTGATAGGCCTCGAGCGCGAGGTGCCGGTAGGTCGGCGTGTCGAGCGTGTCCCACGCCACGAGCACCGTCCGCGGAGTCTCCGCCTTCACGAGCCGGAGCAGCATGTCCGTGAACCCGATCAGCGCGTTCCCGGGCCGACCGTTCTCGCGCCGCAGCGAGCTCGGGAGCGCGTGATACGCGCGGTGGGCGAACGAGTCGCCGTCGATGACGAGGAGCGGCCTCATGCGAGTCCGCGCTCGAGCTCGGCCACGGCCTCGGCGAGCCGCCCGGTCGCGACGCGAGCGGCCTCGGCGATTGGAAGGCCGGCGAGATCGCCGGTCTCCACGGGCCGGCCGTACGCGACCCGGAGCGGGCCGAGCCGCGCGAGGCGCTCCGTCCCCGCGATCCCCGCAGGCACGAGAGGGGCGCCCGACTCGAGCGCGATGCGCGCTGCCCCCGACCGCCAGCGCGCCTCGTGCTTCTTGCGCAGGCCCTTCCGGCGGCGCGTGCCCTCCGGGAACATCACCACGGCGTGGCCCTCGCGTACGAGCTCCACCGCGGTCACGATTGCCTCCTCGTCCTGCACGCCGCGGCGGACGCGGAACCCTCCGCCCGCACGGATGACGAGCCCGAGCGGGAACCAGAAGAGCTCGGACTTGGCCATGAACCGGAAGAAGCGGCGCGGGAACAGAGGCATCGCGAGCGGCCAGGGGTCGAAGTTCGACCAGTGGTTGGCCGCGAGCACGAATCCGCCCTCGCGCGGGACGTTCTCGACCCCCGTGGCGCGGAGCCGGAAGAGAAACGTCACGAACGGCCAGCTCACCGCTCCCACGAGGAGGTAGAGCCAGCTGGGACGGGGCGCCACAGGCACGCGGGCAGTATCGCGTTCGGGCGCCGGTGGACATGGGAGCTAAGGTGTCGCGCCGATGGCAAAGCACCTGGTCATCGTGGAGTCGCCGGCGAAGGCGCGCACGATCGCGGGCTACCTCGGAAACGACTACGCGGTCGAGTCGAGCGTCGGCCACGTCCGCGACCTGCCCAACCGCGCGTCCGACGTGCCGGCCGAGCAGCGCAAGCGCTTCGGCGCGCTCGGGGTCGACGTCGACAAGGGCTTCGAGCCGTACTACGTCGTCGATCCGGGCAAGAAGAAGATCGTCACCGAGCTGAAGAAGCACCTCGCGGACGCCGACGAGCTGCTGCTCGCGACGGACGAGGACCGCGAGGGGGAGGCGATCGCGTGGCACCTCGTCCAGGTGCTCAAGCCGAAGGTCCCAGTGCGCCGAATGGTGTTCCACGAGATCACGAAGGACGCGATCGCGCGGGCCGCGGCGGAGACGCGGGACATCGACGACCGGCTCGTCGACGCGCAGGAGACGCGCCGCATCCTCGATCGCCTGTACGGCTACGAGGTCTCGCCCGTCCTCTGGAAGAAGGTCACGCGCGGGCTCTCGGCCGGCCGGGTGCAGTCGGTGGCGACCCGTCTCGTCGTCCAGCGCGAACGCGAGCGCATGGCGTTCCGGTCGGCGGAGTACTGGGACCTGAAGGCGACGTTCGATCCCGGCACGTTCGAGGCGAGGCTCGTGGCGATCGACGGCGCCCGCGTCGCGCAGGGCCGCGACTTCGCCCCGACCGGCGAGCTCGCCGAGACCGGAAGCGTCGTGCTGGACGAGGAAGCGGCCACGGGACTCGCGGCGCGGCTCGCGGAGTCCGAGTTCTCGGTTCGCGCGGTCGACGAGCGGCCGTATCGCCGGAAGCCCGCGGCGCCGTTTCGCACGGCGACGCTCCAGCAGGAGGCGAGCCGGAAGCTCCGCTTCTCCGCCCAGACGACGATGCGCGTCGCCCAGAAGCTCTACGAGGCCGGCTACATCACGTACATGCGCACGGACTCGACGACGCTCTCCGAGTCCGCCGTCCACGCCGCGCGTGCCCAGGTGCGGGAGCTGTTCGGCGACGACCACGTCCCCGAGAAGCCGCGGCACTACGGCCGCGCGGTGGCGAATGCCCAGGAGGCCCACGAGGCCATCCGGCCCGCCGGCGACGTGTTCCGAACGCCGAAGGAGCTCGCCGGCGAGCTCGGACGCGACGAGCTCGCCCTCTACGACCTCGTCTGGAAGCGCACGCTGGCCTCGCAGATGGAGGACGCACGCGGGCAGACGGTCTCGCTGCGCATCGCGGCCTCGAGCTCGGCCGGCGAGGACGCCGAGTTCGGCGCCTCGGGCACGGTGATCACGTTCCGCGGGTTCCTCGCCGCCTACGAGCCCGGCAGGGACGAGCCGACGGCCGACGACGACGAGGAGCGCGTGCTCCCGCAGCTGTCGGTCGGGCAGCGGGTCGAGCTCCGCTCACTCGAGCCCGACGGTCACGCGACGCAGCCGCCCGCCCGGTACACGGAGCCGACGCTCGTCCGGGCCCTCGAGGAGCGCGGCATCGGCCGGCCCTCGACCTACGCCGCGATCCTGTCGACGATCGTGGACCGCGGCTACGTGTTCAAGAGGGGTACCGCGCTCGTACCCACGTTCACGGCCTTCGCGGTCGTCAACCTGCTCGAACGCCACTTCGAGCAGCTCGTGGACTTCGACTTCACGAAGCGCATGGAGGACGACCTCGACCGCATCGCAGCCGGCGAGCAGGAGCGTGTCGCCTGGCTGACGCGCTTCTACTTCGGCGACGACGGCGATCCCGGCCTCCATCATCTCGTGACCGACCATCTGGACGAGATCGACGCCCGCGCGGTGAACTCGATCGAGATCCCGGGCAGCGAAGCGGTCGTCCGGGTCGGGCGCTACGGCCCCTACGTCGAGCGCGGCGAGCAGCGCGTCAGCCTGCCTGCGGATCTCGCGCCGGACGAGCTCACGCCCGCGAGGGTCGAGGAGCTCCTCGCTCAGCCGGACGTGCGGCCGCTCGGCGTCGACCCGCAGACGGGAAGGGAGATCGTGGTCCGGAGCGGTCGCTACGGCCCCTACGTGACCGAAGTCCTCCCGGAAGGCTCCGAGGAGAAGCCGCGAACGGCATCGCTCTTCTCGACCATGTCGCCCGAGGAGGTCGCCCTCGACGATGCGCTCCGCCTCCTGTCCCTGCCACGCGTCGTCGGCGCGCTCGACGGCGAGGAGGTGACGGCGCAGAACGGCCGCTACGGCCCGTACATCAAACGCGGCACCGAGTCGCGCTCGCTGGAGAGCGAGGAGCAGCTCTTCACGGTCACGCTCGACCAGGCGAAGGCTCTGCTGGCCGAGCCGCCGCGCCGGCGCGGGCGCCGCGGTGCGGCGCGCGGACCGCTCAAGGAGCTCGGCACCGACTCCTCCACCGGAAAGCCGGTCGTCGTCAAGGACGGACGGTTCGGGCCGTACGTCACGGACGGCCAGACGAACGCGAGTCTCCGGCGCGGCGACACGCCCGAGAGCATCACGCTCGAACGAGCCTCCGAGCTCCTCGCCGAAAGGCGCGCTAAGAGCGAGTAAAGCCTTCCCGGAGGGGGTTTTCGCCGTCCGCTCGGGCGGTCATGATCTCCCTAACTTGCCTGGGACGACCGCGTCTCAGGGGAGTGAGCCGCACGGGCTCCAACGCGTTCGTCCATGAACCGCTGACACACCAGCGACGGAATACATACGTGGGGCACGAACGTTGACGAGCTTGTGACACCCATCGCGACTGAGCAGCCCTGGAAACAACGCAAAAACCGTCATAGAATCCGTAAGTTTGTCGCACTCCCGGGACGAAGCGAAAGGACTGAAACACGACGTTGACGCAGAACCAGCTCATCGAACTCTTCGAATCGGAGCACGTGAAGGCTCTCATCGAGCGTGCCGAGGAACACGGTGGCCAGCTCGAGGCCCCCGAGCTCGAGGCGTTCGTGCTCGAACACGACCTCGGCGAGGACGACGCCGAGCTGCTCCAGCGCGAGCTCGAGGCCCACAACATCGAGATCACCCAGCCCGACGTCGACTCCGACAAGGAAGACGAGGCCGCGCGGAAGCAGTACGAGGCCGGCCCGGTCTCGGGAGCCGCGGACAGCCTGCAGCTGTTCCTGGCCGACGTCGGTCGCCACAAGCTCCTGACCGCCGCCGAGGAGGTCGCGCTAGCGAAGCGCATCGAGCGCGGCGACCCGGTCGCGAAGCGCGTGATGATCGAGTCGAACCTTCGACTCGTCGTCTCCATCGCGAAGGGCTACCGCGGGCTGGGCGTGCCGTTCCTCGACCTCATCCAGGAAGGCACCCTGGGCCTGAACCGCGCGGTCGAGAAGTTCGACTGGCGCCGAGGGTTCAAGTTCTCGACCTATGCGACCTGGTGGATCCGGCAGTCGGTTCAGCGCGCCGTCGCGAACCACGCGCGGACGATCCGCGTCCCCGTTCACGTCGTCGAGCGCCAGCAGAAGCTCTCCCGCGCAGCTCGCCGGCTCGAGGTGGAGCTCGGGCGCGAAGCGACGAAGGAGGAGCTCGCGGAGGCGACGGGCCTGCCGCTCCAGCACGTCGACGAAGCGCTCGGCGCGGCACACGCGTCGGTCTCGCTGAACCAGACGGTCGGCGCTGACGACGAGGGCGAGCTGGGCGACCTCTTCGCCGATCGCGAGGCAGCCGACCCGTTCGACGAAGCCGAGGAGTCGCTCCGGCGCCAGAGCATCCGGCGCGCGCTCGACGCGCTTCCCGAGCGGGAGCGGCGCATCCTCGAGCTGCGCTTCGGGTTCGAGGGCGAGCCGTGGACGCTCGAGGCGATCGGTCACGAGCTCGACCTGACGCGCGAACGCGTCCGGCAGCTCGAGGGCCAGGCGCTGAAGCGCCTCGAGGCGCTCCGCGACCTCGCTGGCCTCGCAGCCTGAGCGCGTAAGCGGACCTCTTCCGACGAGAGGCCTCCGACCAGCGGGGGCCTCTCGTCGTCTCAGCATGCAGTTGGGACGGTAGTAAGCTCCCGCCGTTCGCTCCCTACGGGCAGGAGAAAGGAAGGGGAAGGAATGCGCAGAGTCCTGAAGGCCGGGATCGCCGCCGGTGCGGTTGCGCTCCTGGTCGCCGCCGTCGCCTCGGGCTCGGCCGAGAAGGCGAGCCAGTCGACGTCGACGCTCGTATTCGGCGCCGCGGCGGACCCGGTCGTGCTCGATGCGGCGCTCATCTCCGACGGCGAGTCGTTCCGCGTCGTGTACCAGATCACGGAGACGCTCGTCGGCCTCAGACCGGGCACCACCCAGCTCGCTCCGATGCTGGCCACGAAGTGGGCCAGGAGCAACGGTGGGCGCCGGTGGACGTTCACGCTTCGGCGAGGCGTCGAGTTCCACGACGGCACGCCCTTCAACGCGGCCGCCGTGTGCGCCAACTTCGACCGTTGGTACAACTTCAAGGGCGCGCAGCAGAGCTCGTCGGCGTCCTACTACTACAACTACGTCTTCGGCGGTTTCAAGACGAAGAACGCGCGCAACGCGCTCTATCGCAACTGCCAGGCCCGCGGGCAGTACGTCGCGGTGATCAACCTGAAGCGTCCGTACGGGCCGTTCCTCGCGGCGATGACGCTCTCGCCCTTCGCCATCCAGAGCCCGACGGCGATGCGCGAGAACGGCGCCGACCGCGGCCGGCTCACGGCCGACGGCGTCTACCAGCCGCTGGGCGACTACGGCGTCCCGGGTGGCGTGGCGTCGGGAACGGGGCCCTTCAAGCTGGAGTCGTGGAGGATCGGAGACCGGCTCGAGCTGTCCCGCAACGACGACTACTGGGGTCGGCGCGCGAGCCTCAGCCGGATCATCTTCCGCGCGATCCCCGACAACGCAGCCCGCTTGCAGGCGCTGCAGACCGGTGAGATCGACGGCTACGATCTCGTCGAGCCGCAGGACGTCAACACGATCCGGCGCAGCCGCGACCTGAAGGTGCTGGACCGTCCGGCGTTCAACGTCGCATACGTCGGCATCAACCAGTCACGCGAGCCGTTCAACAACGTGCTCGTGCGCCGCGTGGTCGCGCACGGTCTCGACCGAGCCGCCGTCGTCCGCTCGTTCTACGCGGGCCGCGGAGTCGTCGCGCATGAGTTCATGCCCCCGACGGTTCCCGGGTACTCGAGGAACGTTCCGAAGTACTCGTACAACCCGGCACGTGCGCGGGCACTCCTCCAGCAGGCGGGCCTGACGCTGCCGGTCGAGGTCGAGTTCTGGTGGCCGACCGACGTGTCGCGTCCGTACATGCCGAATCCGAAGAACAACTTCCAGGCGTTCGCCGCGAGCCTCAACCGATCCGGGTTCAAGGTCGTCGCGAAGAGCGCGCCCTGGAACCCGACGTACCTCGGCCGGGCCGACGCGGGAACGGCCGGAGACCTGCACCTGCTCGGCTGGACCGGCGACTTCGGTGACGCCTCCACGTTCCTGGACGGCGTCCTGCGCTCGTACCGGCAGTTCGGCCTGCAGCAGCAGAACCCGCTGTACAGCATCCTCGACCGGGCGCTCATCGCGACGGACCCGGACGTCCGGAACGCGCTGTACAGGCAGGCGAACAACTACATCATGCGAAACGTGATCGGCGTGCCGTATGCGCACACGCGGCCGGCGCTCGCGTTCAAGCGAACGGTCGTCGGGTACCGGCCGAGCCCGACCACCAGCGAGTCGTTCGCTTCCGTCAGGAAGACCGGCTAAGGAGGTCGTGAGGAGCCGGCGAACCGCGGCGAGACACTGAGTGCTTCGCTTCACGGTCCGCCGGCTCCTCCTGCTCGTCCCGATCCTCATCGGGCTTTCCATCCTCGTCTTCGTCTGGATCCGGGCTCTTCCCGGGACGCCTGCCGAAGCGCTGCTCGGGGAGCGGGCGGACGAGCAGTCGATCGCCGAGATCCGTGAGCAGCTCGGCCTCGACGATCCGATCTACGTCCAGTACTGGCGATATCTCCAGACACTCGCCGACGGCGAGCTCGGGACGAGCATCACGAGTCGGCGGCCCGTCACCGAGGAGCTCAAGGAGCGGTTCCCCGCGACCGTCGAGCTGACGCTCGCGGCCGGCTTCTTCGCACTCATCTTCGGCGTGCCCTTGGGCTTCTTCGCCGCGAAACGCTACGGGGGGCTGTTCGACAACGCCAGCCTCGTCCTCTCGATCATCGGCGTGTCCATCCCGATTTTCTTCCTCGCGATCATCCTCAAGTGGATCTTCGCGGTGCGACTCGGGTGGCTCCCGTCGATCGGCAGACAGGACGTGTACATCGACGCCGAGCACCCGACGAACTTCTACGTGCTCGACGGGATCGTCACCCGGAACTGGGCGGCGGCGTGGGACGCGATCAAGCATCTGATCCTGCCGGCGATCGCGCTGGGATCGATTCCGCTGGCGCTCATCTCGCGCATCACGCGCGCGTCGGTCCTCGACGTGCAGAACGAGGACTACGTGCGTACCGCCCGCGCGAAAGGCCTTTCCGGCTACGCGGTCGACACGCGGCACGTCTTCCGAAACGCGCTGCTTCCCGTCACGACGGTGATCGGGCTCCAGGTCGGCCTCCTGCTTTCAGGAGCGATCCTCACGGAGACGGTCTTCGCCTTCCCCGGGATCGGCACGTGGATCCAGCAGTCGATCGAGAACCGCGACTATCCGGTGCTCCAGGGCGGGATCCTGTTCGTGGCGGTCATCGTCGTCGTCGTCAACCTCCTGGTCGACCTGTCGTACGGCTTCCTGAACCCGCGGATCAGGCTGGCAGGGCGCTGACGTGGGCGTCGTCGAGATCGAAGCCCAGCAGGTTCCGCTCCAGACAACGCCCGGCGGGCTCTGGAGCGAAGCGCTCCACCGGCTCGTCCGGAATCCCGGCGCGATCGTCGGAGCGGTCATCGTCGCCATCTTCGTCTTCGTAGCGATCTTTGCTCCGCTCCTCGCGCCGTACCCGCCCTACGAGCAGAACCTCGCGCTCGTCGCCGAGGGCTGCTGCCCGGGCCCCTCGTGGGAGCATCCGATGGGCGTCGACGACCTCGGCCGGGACGAGCTCTCGCGGGTCATCTACGGCGCAAGGCTCTCGCTGCTCATCGGCATCGTCTCCGTCACCGTCGGGCTGACGGCAGGCCTGCTCCTGGGCTGCGTCGCCGGCTACTTCGGACGACTCGACAACCTGATCATGCGCATCGTCGACGTCATGCTCGCCATCCCGGGCTTCCTGATGGCGATCGGGATCGCCGCGCTCATGGGGCCGGGCCTGCTCTCGGTGATGATCGCGATCGGGATCGTGAACATCCCGATCTTCACGAGGCTCATGCGCGGCTCCATCCTCGGCCAGAAGGAGAACGACTACGTCCTCGCCGCGCGGGCTGTCGGCGTCCCCAGCCGCAAGGTGCTCGCCAGCCACATCCTCCCGAACGCCATCTCGCCCGTCATCGTGGCGGGGACGCTCGCGCTCGCGACCGCGATCATCGACGCCGCAGGGCTCGGCTTCCTCGGCCTCGGCCCGCAGGACCCGGCGACGCCCGAGTGGGGGACGATGCTCACGGACGCCGTCCGCTACCTGCAGACGGCGCCCTTCCTGGCGTTCTTCCCCGGGCTCGCCATCGTCGTGGTCGTCATGGGCTTCAACCTCATCGGCGACGGCCTGCGAGAGGCGCTCGACCCGAAGCTCCGGGGGCGCGCGTGACCGAGCCGCTGCTCGAGGTCGACGAGCTCGAGGTGCAGTTCTGGACGAGACGAGGAACCGTGCACGCGGTGAACGGCGTCTCGTTCGCCCTGTCGCAGGGAGAGACGCTCGGCATCGTTGGCGAGTCCGGCTGCGGAAAGAGCGTGACCGCGCTCGCTCTCATGGGCATCCTCCCTCGCGCCGGCCGCGTGACGTCGGGCAGCGCGCGCTATCACGGACGCGACCTCTACTCCCAGTCCGAGGCCGAGTGGCAGCGGTTCCGCGGGAAGGAGATCGCGATGATCTTCCAGGATCCGATGACGAGCCTCAACCCGGTCCTCACGGTCGGGAACCAGTTGCGCGAGGCGATCGACGCTCATCTCGACCTCAACGGCGACGAGGCGGGAAAGCGGGTGGTGGAGCTGCTCGAGCGAGTGGGCATCCCGCAGGCACGAGCCCGCGTGAAGGACTACCCGCACCAGTTCTCGGGAGGGATGCGCCAGCGCGTGATGATCGCGATAGCGCTCGCGTGCGAGCCGAAGGTGCTGATCGCGGACGAACCGACGACGGCGCTCGACGTGACCATCCAGGCGCAGATCCTGGATCTCCTGCGCGACCTCGTGACCGAGCGCGGCACCGCGCTCATCCTCATCACGCACGACCTCGGAGTCGTGGCCGGGATGTGCGAGCGCGTGCAGGTCATGTACGCGGGCACAGTGGTCGAGACGGGAGACGCAGGGCCGATCTTCGCGTCCCCCCGACATCCCTACACGCTCGGCCTGCTGCAGAGCGTGCCCCGGCTCGACACCGGGCGGCGCCAGGCGCTGCAGCCGATCGAAGGATCGCCGCCGAACATGCTCATGGAGCCGAAAAGCTGCCCGTTCGCGCCGCGCTGTCGCTACGCGCAGGAGGACTGCCTCGCAGCGCTCCCAGAGCTCGCGCCGCTCGGATTGGCGCAGCAGGCGGCGTGCTTCCACCCCGTCCCGGTCGACGAGTGGCGACGCAGCCGCCTGTCGGGTGCGGCATGAGCCAGGCCGGGACGCCTCTCGTCGAGACGCGCGACCTGCGTGTCTGGTTCCCGATCAAGAGCGGCATCGTGCTCGATCGCCACGTCGGCGATGTGAAGGCCGTCGACGGCGTCGATCTGCGCGTCTGGCGCGGCGAGACGCTCGGCCTCGTAGGAGAATCGGGCTGCGGCAAGTCCACGGTCGGCCGCACGCTGCTCCGCCTCTACGAGCCCACGAGCGGAGAGGTGCTGTTCGACGGGCGCGACGTAACGAAGCTCAAGGAGCGCCAGCTCCGTCCGCTTCGCCGGCAGATGCAGATGATCTTCCAGGATCCCTACGCGTCCCTGAATCCCCGCCACTCGATCGGCAAGATCGTGGGCGAGCCTCTCCGCGTTCACGGCGTGGCGTCTCGTGGCGAAGCGAGCGCGCGCGTGCGGGAGCTCCTCGCCACCGTGGGGCTACCCGACGACGCTATCAACCGCTACCCGCACGAGTTCTCGGGCGGTCAGCGCCAGCGCATCGGTCTCGCACGCGCGCTCGCCCTCAATCCCGAGTTCCTCGTGTGCGACGAGCCCGTGTCCGCGCTCGACGTGTCCATCCAGGCGCAGATCGTGAACCTCCTCGAGGAGCTCCAGCAGCAGCTCGGACTGACGTATCTGTTCATCGCGCACGACCTCGCCGTGGTACGCCACATCTCGACCCGGATCGCGGTGATGTACCTCGGAAAGATCGTGGAGGTCTCCCCTGCTGACGACCTCTACGAGAACCCCCTCCACCCGTACACGATCACGCTGCTCTCCGCGATCCCGATCCCGGATCCCGAGATCGAGCGTCGACGAAGCGCCATTCGCGTCACCGGCGACCTGCCGAGCCCGGCGAACCCCCCCAAGGGCTGTCGCTTCCACACGCGGTGCCCGTTCGCGCAGCCGACCCGATGCGCCGACGAGGAGCCGCCGCTTCGCGAGCTCGAGGGCCACGTCGTCGCGTGCCACTACGCGGAGCAGATCAAGGCGGGCGAGATCGAGCCCGCATCCGCGCGCGCGGCGGCCTGAGCGGGCTCCGCGCGAGTCCCCCGTTCGAGCGACTTCGACGGCGGGATCTAAAGGGGTATGCGCGCCGCGCCGATACCGGACTCGTGGACGCCGCTGAGCGTAAGGAGATCCTCGACCGATATCGCGATCACAGCCGTCGATTCGAGGCGGCTGCGGCACGACGCAGCTCGAGCCGGCGCGGAGCCGTGATCCCGTTCACGCCTCCCGCGACCCGGGAAGTCGGCCAGGATCCGACGGCTCGCGAGATCGAGGTCCTTCAGCTCGTCGCGGACGGTCTCGTCAATCGCGAGATCGGCGAGCGCCTCTTCCTCTCCGAGGAGACGGTGAAGTCCCACGTTCGCCATCTGCTGGCGAAGCTTCAGGCAAGAAGTAGAGCCCACGCCGTAGCGGTCGGCTTCCGACGTGGGCTCATTGCGTAACTGCGTCCGTCAGCATCCCATATCTCCTGACCGGGCCTTTCCCTCGGGGTTACACCCGAAAGAGGGATGCCCACCCCCGGCGGAGAACCGAGGATGCGACGGATCTACCAGA
>DASUCN010000160.1:0-3463 GCA_036276015.1 Gaiellaceae bacterium | reverse complement strand
TCCTCCGTGCCGGCGATGACGTCGCCGAGCTGCTCGCGCCGCGCGGAGTGGAGGACGCCGATCACGTCGGCGCCGTCGTCCATCGTCAGATGCGGGCGATGGTCGACCGCGGCCTCGATGTGGCGGTAGTACGTGTCGTTGTCCTCGCCCTTGATCGCGAAGACGCCGATGCCGTACTCGTCGACGAGCGCGGCGGCGACGTCGTCCTGCGTCGAGAGCGGGTTGGACGCGCAGAGGACGACGTCCGCACCACCCGCAGCAAGCGTGCGGGCGAGGTTCGCCGTCTCCGTCGTCACGTGCAGGCACGCGGAGATGCGATGCCCGGCGAGCGGCTGCTCGCGTTCGAAGCGCTCGCGGATCGCGGCGAGCACCGGCATCTGCCGGTCTGCCCACGCGATCCGGCGCACGCCCTCGGGGGCGAGCGCCAGGTCCTTCACGTCGTGTCGGAGTGTCTGAGCCATCGGTTCCTTCCTTCGGTAGCGGGGTCAGACCCGTAGGGTCTGACCCCGTCTGGGTTCAGGCCGCGTCGGTCGTCAGGAGCCGCTCGTGCTTGCGCTGCTCCCATTCGACCCACGCGGGTGAGGTCTGCTCTGGGCCGGGAACGTTCGTGCCCGCGAGCCACGTCTCGACTGCGTTTCGGACGGCCGGCTCGCGGCGCAGGCGAAGCGCGAACTCGAGCTCCTTGAGCTCGACGTCGAAGCGCTCTCGCAGTTCGGCGAGGGCGTTGAGTTGGTTGAGCTCGCGGATGCCGTAGCGGCGATATCCCGCGTCACTGCGCTCGGGGACGACGAGTCCTTCCTGCTCCAGATAGCGGAGCATCCTCGGCGACCAGCCCGTCCTGCGGCTCGTCTCGCCGATCGTCATCCACGCCCGCACGTCGAAACCTTAGCACAGTCATGTCAGGGTTGGGACGTTCCCTCGCGCCCGTATCGGTCCTCGAGGCGCACCACGTCCGTGAGCTGGCTCGTCGAGACCTCGATCACGAGCGTGTCCTCGACGGCCGTCACGCGGTGCACGGTCCGTGGTCGAAAGCGGAACGCGTCGCCCGGGACGATCTCGAACGTCTCGAGCGCGCCGTCGACCTCGCCGAGTTCGAGCCGCGCGCGCCCTTCCTGCACGAGCCACGACTCGTCCTTCACCTCGTGGTACTGGAGGCTCAGCGACTCGCCCGCCTTCACGAACAGGAGCTTGCCGACGTAGTCCTCCGCCTCGGCCCACACGAGCTCCCACCCCCAGGGCTTCTCGACCTTGCGCGGGGTCGTCGCGTACCCGCTCACGAGAAGCGGAGCGCCTCGCTCGGGATCCGTTGCCCGGCGCCGATCCGGAGGCCGTGGTCGAGGACGTTGCCCTGGCCGACGTCCGCGCCTGGCCCCACCACTGCCAGGTTGTGCAGCTCGCATCCGGCGCCGATGCGGGCGTCGTCACCGACGACCGAGCCCACGACACTCGCCCCCTCCCCCACGTGTGTCCGTGCTCCGACGACGGCGTTCTCGACGATGCCCCGCGCGGAAAGGCGCGCCCCGGCGCCGAGCACGGCGAGGCTCCCGAGGCGGGCGCCGTCCTCGACGACCGCGCCCGGCCCGACGTACACGGGCGGGACGAGTTTCGCGTTCGGGTGCACGTCGGCGCTCTCCTCCACGAGCGTGAAGTCGGCGCCGAGCGCCTCGCCCACCGCCGTCGGAAAGATGCGCTCGAGGACGTCGCGGTGCGCCTGCAGGTACGACTCGGGCGTCCCGACGTCGAGCCAGTAGCCGGGGAGCGCGACCCCGAAGACGGAGCCCTCGACCGCCAGCTGCGGGAAGACCTCGCGCTCGATCGAGACTGCGCGTCCCGGCGGGACGAGGTCGAGCACCGCCGGCTCGAGGACGTAGAGCCCGGCGTTGATGAGGTCGGTGTCGATCTCCTCGGGGCGCGGTTTCTCGAGGAACGTCTCCACGCGGCCGTCGGCTGCCGTTCGCACGAGACCGTAGCGGCTCGGATCCGCGACCGGCGTGAGCAGGATCGTCGCCTTGGCACCCGTCTCGCGATGGAACGCGACGAGCTTTCCGAGGTCGGCCTCGCGGAGTGAGTCGCCGTTGAGCGCGAAGAAGCTGCCGTCGAGCTCGCGGCCGGCGAACGCGATTCCACCGCCCGTGCCCAGCGGCTCCTCCTCGACGGCGTACTCGAGCGTCATCCCGCCGTGCCGCTCGCCGAACCCGGCCTGGATCTGGTCGGGTAGGTAGCCGCACGAGATGATCGACCGCTGGACGCCGTGGCGCGCGAGATGCTCGAACGTGTACGCGAGGAGCGGGCGGTCGACGAGCGGCAGCATGTCCTTCCGTGTGCGGTCGGTGAGCGGACGCAGCCGCGTGCCCTGTCCACCGACGAGGATGACCGCCGGGAGACTCACGCGACCGGGCGGCCGATGCCCTCGTACACGAAGCCGAGCGCGCGCATCGCCTCGGGATCGAGCAGGTTGCGTCCGTCGACCAGCACCGCGCCTCGCATGCGCTCGCCCGCGAGGGCCCAGTCGAGATCGCGAAGCTCAGGCCATTCGGTGACGAGAACGGCTGCGTCGGCGCCCGCGAGCGCATCGAGCGCGGTCTCGGCGATCTCGACGCCGTGGAGGTGCGCTGCGCCGTCGGCGACCGGATCCCACGCCACGACGTCCGCGCCCTCCGAGAGCAGACGCCCGGCGAGCACGAGACTGGGCGCCTCGCGCATGTCATCCGTCCCTGGCTTGAACGCGAGCCCGAGGAGCGCGATGCGCTTGCCGCGCAGCGGCCCTAGCCGCCGCTCGAGCTTCCCGATGACGCGCCGCTTCTGCAGCTCGTTCACCTCGATGACGGCGTTCAGGAGCTGGAAGTTGTAGCCCGAGTTCGCTGCGAGCTGCTTGAGCGCGAGCGAGTCCTTCGGGAAGCACGAGCCGCCGTAGCCGATGCCTGCGCGCAGGAACGACGAGCCGATGCGGCGGTCGAGGCCGACGGCCTCGGCGACCGCGACGACGTCCGCACCCGTCGCCTCGCAGACGTTCGCGATCTCGTTGATGAAGCTCACACGTGTCATCAAGGCCGCGTTGGAGGCGAGCTTGACCATCTCCGCCGAGGCTACGTCCATGCGCACGACGCGCGCGTCGATGCCCTCGTGCAGCGAGGCGACGACGTCCGCATCGGAGTCGTCGAAAGCACCGATCACGATCCGATCCGGCTGCATGAAGTCACGGACCGCGGTGCCTTCGGCCGTGAACTCTGGATTCGAGGCGTAGCCGACGTTCGTGAGCCCGCGGTCGTCGAGCCGGTGGCGCACGGCACGACCCGTGCCCACGGGCACGGTGCTCTTCATCGCGAGCACGATGCGGCGGTCGACCTGCGGCAGCTCGTCGACGACCGTCCAGACGTCGGACAGGTCGGCGTCGCCCGAGTACGTCGGCGGCGTGCCGACCGCGATGTAGACGACGTCGGCGCCCTCGACCGCCTCGGCGACG
>DASUCN010000159.1:0-2302 GCA_036276015.1 Gaiellaceae bacterium | reverse complement strand
CGTGACGTCGTACAGCGGCGTGTCGTGGACGCCCTCGGCCATCTCGATCTTGTGCCGCCGCTCGGGGATCAGGCCGGTTGGCCGGAACAGCATCATCAGCACGATGATCACCCCGTAGATCCCGAACTGGTACTTCGTCGGATCGAAGTCGAGCCCGCCCTCCTGCATCTTCGAGCCGATCGTGGCGAGGCCCTCGATGTTCAGGTAGCCGAGGATCATCCCGCCGAGGATCACCCCCGCGAGGCTGCCCATCCCGCCGAGGATCACCATGCAGAGGAGGAACACGGAGATGTTGAAGTAGAAGTCCGCGGGAAAGGCGCCCGACTTGAAGCTCGCGTAGAACGCGCCGGCGACGCCTCCGAAGAACGCCCCGATCGCGTAGGACCACGTCTTCGTCCGCATGAGCGGGACGCCCATCGCCGCCGCGGCGGTCTCGTCCTCGCGGATCGCGATCCAGGCGCGGCCGAGCCGTGAGTCCTGGAGTCGCCAGCAGCAGAACACCGTGAGCAGGAGCAGCGCGACTGCGGTCCAGTAGAAGAGCTCCGCGCGGTTCGACTCGGTGCGGAACACGAAGTCGCCGAAGCCGAGCGAGTCGATCGGGCTGATCCCGAAGGTCCCGTTCGTCAGGTCGAACCCGCCGATCGAGTCCCCGTTGCGGACGAACTGCGGCACGATCTCGCCGAAGCCGAGCGTGACGATCGCGAGGTAGTCGCCGCGCAGCCGCAGCGTCGGGAGGCCGATCAGGATGCCGACGATGGTCGTGAAGACGCCTGCGACGATCAGCACGAGCCACACCGAGACGTGGATCCCGACCGCCGCGTCCGGCACCGTCGAGAGGAAGTGGAGCGTGACCTGGTCGAAGTGCCCCGACGCGAGCCACCCCGCGGTGTACGCGCCCGCCGCGTAGAAGGCGACGTACCCGAGGTCGAGCAGGCCCGCGTAGCCGACGACGACGTTCAGCCCGACCGCCATCATCGTGAAGACGATCATCACGACCATCGAGTCCGTCCGCGGGATGAAGTCCCCGACCACCGGGAGGTCCTGGAGCGACTCGACGATCTCGGGGTAGATCGCGGCGAGCACGACGAGCCCGGCGATGATCGCCCACGTGCGTCCCCCGCCTCCGGACCGTACCTCTCCTGCGCGATCCGAGAGCCAGCTCATGCGCCCTCCGGTGTTCGCTCCCCGAGCAGGCCCTCGGGGCGGAACACCAGGATCAGGATGAGGATCCCGAACACGATCGTTCGCGTCCAGTCGCTCCCGGGTGCGAACCAGGTGAGCCCCTCGTTGAACGCCTGGATCAGCCCGATCAGCACGGCGCCGAGGACGGCGCCCGTGAGGTTTCCGATCCCTCCGAGCACGGCGGCGGTGAACGCGATCAGCCCCAGCTCGAAGCCCGTGTCGTAGCGGATGTTGAACTGGAGCAGGTAGACGAGCCCGGCGGCCGACGCGAGCGCGCCGGCGATCATGAACGTGATCGAGATCGTCCGGTTGACGTCGATGCCCATCATCGCCGAGGCCTCACGGTCCTGCGCGACCGCACGCATCGCCTTCCCCTGCTTCGTCGATCGCACGAACCAGGTGAGGAGCAGGAGCAGCGGCACGACGATCAGGATCGCGGTCAGCTTCTTCCACGTGTAGCTCACGCCGCCGATCTCGAACACGTTCGTCGTCGGGATGAAGTTGGGGACCGAGCGGTAGTCGACGTCGTAGAACGCGAGCGCGACGTTCTGGACGATGAACGACACGCCGATCGCCGTGATCAGCGGCGCCAGGCGCGGCGCATGCCGGAGCGGCTTGTACGCAACCCGCTCGATCGTCGCGTTGACGATCGCGAACAGGATCATCCCCACGACGAGCGTCGCGAGGAGGCCTCCCACGATCGCCGGGACGCTCGCATCCGCCTCGAGGCCGATGACCGAGACGATCATCGTGCTCGCAAAGAGCCCGGCCAGCGCGAACACGTCGCCGTGGGCGAAGTTGATCAGCTGCAGGATCCCGTAGACGAGCGTGTAGCCGAGCGCGATGACGCCGTAGATCGACCCGTTCGTGAGGCCGATCAGCATCACGTTGACGAACTCCGCCGGGTCCTTGACGAGGTTGACCAGGAGCCAGACGAAGAGCAGCCCGACGAGCGAGAGCCCGATGCGATCGACGTAGCTGGAGGCGCGAAGTCGGGCGAGCGCGGACGCCATGCCGCGCGACTCTAAACAGAAAGGCGGCGGGAGGGCAATCGCCCGTCCCGCCGCCTCTCGTGCCGTACGGAGGGCGTCTAGGCCGCGCCCGCCGCCTCGACCACCTC
>DASUCN010000158.1:0-12908 GCA_036276015.1 Gaiellaceae bacterium | reverse complement strand
CCTCGCCACAGAGCCGCTCGGGACCGGGTCGGACGGCCAGGACGTCTTCCTGTCCGACATCTGGCCGTCGCCCGCGGAGGTGCAGGACACCATCGCACGTGCGATCGGAGAGGAGATGTTCCGAGCGACCTACGCCGACGTCTTCACCGGCGACGAGACGTGGCGCGAGCTTCCCGTCCCCGAAGGCGAGCTCTTCGCCTGGGATCCCGACTCGACCTACGTTCGGCTCCCACCCTACTTCGACGGCATGCCGCCCGAGCCCGGCGTCGTGGAGGACATCGTCGGTGCGCGGTGCCTCGTCTCGATCGGAGACTCCGTGACGACCGACCACATCTCACCGGCGGGCTCGATCAAGCCAGACTCGCCGGCCGGCCGCTACCTCGTCGAAAACGGCGTCGAGCGCAAGGACTTCAACTCGTACGGCTCGCGCCGCGGCAACCACGAGGTCATGGTCCGTGGCACGTTCGCGAACGTCCGACTGCGCAACCTGCTCGTTCCCGGCTCCGAGGGGACGTGGACGGTGCACGTGCCCTCTGGTGACGAGACGACGATCTTCGAGGCCGCGGAGCGGTATCGCGCCGACGGGACGCCGCTCATCGTCCTCGCCGGCAAGGAGTACGGCTCGGGCTCGTCGCGCGACTGGGCCGCGAAGGGGCCCAACCTCCTCGGAGTGCGAGCGGTCATCGCCGAGAGCTACGAGCGCATCCACCGCTCCAACCTCCTCATGATGGGTGTCCTCCCGCTTCAGTACCCCCCCGGGGAGAGCCGCGAGACGCTAGGGCTGACGGGCCGCGAGTCCTTCTCGATCGTGGGCCTCGAGAACGCCGGGGCGCGCGAGGTCACCGTGCGCGCAGATGGCACGGAGTTCCGGGCAGTGGTACGGCTCGACACCCCGCGCGAGCGCGAGTACCTGCGGCACGGCGGGATCCTCCGCTACGTGCTGCGGCGGCTCCTGGCCGCCTGACGTCTACTTACGACGCTTCGCGCCCGCGCTGTGCGCGCTCTTCCTCGATCTTGGCGCGGTGATACGCGATGCGATCGGCGAGACGCCTCTGAGTCTCCTGGTGGCGCTCCTCGTCCTCAGGAGTCCGGCGGTGCCAGCGGATCGTCTTCTTCCTCTTCATCATCGCCTCCGATGTCGAGCCACTGCATGAGGCCTCGGGCTTCGAGTCAATGCGGGCGAGCGCCACGTTCATGTCGAAGATGCCTCCCAGAATAGCGTCGACGTCCTCGCGTTCAAACACGTCGTCCACGCCGAGATGGTCGCGACCAGCCGAGATCAGGGCAAGGTGGCCGGGCAGGATGTGGCCGCTACGGCCGCTTCCAGCCGACGAAGATCGCCCAGCCGAGGACGTCCCGCCCGTGCCGGAGGTAGGTGCGCTTGGCGCGCTCATGCCGGGCACGGATCTCCGGCGCATCTCGATCGTCCGCGTTTGCGTCGAGCCACGTCTCGACGGCCTGCCAGTGCAGCGTCTCGTAGCGGTCCCAGTCGTCCTCGGACGACGCAATGACGCACACGACCGGGAGGCCTGACGTCTCGAAGATCGTGACCGTGCCGTCGAGCGTCGTCCAGGGGTCGCCGCGGTCCTCGTAGTCGGCCGGGAGCGGAAGGCGGCGCCAGTAGGGCTCCCCGACGACCACGTAGCCGCCCGGACGCACCGCCGGTGCGAGCGCGTCCACCGTGTCGGCGAGGCTCCCGTAGACGAAGCTCGCGCCGAGGCAAAGAGCCGCGTCGTGGGCTTCCGGCTCGAGCACGACCTGCGACGCGTCGCCGAGCTCGAAGCCGACGCGCTCGGCGAGCCCCGCCGCCGCGCAGCGCTCGACTGCGACCGCGTGGAAGTCCGGGGAGAGCTCGATCCCGTGCCACGAGCAGCCGAACTCGCGCGCGAGGACGAGCGCCGGCCCACCCCGGCCCGACGCGATGTCGAGGACGCGCGACGCCGGCCCGAGCCCCAGTCGCCGTCCGAGAAGGAGCAGCTTCTCCTCCGAGGTCGGGTTCTGGAGCTCGTGCAGCGCCTCGGCGACCACGAAGTAACGAGGGATCACGCCGCTCATCATCTAGCCTCACGCCGCGATGGCGCCACCCGAGCGACTCGAGGGCAGCTGGGGCATCGAGCCCGTCCCACCGCGACTGCACGTTCTCGGCGGGATCGAGACCGGCCTCCTCTGGGGGAACCTCGGCGCGTCGCTCCTCGTCATCGTCGCCGGCGCCATCCTCGTGCCTGCGCTCTCGCTGCCGGACGCACTGCTGGCGATCGGGCTCGGCTGCGTCATCGGGAACCTCATGCTCGCCACGGCAGGCCTGATCGGCGCCGATGCCCGCGTGCCGGGCATGGCTCTCATGCGAGCACCACTCGGGCAGCGCGGGTCGCTCGTTCCGACCGGCATCAACGTCGCACAGGGCATCGGGTGGACGATCTTCGAGCTGCTCGTGATCGCAACCGCCGCCGCGGCGCTCTCCGACGAGCTCTTCGGCTTTCGCGCACAGTGGCTGTGGACGATCGTGTTCGGAGCGTTCGCGCTCATCCTCGCGCTGCTCGGCCCGATCGGGTTCGTCCGCAGGTTCATCCGCCGCTTCGCGATCTGGGCTGTCCCGCTCGCGCTCCTCTACCTCACCTGGTGGGCACTCGACGGCGCCGACCTCGGCGCGCTCTGGAACGCCGAGGGTGAGGGCGGCCTCTCGGTCTGGCAGGGCGCGGACGTCGTGGTCGGAATCACGGTCTCGTGGGTGCCGTACGCAGCCGACTACACACGCTTCTCGAAGACACGGCGCGGTGCCTTCCTCGGAACGGGGATCGGCTACCTCGTCCCCGACGCCTGGCTGCTCGGCCTCGGTGCCGTGCTCGTGCTCTCACAAGGGCTCGGCGATCCCGCCGCGCTCCCCGCAGCCGTCGTCGCAGGAGGGTTCGCCGCGATCGTGGCGCTGTTCGCACTCCTCGTCACGGAGACGGACGAGGCGTTCGCGAACGCCTACTCTGCCGCGGTGTCGCTGCAGAACGCGTTCCCGCGCGCTCCCCAGGCGGCGCTCGTCGTGCTCGTCACCGCAGTCGCCACGCTCGGCGCGCTCGTCGTGAACATGGGGAGCTACCAGAGCTTCCTCCTGCTCCTCGGGTCGGTATTCGTCCCGCTCTTCGCGGTGCTCCTGGCCGACTGGCTCGTCGCGGGGACGCACTACACCCCGGAGGACGTCTTCGAATCCGCGGCGTGGCGCCCTGGTCTCGTCGCCGCGTGGATCGCAGGCTTCTCTCTCTACCAGTGGCTCTTCCCGACCGGCCCCTCGTGGTGGGTCGACGCGGTCGACAGGCTGAACCCGCCCGACTGGGGCATCGGCGCGACGGTTCCGAGCTTCGTCGTCTCGTTCGCCGTCGCATTCGCCGTCGCCGTGGCGACGCGCCGCAACACGGCTGAGGCCAGGCCCGCGTGACTCGCATCGCAGCGCTCGGACACCTCACGCGCGACGTTGTCGCAGGCAGCGAGCCACGGCCGGGCGGAGGGGTCTTCTGGTCGACGAGAGCCCTCGCGCGACTCGGAGCGGACGCGTCCGCCCACGCGTCGTGCAGTGCGGAGCACCGGTCGCAGCTCGTTTCCCCGCTCGAGGCGTTCGGCCTCCCGGTGACGTGGTACGAGTCGTCCACGACGACGGAGTACAGCTTCCACTACGAGGGCGACCGCCGGATCATGTGGCAGGACGCGGTCGGCGATCCCTGGTCGCCGGAGCAGGCGGTGGGCGCCGCCGGCGACGCGGTTTGGATCAACGTGTGCGCGCTCACGCGAACGGACTTCCCGGAGGAGACGCTCGCCGCCCTCGCCGCGGACGGCCGCCAGCTCCTCGTCGACCTGCAGGGGCTCGTGCGGACGGCGACAGTCGGCCCGCTTCACACCGACGAGCACATTGGTGACGTCCTCCACCACGTTGAGGTCCTGAAGCTGAACGACGAGGAGGCCGAGACGCTGGTGGGGAGCGCCGATCCGGAGAAGCTGCGGCAGCTCGGCGTGCCCGAGGTCGTCCTCACGCTCGGATCGCAGGGCGCGTGGGTCGTCACGCCGGAGCTGATCGAGCACGTGCCGGCCGTTCCCGTCGACGGCTCGGTCGACCCGACGGGCGCGGGCGACACGTACTCGGTCACCTACATCGTCCAGCGCGCCGCCGGCGCAGAGCCGGTCGAGGCCGCTCGCGTCGCGGCGGCCACCGTCTCGGCGTTCCTCGAGAGCTCCTAGAGGCGGAACTCGCCGCGGGCGACGACGACCGCGCTGCCGCCGACCGTGACCCCGGCGATCTCGCTCGCGACACCGTCGGCCCGAGCGAAGAGCGTGGACGGCCGACCCACCCGGGCGCCCTGGGAGATCTCGATCCATTCACCCCACTCGGCACGATCGTGCCGGCACAGGTGGCAGGCGATCGGGCCGGCCGCCGAGCCGGTCGCGGGATCCTCCCCTCGCGGCCAGAACATGCGGTTCGTCCAGCGCACACCCCCTCCCGCGATGCAGTTCACGCCGGTGACCTCGAAGCGCGCGATCGCAGCCGGATCGGGTGCGAGCGCGGCGAGTGCGTGCTCGCTCCCGAGCGTCACGACGATGTGCGTCGCACCGTTGTCGTAGACCTCCACCGGAAGCACGGAGGCCTCGACGCCCAGCACGGCAAGGAGCGCGTCGGTCTCCGCGACCGGCTGGACGGCGGGGACCGGCTGTCGCATGCGACCGAAGCCGAGAGCACCGGACTCGTCCCGGTCGAACTCGACGGGCACGATTCCCGCACCCGTCTCGAGCTCGACGACCTCGCGCTGCAGCGGCTGGGCGAGCACCCACGCACTGCCGAGAACGGGGTGACCCGCGAAGCGCATCTCCTCGTCGGGGTTGAAGATCCGGATCCGTGCTGTTCCCCCGTCCTCCGGCGGGAGCACGAAGGTCGTCTCGGAGAAGTTCATCTCCTTGGCGAGCGCCTGCATCAGGACGGCGTCGATTCCGCGCGCGTCGGTGAAGACGGCGAGCTGGTTGCCGGCAAGCGGTGTGTCCGTGAACACGTCGACGACGACGTAGCGCAGGGTCGGCACCCCGAGGACCCTACCCTCGCGCATATCGTCCCCGGCCGTGGCCTCCGCGATCGTCGTGTCCGACCTCCGCAAGTCGTACGGGGCCGTCGAAGCGCTCCGCGGCGTGAGCTTCGAGGTTGCGGAAGGCGAGGTGTTCGGCCTCCTGGGGCCGAACGGCGCCGGCAAGACGACGACGATCGAGATCCTGGAGGGGTATCGAGCGCGCGACGGCGGAGACGCGACCGTGCTCGGCCACGATCCGGGTACGGCGCCGAAGGAGCTGCGGGAGCGGATCGGAGTCGTCCTCCAGCACTCCGACCTCAGCCCGCTCCTGACCGTGCGCGAGACGCACGAGCTGTTCGCGGGCTACTACCGCAACCCGCGCGGCGTCGACGACGTGGTCGAGCTCGTCGGGCTCGCAGACAAGCGCGACGCGCGGGTGAAGACGCTTTCGGGAGGGCAGAAGAGGCGCCTCGACCTCGGTGTCGCGCTCGTCGGCAACCCGGATCTCGTCTTCCTCGACGAGCCCACGACCGGCTTCGACCCGGCTGCCCGGCGCGCCGCGTGGGACATGATCCGCGCGCTCCGCTCACTCGGGACGACGATCCTGCTCACCACGCACTACCTGGACGAGGCACAACAGCTCGCGGATCGGGTCGCCGTCCTGCGAGGAGGCGAGATCGTGCGGCAGGGAACGCCCGGCGAGCTGATCGGCGACTCGGGGCTCACCGAGGTGCGCTACCGGCTCGACGGCGAGCTCGTCGTCGTCGAGACGCCCGACCCGACGCGCGTGCTGAACGAGCTGACAACCGCCGCGCTCAGCGCCGGGCACGAGCTCGCAGAGCTGGAGGTGCATCGCCCCACGCTCGAGGACGTGTACCTCGAGCTCGTCGGCGAGGAGCCGGAGACGGAGTGACCACCCTCGTCCATCAGCTGCGATTCGAGCAGAAGGTGTTCTGGCGGAGCCGTGAGGCTGCCGTCTTCGTCTTCGTCTTCCCGCTCCTGCTGTACGCGCTGCTCGGGTCGGTCTACGGCGAGGAGATCGACGGGATTCCGGCGGAGGATGTCCTCCTCGTCGGGCTGTTCGGATACGGCGCCGCGACGACTGCGTTCGGCGGGCTCGCGATCAGCCTCGTGATCCGCCGCGAGGCGGGCGTCCTGAAGAGACTCCGCGCGACGCCGCTGTCGCCCGCCGTCTATCTGGTTGCGGTGCTGCTCTCGACGCTCACGACCTTCGCGCTGCAGTCGGTCGCGCTGCTCGGGCTCGGCGGCCTGGGATTCGGCGCGAGCATGCCTCGTAACTGGCTCGGCTTCGCCGGAGCGATCGTGCTCGGGGTCGCGTCGTTCGCGGGCCTCGGATTCGGTGCCGCATCGCTCATCCGCTCGGCGGAGGGAGTCTCGGCGGTCGTGAACGTCGTCATCCTCCCGATGGCGTTCCTCTCCGGCTCGTTCGGACCGACGGCCGACTTCCCCGCTCCGCTGCAGGCGATTGCGGACGTCCTCCCCCTGACGTACTTCCTCGACATCGTCTACGGGGTCTACCTCGGCGGAGAGTCACTCTTCGCCGACCCGACAGCGCTCGGCGTGGTCCTCGCGTGGGGAGCTGCCGGCGTCGCGGTCGCCGCGCGCCGCTTCAGCTGGGTGCCGCGCGAGCGCTAGCGGTTGTTGAGCAGCGAAAGAAAATAGAGAAGCTGCGCGACCGCTGCGAGAGCGCCGGCGACGTACGTCCAGGCTGCTGCGTTGAGCGTCGCCTGCACGCCGTCGGCCTCCCTCGACGCGACGAGCCCGAGCTCGTGGAGCTGCTTCTTCGCACGCCGTGACGCGTCGAACTCGACCGGCAGGGTGACGAACTGGAAGAGCACCGCGACCGCGTACAGCGCGATCGCGAGATACAGGAAGCCGAGAATGTTGAGGAACAGCCCGCCGAGCAGGAAGAGCATCCAGATGTTCGAGGCGAACTGCACGGCAGGGAAGAGCGCGCTCCGGAACTTGAAGAACGAATACGACTGCGCGTGCTGGATCGCGTGCCCGACCTCGTGCGCGCCGACCGCGGTCGAGGCCACCGACGCCTCGTGGTACACGTGCGGCGAAAGGTGGACCGAGCGGCTCCGCGGGTCGTAGTGGTCGGACAGCGTCCCGGGCGTCTCCTCGACGGGAACCTCGTTGAGGCCGTTGGCGTCGAGAATGCGACGTGCGACCTGGGCCCCGGTCATGCCGTTGGTGACGGGCACCTGGAGGTTCTTCGCGAAGGTGGACTTCACCTTGTGCTGGGCCCAGAAGCCGAGCACCATCGGGATGAGGAAGAAGACGACGAGCGCGGTCACGGCGACGATGGTAACTGCCGTCCGCCGCCCTCACGCAAGAGCGGAGAGGCGACTACGCAGGTTCTTAACTGTCCGCCTGTAGCGACTGACACGAGGGCGCATCGGCGAACGCCTGCTCGAGCTCGGCCCTCGACTCCTCGGCGACGTTCGCGTTCTCGAGCGTGTCCACCGTCGAGTCGAGCTGCGTGAGGAACGCCGAGAACTGCGTCGCGAGGCCCGCGAGCTCCTGCAGGAGCTCTCCCTGCCCGGCGTCGGCCGCCGCCTCGGCCGACTCCTTCAACTCGTCGTAGCTCGACTCGAGCGCGCCCATCTGCTCGTCGAGCTCGGCCTCGAGCTCGTCGCCGGACTCCAGGTCCGGTGCGCCAAGATCGCGAAGGTCGGCGATGAGCGTGGAGGTCGCGCTGTCGGCCTCGTCGATCCGCTCGCGAAGAAGCTCCGACGTGAGCGTCTCGCCGCTCACGTCCGCGAGCCCCGTCACCGTGTCGCGCCATTCGCCGAGATCGGCACACACCGCCTCGGCCCACTCGGCCGTCGTCGGCGGCTCGTCCTCGGTGATCCGCATGACGACTGCGGCGACGACGATCGCCGCAACACCGATCACGATCGCCGCGATGAACCAGTTCCTGCGCACTCTGGCGAGTCTAGTGTGCGCCTCGCACGGGCGAGACTGGCGCGGCCGATAATCGCAACGTGCTCGAGTGCGTCGTCATCGGTGCCGGGCAAGCCGGCCTCGCAACCAGCTATCACCTGACTCGGCTCGGCGTCGAGCACCTCGTTCTCGAGCGCAGCCGCGTGGCCGAGACGTGGCGTGCGGCCCGCTGGGACTCCTTCTGCCTGAACACGCCGAACTGGTGCACGCAGCTTCCGGGCCTCGACGCGCTCGACGAGCCGGACGCGTTCGCGCCGCTCGCCGACGTCATCTCGCTGCTCACGTCGTACGCCGACCACATCGGCGCCCCTGTTCGCTCGACTGCGGCGGTGACGGCTCTCCGCCGGCGCGGCGCCGGTTTCGAGCTCACGGTCGGCGACGACGCCGTGCTGGCACGAAGCGTCGTCGTCGCAACCGGAGCCTTCCAGCGCCCGACGACGGCCCCCGCCGCGGCCAACGTGCCTGAGGGGATCGTGCCGATCCACGCGGCGGACTACCGGCGCCCGACTGATATTCCTGAGGGCGGCGTGCTCGTCGTCGGGAGCGGCCAGTCGGGGTGCGAGATCGGCCAGGAGCTCCTCGAGTCTGGACGCCCCGTGCACCTCGCGATCGGCCGCTGCGGATGGGCTCCACGGCGCTACCGGGGTCGCGAGCTCATGCGCTGGATGGTCGACGTGGGCCTCATGAACGACACCAGCGCCGTTCTTCCGAGCACGAAGACACGCATAGCCGGGAACGTCGCCGTGTCCGGATCACGAGGCGGACGCGACTGCAATCCGCTCGTGCTCGAGGCCGCAGGCGCGAAGCTCTACGGGCGGCTCGTCGGCTTCGACGGCGCGCGGGCGCTCTTCGCCGACGATCTCGCAGCAAGCCTCGACTTCGGCCTTGCGTTCGAGCGCGACCTTCGACGGCGCTTCGACGCCTGGGCGGAGAAGGCCGAGCTCGACCTCCCCGAGCACCCGGGCTCGGACGTGCGTCCCGCGCGCGAGTCTGCGACCGAGCTGGCCCTCGCGCGCGCAGGGATCTCGACCGTGCTCTGGGCCAGCGGTTACCGGCCCGCCTTCGGCTGGATCGACGTTCCGATCATCGACGACCTAGGTTTCCCGCTCGCGACGCGCGGCGTCACAGACGTCCCCGGGCTGACCTTCGTGGGGCTGCCGTGGCTCTACACGCGCAAGTCTCCGCTCCTCCTCGGCGTCGGCGAGGACGCCGAGCACATCGCGCAGGCTACGGCGGCGCACCTGGCCGGCGGTGCCTGAGCACCGCCTTGCGAGCCTCCTCTGCGAAGAACACGACCGGCGCCCAGACGACGAGGGCCGGCCACCACCACCAGGGAATGGGCGCCTGGTGGAACGCGGTGTTGAGGCCCGGTACGTACACGAGCGCGACGGCAAGCGCGAGCTCGAATGCGATCCCGACCAGCAGGAAGCGGTTCGAGGTGAGGCCGATCGAGAAGACGGAGCGCCGGTCCGTACGCATCGCTTGACCCGCCCCGACCTGCCCCATCACGATCGCGGTCTGCGTCATCGTCGTCGCCTGGTAGTACGCCGTGCCCGAGCTGGGAAGCGACGGCGGAGGACGCCAGCCGCCGAACAGGTAGCCGAGGAAGAAGCTCGTCATCGCGCCAACTCCCTCGAGCAGACCGACGAACCCGTAGACCCGCGCCAGCACCTGGCGAGAGAGCAGGCGCTCGCTGCGCGGGCGAGGCGGCCTCGTCATGGTCCCCGGCTCCGCGGGCTCGGTTCCGAGCGCGATCGCCGGGAGCATGTCCGTGCCGAGATCGATCGCGAGCACCTGCATGACGGTCAGCGGGAGCGGGATCGCCCCGCCTGCGGCACCCCACGCGATGAACGGAATGAGTTCGGCGACATTCGAGGAGAAGTGGTAGCCGGCGAAGCGGCGGATGTTGTCGTAGACCGCGCGGCCCTCCTCGACCGCAGCCACGATCGAGGCGAAGTTGTCGTCGAGGAGCACCATGTCCGCGGTCTCCCGCGCGACGTCGGTGCCCCCGCGACCCATGGCGATGCCGATGTCCGCCTCACGCAGCGCAGGAGCGTCGTTCACGCCGTCCCCCGTCATCGCCACGACCTCGCCGTTCGCGCGCAGGACGCGGGCGAGACGCAGCTTCTGCTCCGGCGAGATCCGCGCGAAGATGACGTCGCGCTCGGCCAGACGCGTCGCCAGCTCGGGATCGGCGAGCTCGTCGAGCTCCCCGGGCCCGATGACGTGCGCCCCGTCTCGAACGAGGCCGATCCGTCGCGCAACCGCCTCCGCCGTGAAGCCGCTGTCGCCGGTGACCATCACCACGCGGATGCCCGCGCGCCGGCAGCTCTCGATCGCACCCGCCACCTCGGGACGCGGCGGATCGAGCATGCCGACGATCCCGAGCAGCTCGAGCTCCTGCTCCACCTCGTCCGCGCTCTCCTCGTCGGCGAGCACGCGCCGGGCGCAGGCGAGCACGCGAAGCGCACCGCGCTCCATCTCCTCCGCCGCTTCGAGGGCGCGTGACTGCTCGTCCAGCCCAAGCGTCGTTCGCCCGACGACGACCTCGGCAGCCCCCTTCACGTAGGCAACGCGCCGACCCGCCGCGAGATGGACGGTCGTCATTCGCTTCCGTTCGGAGTCGAACGGGAACTCCGCGACCCGCGGTCGCCGCGCCACCTGCTGCTCGTGCCGGAGACCGCCCTTCTCCGCAAGCACGACCAGAGCCGCCTCCGTCGGGTCCCCGACGATCCCGACTCCGGAAGGGCCGCTGGTGAGTCGTGCGTCGTTGCAGAGCAACCCGCACCGGAGGAGCTCGGTGAGCGGACGCGAGCTCGCAGGCCGGCCGTTTTGGAGGAAGCGACCGAACGGCTCGTACCCCGCACCCTCGACCTCGAACCAGCCGTGCTCTGGCGACCAGACGCGCTCGGCGGTCATCTGGTTCTCCGTCAGCGTGCCCGTCTTGTCCGTGCAGATCACGGACGTCTCGCCGAGCGTCTCGACCGCGGATAGCCGCCGGACGAGCGCGTTGCGCTTCGCCATCCGCTGCATCCCGAGCGCGAGCGAGAGCGTGACGGTCGGGAGCACCCCCTCCGGAACGTTTGCGACCGTGACGCCGACGGCGAAGACGAACCGATCCTGGAGGCCCATCCCGAGGAAGCCGGCGACGACGAAGAACGTCGCCCCGAGCCCGAACGAGACGAGCGCGACGATGCGCGTCACGCGCTTCAGCTCGAGCTCGAGCGGGCTCGGGTCGTCGCGCGTCGCCTGCGTCAGCTCCGCGATGCGGCCGAACTCGGTCGCCATCCCCGTCGCCACGACTCTCGCTTCAGCGGTGCCGCGAACGACGTGCGTGCCCGCATAGACGAGCCGCTCGGGCTCGACGGGCCGCGACTCACCCGTCAGCGTCGAGTTGTCGACGCGAAGCTCGTGACGCGTGAGCACCTCGGCGTCGGCGCTGACCCGGTCGCCCGGCCCGAGGACGACGACGTCCCCCGGAACGAGATCGTCGGCCGGAACCAGCTCCTCCACCCCGTCTCGCCGCACACGCGCGGTCTGTGGCAGGACGCGCTTCAGCGCCTCGCTGGCCCGCTCGGCGCGATACTCCTGCGCGAACGCGAAGACCGCGTTCACGAGGATCACGACGACGATCGCTACCGAGAGCTGCGGGAGCCCACCAACGAGAGCGAGCAGTGCGCCCGCCCAGAGGAGCAGCGCGAAGAGGTGCACGAGCTGCGCGGCGAAGCGGCGGATGTGCGACGCCGGCGCTGCCTCAGCGAGGACGTTGGGTCCGTACTCGGTGAGCCGCCTGCGCGCCTCGTCACTCGTGAGGCCGGACGCTGGGGCTTGCACGTCCATCTCGCCTCAATCGTGTGCGCCGGGTTGCACGAGGGCATCCGCGACGGCACGGAAGGCGCAGCCTCGATCTACGCACGAAGGTGCAGCGCTACGCTTGCCGCGCGCCCCCGTAGCTCAGTGGATAGAGCAGCGGATTCAGCCAGCGCATCCTCCGTTTCCTCTACTCCACAAGTCCTGGCGGCGGTCGCGATGCTGGTCCGGACTCGCGGCTGATGGCGGCCAGCCCGGGGCCTGAGTCACCTTTCTGCACGGGTTTCAGGGATCGACCGTTTTGACCTCGCACGCTTCCGCCTGAAAGCGCGGCGCTATCGCGTCAGGATCCGCGGTATGAGCGAGTTCAGTCTCGCCAGACGCCAGATTGAGCCGTTCTTGAGAGCGCCTTCTCAAGATGGGGCCGCCGTGGGCCGAGCGTGGACACGAAACGTCGCTCCACATCTGATCCGCGTCGGGTTCCTCGTGGCGATCCTCGTGCCCATCGCCGCGTGCGGTTCCGATGAGCTTCCCGCCCCGGGTGAGATCGTGTACTCGAGTACACCCCAGAGCATCGTCCAACTGGACGTCATGGATGCCGACGGCCAAAACCAGCGGCGGCTGACGCAGCCGAATGGCCAGTCAGATCCCACCTGGTCGCCTGATGGCACGCAGCTCGCGTACGCGAATGCCAACGAGTGCGACGCCTTCACGCCCTGCTATCAGATCTGCGTGATGAACCGGGACGGATCTGGGAGCCGCTGCCTCACCGGACCCGACGTGCGAAGCGAGGAGCCGGCGTGGGCACCCAGCGGCGACGAGATCGCCTTCGTCCGCTGGGACTACGACGCGCCCCGAGACGTCGAGACGGACATCTACACGATCCGAGTCGACGGGACGCAGGAGAGTCGCCTGACGGAGACGCCTGGCGAGGACGAGTCGCCATCGTGGTCTCCCGATGGCAAGAGGATCGTCTTCTCGAGCCATCGCGACTCACCGCCAGGAGGCGAGAGCTATCACCTGTACGTCATGGACTCGGACGGGAGCAACCCGACGCGCTTGACCGATTCCGACGCTGGGGACTACTGGCCCAGC
>DASUCN010000157.1:0-4410 GCA_036276015.1 Gaiellaceae bacterium | reverse complement strand
GCGATGGCGAAGCTCTTCTGCACCGACACGGCGATGGACGTCACCACCGAGGCGGTGCAGATCCTCGGGGGGTACGGCTACATCCGCGAGTACCCGGTGGAGCGCATGATGCGCGACGCGAAGATCACGCAGATCTACGAGGGGACGAACGAGATCCAGCGGCTCGTGATCGCGCGCGAGATGTTGAAGGAATCGCGCGCCTTCCTGCTCGCCGGCGTCGCGTAGCGCTATCCGAGCCGTACCGAGAAGCGCTTCGCGAACGCCTTCCCGCCGGCGCGGAACTCGGGTCGCAGGGGCCGGGCATGCCCGGCCCCTGCAGTGCTGCGCGCCGGCGGGTCGTAGGGGCCGGGTATGCCCGGCCCCTACGGTGCGAGAGAGCTACCTGCGCCCGCAGTGGACGAGCGCGTTTAGGCAGTCGTCCACGAGCTTGCGCAGCGCGCTCGGCTTCCACGCGTTCACGAAGTCCGCGTGCGCCGAGTACTGGCCGCCCGAGGCGAGCGAGAGGCCCTCGCCCCCGCGGGTCGGGTAGCGGTAGATCTGCGTGATCTGCGGCACCTCGACGGGGTGCGTCGACGGGCAGCCGGCCCGCGTCGCATATGCCATGTGGCTCTTGTGGTCGGCGCTGTCGAGCCTACGGCCGTCCCAGCACTCCGGGAAGCGGATGTGGAGGCGAAGGAACGAGCCGCGCGTGTCCGGGCAGGTCGGCACCGTGGCCGAGCGGTCGACGCCGGATGCGATCCCGCAGCTCCAGAACGTCACGCGCATGCCCTGCGGGCTCGTCGCCGTCGCGTCGCCGGCGATGACGCGCAGGTTGTTCGGGAACGGGCTCACCGCGGCGAGCGTCCCGCGCCGGTAGTAGATCGTCGCGCCCTGCGGGAAGACCGGCGTCGTTCCCTGGTAGAGCGTCGGCACCCAGTACGCGGCCGTGTCGTCGGCCCGCATGCAGGTCGTCGCGCCGGAGCGGAGCGTGCCGAAGGTGGAGAACGCGTTCGTCGTCCGGTTGCCCACGAAGGTGTGCTGGTGCGAGGCGCCTGGCTTGTCCGGGAAGACGATTGGGTCGTCCGGCGCCTGATGCGAGAAGCGGCAGTTCTCGACGAAGTTGACCCCGACCAGGTCGACGCGCGACAGCGCACGGCGCTCGTCTCCCGACTTCGGCTTGTCGCCGGCCACGGCCGACGGGCCTAGCACGGCGGCCGCGATCAGCGCCAGCGCCCCGATCGTGATCAATGCAATTCCTCTCACGCCATTCCCTCCCTTGGATGACCTCGAGGTGAATCCAGACACCGGAGGGTTCGGTTTTCGAGGGCAGGCTGTTATCGAGTCGTAAGGGTTTCGTGCGGATCGTGCCGGCGCTGCGCGATGCCGGTGAGCGCCTCCCGCACGACGCGATCGGCCACGAGCGCGGTGACATCGGCCGAGCCGACCGCGGTGGGGATCACCTCGACGACGTCCATCCCGACGAGCTCGAGCCGGCGCGCGAGCTCGCGGCAGGCCCAGAGGAGGTCGACGGAGGTCATGCCGCCGGGCTCGGGCGTTCCCGTCCCCGGGGCGACCGAGGGATCGAGCACGTCCACGTCCACGGTCAGGAAGACGGGACCGTCGCCTGCGGCGGCCACCGTTCGCTCGACCACTTCGCGGATCCCGAGATCCCGTACGTCGTGCATGAAGAAGGGCGTGATCCCGTGCTCCCGCTGCCACGCGAACTCGGTCTCGCCTGGCCAGTAACCCCGGAGTCCGACTTGGACGTAGCGCGAACCCGCGACGATGCCGTCTCGGACGAGCCGGTACATCGGGGTCCCGTGCGAGAGCTCGACGCCGAACACCTCGGTGCCCGTGTCGGTGTGCGTGTCGAAGTGGACGAGACCGACCGGCCCGTGGGCTGCGGCGACGGCACGGACGTTCGGCTCCGTGATCGAGTGGTCGCCGCCGAGAATCACCGGAAGCACCCCGGCCGCGACGACCTGTCCGACGGTCTTCTCGATCTGTGCGTGCGTCGTCACCGCGTCCGCGGGCACTACAGCTGCGTCTCCGAAGTCGAGGACACGCAGCTCGGCGAAGGCGTCGAGCTTCGCCTCGAGGTGCGGGCCTGGAGGACAGCTCGCGGCGCGGATCGCCCTGGGACCGAAGCGCGTTCCCGGTCGGTCGGAGACGAGATCGTCGGTCGGCGCACCCACGATCGCGATGTCGATACCCGCAAGGTCTGCCGGATCCTGCGTGTACGGCACGCCCGCGTACGTGAGGAGCCCGGCGTAGTCGGGCTTGTCGTCGAGCCCGAGCTCTCGCCAGCGCTCGAGGGGGTCGATCATTCTCGGCGCAGATCGAGATCCGCTCGCGCGGATCTCGATCGCGCAAATCCCTGAAGGCGGCCGCTCACGCGGCCGCGCGGCTGCTTTTCTCTGTCATCGCTCGGTCGTCCTGACGATGGCGTACGTCTTGCGGACGGTCTCGTCGACCTCCCACGTGCCCGACCAGCCGTCGGGGCAGAGCATCACGACGCCGGGCCGGATCTCGGTCACGACACCTTCTGCATCCGTGATCCGGCCGCGTCCGGCGACGAAGTGCATCTGCTCGTAGTACCCATCGCAGGAACCGCGGAACGACCCCGGCGTCACATCCCAGATCCCGAGCTCGACGCGGCCGTCGTCGGAGATCACCTGCCAGCGCTCGTACGGCGCGCCGTCGACGGCCGTCGGCACGGCACGACCGGTCGCGAGCTCGGCGGAGAGGACGTTCTCGACGGTCACGGCCGCGACCCTACTCGATCAGGTAGGAACCGTTGCCGCCGGATAGCGCGCGCGGATCACGTCGACGAATGCCGCGAGCCGATCCGCGATCGCGGCGTCGCGGATCTCGAGGACGTTCTCCGCGTTGCGCTCACCTGAGCGCGAGAGGTTGAAGCTCCCCACGAACGACGTGTCGTCGGCGACGACGACCTTCGCGTGCATGAAGTCGTGGACGGAGTCGGGGGTCCACGGGACCGAGGCCTTGCCGCTGAACGACGCGCCTTCGAGCACTCGCTGCAGCAGCGGGATCTTCCATGCGCTCACGCCGTTCGTCCTCCATTGCCCGAAGACCTCGTCGACCTGTGTGTCGTCCACGACGCCGCCGACGTCGCAGCGTGCCTCGTTCACGACCTCGACGAGCGTCGCGAGGATGGGGCCGGACGTGAGCACGGGCGAGGCGATGCGCACGCGGGCGCGCGCCTTGCCGATGTGCTTCGCGATCCGATGGGACAGCGCCTCACCGTGGCCGGGCGTGAACCACGCACGCACCCGTGCTGCGTCCACGTCGACGGGACGCGGATCGACGGCGCCCGTGCCTGCAACCTGCCCGCTCTCCCAGAGCCCGTCGAACGCGAGCGAGTACGCGTATGCGAGCTTCGAGGACTCCACCGTGACGATGACGTTCTCCTGTCGTGACCACGAGTCGTCCGTCCAGTTGGTCGAGCCCGTCCACGTCGCCTCGGCGTCGCGGACGACGAACTTGTGGTGCATGAGGTCGGGAATGCCCGCGACCCCGCGCGTCTCCACCGGAAGAGCCTCGATCGCGTCCGGTGTCGCTTCCGGAGGCGGCGGAACGGGGATCGGGCCCGGGTGGGCGACGTTGTAGAGGAGGCGGACACGGACCCCCCGTTGCACCGCGCCGAGCAGAGCTGCGAGGACGAGCGTCCCGGCGTCCGTCTCGACGCGGAAGTCGTAGAGGGCGAGGTCGAGCGAGGAGCGTGCCTGGCCGAGAAAGGCGGCGATCCCGCGGGCGACGTCCGGCGGCCGCTGCCCGCCGTCCCTGAGCGTCACGATCCCGATCGGGCCGCCTCGCGCGGTCGTCACTCCGGAACCGCCGGGTCGGGAGCGACGAGATCCGACTCCTCGGGATGGCGGCGGATGTACTCGATGACGTACTGGCAGTGCGGGACCACGCGCAGCTCGCGCGCGCGGATGTCGGCGAGCGCGCCGCGTACGAGCTCCGGTCCGACGGCGTCCTCGAGGCCGAGATCGATCTCCGAGTGCACCAGGACGACGACCCCGGGCTCCCTCCGGTAGCGGATGAGACCAACGAGCCGGCCGCCCGCGATGGCCTCATACCTCAGCTCGCGCGGGTTGTCGCGGACCACGAGGTTCGGCGGCGGATCGACGGTCACGGAGTTTGTGGTGTCCGGGTCGGGATGTTGGCGCGTCACGTCGTTCGAGCCGATCGTTCGCACGCGGAGCGAGTTCGGGCTAGCCGGCAGCCGCCTTCAGTGCGGCTTTGTGCGCACGCTTCGCGGCCTGATACTCGAGCAGCGCCTCGTGCGAGTCGATCTTGCCGAGGCACGGGTGCTCGGGAACGAGCTCCTGGGCGGCGTCGACGCCGAAGTGGAGTGCGAGCACCGAGCCGAGGCCTGTGATCTTCATCTCGCCGAAGCCTGGAAGC
>DASUCN010000156.1:0-26785 GCA_036276015.1 Gaiellaceae bacterium | reverse complement strand
CGTCGCGCGACATACTGCAACTGGTCGATGAGGGCGCGGTAGCGGTCCTTCGCGGTGATCCGCTGGCTCTCGAAGAGGCTGAACGGATGCGTTCCCGCCGAGCCGACCCGCGTCGACTGCTCGCGCGCGATCTCGGTGACGTACCCGCGCAGCGTCGTGAGCCAGCGCAGCGCATCGCCCGCGTTCCGGCACACCGGCGTCGCGATCTCGAGCACCGACTGCATGAGCTCGGCGTTGATTCGGGCCTCGAGCTCGTGACCCGTAACGGCAGCGAGCATCGTGTCGATGTGCTGGACGAGGTCGAACGACTGGGCGTCGAGGAGCTGGTACTCCTCCTCGATCCCGAGCGTGTAGGCGTCGCCGGCTCCGAACTTGTGGTCGAGAACGCTCCCTGTGGATTGAGAACCGTTCCCCGTGATCGAGGACGGAAACGCCTGCTTGCCGGTCACGACGTCACGGGAGCACCGCTTCGACCTCGATCTCGACCTTCCAGCGCGGGTCGAAGAGACCTGCGAGGACGGTGGTGTTCGCGGGTCGCACCTCGCCGAAGACCTCGCCGTGCGCGCGTGCGAAGCCGTCGAAGTCTTCCGCGTTCACGAGGTAGACCCGAGTTCGCACGACGTTCTCCATGGACGTGCCCGCGCGCTCGAGGGCGGTGCGGATGAGGTCGAAGCAGACATGTGTCTGGTCGTAGATGTCCTCCGGCGGCGGCGATCCGTCCGCCGGGTTCGCGGCCGTGCCCGAAACGTGGACGCGGTCACCGACGACGACGGCCCGCGAGTACCCGACGACCGGCTCGTAGGCGCCCGTCCCCGAGATGTTCTTCCTCTCCATGCATGACTAGTATCGCGCCGCGTGCAGGCGCTTCGCCAGATCGACGGGTGGCCTGTCGACTTCGCGGCCGCAGGTGTCGTCGATCGGAGCGGACAAGCGAGCACGCACGGAGACGCCGAGCGCTCGGTACGTCTGGCCTCCCTCTCGAAGCCGGTGGCAGCGCTCGCCACGCTCATCGCGGCAGAGGAAGGAGTGGTCGATCTCGACGAACCGGCAGGTCCGCCGGGTGCGACGGTTCGCCACCTGCTCGCGCACACGTCCGGGCTTCCGTTCGACGGCGTCGAGCCGATCGCGCGCCCGGGGCACCGCCGCATCTACTCGAACTCGGGGTTCACAGTCCTCGCCGACCAGGTCGCCGCGCGCGCCGAGATGCCGTTCGCCGACTACGTACGTGCAGCCGTGTGCGAGCCGCTGCAGCTGGGGCTCGACCCGAGCGGCGATCCCGGCTCGGGGATGCACGCGAGTCTCGCGGACGTGCTCGCGATTGGCCACGAGCTCCTCTCCCCGCGACTCGTCGCGGAGGAGACCCGAGACGAGATGACGAGCGTCCAGTTCCCGGGCCTGTCCGGTGTTCTCCCCGACCACGGGCGCTTCGACCCGCTCGACTGGGGTCTCGGCGTGCAGTTCAACACGAGGCCGCCGACGTGGATGGGCTCGAGGACGTCGGCAGCGGCATTCGGGCACTTCGGCGGCTCGGGCACGTTCCTCTGGGTCGACCCCGAGGTCGGCGTGGCCTGTGCGGCGCTCACGACGCGCGAGTTCGGCACCTGGGCGAAGGAGGCGTGGCCGCGTCTCTCCGACGCGGTGCTTGCCGAACTTGCCTAGTCGTCGGCGAAGAGCGGGCGGATCAGCTCGTCGAAGGTCGCCTCGTCGCAACTCGCGACCACGCACGGCGTCATCGCAGTGACCGTCGCGGTGCGCGGGACGTGCATCGTCAGCGCGACCTCGCCGAAGAACTCGCCCGCCTTCAGCACCCGTCGCTCGCCGAGGGCGGCCTGCGAGACGCCGGCGAGTCCGGAGAGGAGCACGAAGAAGCGGTCGCCCGGCTCCCCCTCGCGGACGAGCACGGTGCCTCCGGTGACCTCCTGGCGCTCCATCCGCTCCGCGAGCTTGACGAGCGTCTCTCCCGGAAGGTCGGCGAACAGCCCGACGCGCGCGAGCTCCGTCACGGAGGCTGGGACGTGACGCGGGGACATGCGCGAGAACCGTACTCAGAAGCACCGAAGGGCCGGCGAACCGGCCCTTCAGCTAGGGGAGGGGGAGGGGGAAGCCTCGAACAAAAACTTGCTGCAAACAGGCTTCTATCAGGTTACGCCCCCGAGTGGAAGAGGCGCGTCTCGATCAGGCTGCGAGGCCGAGCGAGCGCTCGAGCGCCGACTTCGGCTGTGCGCCGACGGCTGCGGCTGCGGGCTCGCCGTCCTTGAAGAGGATCATCGTCGGGATCGACATGACCCCGTACTTCAGGGAGAGCGCCTGCTCCTCGTCGATGTTGACCTTCACGAGCTTGACCTCGTCCTTGCGCTCCTCCGCGATCTTCTCGAGGACGGGCGCGACCGCGTGGCACGGACCGCACCACTCGGCCCAGAAGTCCACGATGACCGGTGTCTCGCTCTTCAGGACTTCCTGTTCGAAGGTCTGCTCCGTGACGTCAAGTGCCATGAGACTCATTCGATCCTTTCATACGTGTCATTTGCGTGTGCCTCGTCGTGAACGACGAGGGCGCCGAAACCCTTCCCTAGACTGATTCCTCGTGGCGTCGATCTTCACACCCGTGCCGGACAAGCCCGACCACAACGCGCTCGAGCTCGAGCTCCTCGAGGTCTGGGACCGTGAGGCAACGTTCTCGCGCCTGCGCGAGCAGAACGCCGGCGGCCCGAAGTTCAGCTTCGTCGACGGCCCGGTCACGGCGAACAAGACCCTCGCTGTCCATACCGCCTGGGGGCGCACACTCAAGGATGTCTTCCAGCGCTACAAGGCGTTACGCGGATTCCATCAGCGCTACCAGAACGGCTTCGACTGTCAGGGCCTCTGGATCGAGGTCGGCGTCGAACGTGAGCTCGGGCTCAACTCCAAGCGGGAGATCGAGGAGTACGGGCTCGCAGAGTTCGCGCGCAAGTGCCGCGAGAAGGTCATCTGGTCGGCCACCGAGCTGACCAAGGGCTCGCAGCGGCTCGGCCAGTGGATGGACTGGGGCGCCGACTACTTCACGTTCTCGGACACGAACATCGAGTACATCTGGCGCTTCCTCAAGGTGATGTACGAGCGCGGGCAGCTCTACAAGGGCAACCGCTCGACGGAGTGGTGTCCGCGCTGCGGCACGTCGATCTCGCAGCACGAGTTGACGCAGAGCGGCGTCTACCAGGACCGCACCGATCCGTCGCTCTACGTGCGCTTCCCGCTCCTCGAGCGGCAGGGTCAGTCGCTCGTGGTCTGGACGACGACGCCCTGGACGCTCCCCGCGAACGTCGCAGCGGCCGTGAAGGCGGACGCCGAGTACGGACGTCGCGAGAACGGCGAGTGGGTCGCGGTCGCGCGCTATCCGGGGGATTCCTTTGCCGAGATCGTCCGGGGAGAGGAGCTCGTCGGCCTGCGGTATCGAGGGCCGTTCGACGACCTCGGGCCGGGAGGAGAGGTCGAGCATCGGGTGATCCCCTGGGACGAGGTCTCGCTCGACGAGGGCACGGGCATCGTCCACATCGCGCCCGGGGCGGGTCAGGAGGACTTCGAGCTCGGCCGTATCCACGACCTCCCCGTCCTGTCGCCGGTCGACGAGTCCGGGCGCTTCTACGACACCTACGGCTGGCTCCACGGCCTGTCCACGGCCGAGGCCGCCGACCAGATCGTCGGTCGCCTCGCCGAGACCGGATTCCTCCTCGAGGCCGCCTCGTACGAGCACCGCTACCCGCACTGCTGGCGCTGCGACACACCGCTCATCTGGCGCGTCACCGACGACTGGCTCATCGCGGTCGACGAGCTCCGCCAGCCGTTGCTCGACGCGAACGCGACCGTCGAATGGACGCCTGCCTACATGGGCAAGCGCATGGACGACTGGCTTCGCAACATGGGCGACTGGAACATCTCCCGCCGCCGCTACTACGGCCTGCCGCTCCCGATCTACGAGTGCGACTGCGGCCACGTCACGGTCGTTGGCTCGAAGGCCGAGCTGGCGGAGCGCGCCGTCTCCGGTCTCGACCAGCTCGAGGAGCTGCGCCGCCCGTGGATCGACGAGGTCCCCATCCGCTGCGAGGCCTGCGGCGAGACGGTTCGGCGCATTCCCGAGGTCGGCGACGTCTGGCTCGACGCCGGAATCGTCCCCCTGTCGACTCTCGGCTGGGAGAACCCGATGCGGGTCCCGCAGGGCTACGCGACCGGCGCGGCGCGCGATCTCACGACCGCGGATCTGCCCGACCACGCCTACTGGGAGCAGTGGTTCCCGGCCGACTGGGTCTCGGAGATGCGGGAGCAGATCCGTCTGTGGTTCTACTCGCAGCTCTTCATGTCGGTCGCGCTCGTGGGTCGGGCGCCGTTCCGGCAGGTCCTCGGCTTCGAGAAGATGCTCGACGAGCACGGGCGCGAGATGCACGGCTCGTGGGGGAACATGATCGACGCCCCGGAGGCGTTCGAGCGCATGGGCGCCGACGTCATCCGCTGGCAGTGCTGCTCACAGCCCTACACGCAGAACATGCTCTTCGGGTTCGGTCTCGCGCACGAGATCCAGCGCAGGCTCCTCACGCTCTGGAACTCCTGCAAGTTCCTAGTCGACTACGCGAACATCGAGAGCTGGTCGCCCACGTACGCCGACCTCGCCTCCGGGCCGGGCGGCGATCTCGAGCCGCTCGACCGCTGGCTCGTCGAGCGCACGCGCGCACTCGTCGCAGAGGCGGAGACGGCGTACGAGAGCTGGCTCACCGTCGACGTGGTTCGCGCGTACGAGTCGTTCGTCGACGACGTATCGAACTGGTACATCCGGCGCTCGCGGCGTCGCTTCTGGGAGGGCGACGCGACCGCCCTGCGCACGCTCTGGTACGCGCTCGTTCAGGGGCTGCGCGTCGTCTCCCCGCTGATGCCGTTTCTCGCAGATCACCTGTGGCGCGTCCTCACGGCTCCGTGTGGTGACGCGCCCGACTCCGTGCACCTCGCGGGCTGGCCCGCTGCGGGCGAGCCGGACGGAGCCTTGCTGGCCGAGATCGCCGAGCTTCGGCGCGTGGTCGAGCTCGGCCGTCAGGCCCGTTCGACGTCGAGTCTGAAGCTGCGCCAGCCGCTGCGCGCGCTCATCGTCGAAGGGGCACCTCTTGCGGCCGGGCATGCCGCCGAGATTGCGGACGAGCTGCGCGTGCGCGAGGTCTCGTTCGCGCAGGTCGACGCGAGTGAGCTGCGCGTAAAGCCGAATCTGCCCGTGCTCGGGCCGAAGCTCGGCAAGGAGCTCGGTGCCGTGCGAGCCGCGCTCCAGGCCGGCGACTTCGAGGAGCTTCCAGGAGGAGGCGTGCGCGTCGCGGGCCGCGAGCTCGGACCCGACGAGGTGCTCGTCGAGCGGCACGGCAAGGAGGGCTGGGCCGTGGCGGCCTCGGACGGCGTCACCGTCGCGCTCGACCTCCACCTCGACGACGACCTCGTTCGGGCGGGTCGCGTCTACGACCTCATCCACGCGGTGAACACGATGCGCAAGGAGTCCGGTCTCGAGCTGACCGACCGTATCGCGCTGTCGATCCCCCAGGCGGACTCCGACCTCCTCGAGCACTCCGAGTGGATCGCGCGCGAGACGCTCGCGGTCTCCGTGGTTGCCGGCGGCACCGAACTCGCCTTGTCGAAGACCTGAGAGGCACCTCGTCAGTGCGTGCAGTGCGCCATGCGCCCAGAATCTCGACGCCGACGAAGCCGCTCGGCTCGGTGCTGTCGTCGCGCCGCGCAGGTCGCTCGGCCACACGCTGATCGACGACCTAGGCGCGCTCGTCCGGCGCTAGCGCGCAGCATCGGTCAGACTCCGAGGCCGATGCGTCGCGGCTGGGTGTTCTGGCTCGACGTCGCGTTCAAGGCCGCGCTCGTCGGGCTCCTCGCCTTCGGAGCCTTCTCGGGTCTCGAGCAGTTCGAGGGCAAGGCCTTCGGCTGGCGGCTCCTCTTCTACCCGCTCTCCGCCATCGTCGTCCCGCTCGGCTGGTGGCTTGCGGGGAAGCCGCGACCCTACCCGTATGCGCTCGACATCCTGCTCGTCTCGCCGTTCCTCGTCGACGTCGTCGGAAACACGCTCGATCTCTACGACTCCATCACGTGGTGGGACGACCTCAACCACTTCGTCAACTGGGGACTTCTCTGCCTCGCGGTCGGGCAGCTCCTGCTCCGGTTCGTCCTGCCGCGCTGGGCGCTGTTCCTGCTCGTCGTCGGGATCGGTGCGATCGCGGCGATCCTCTGGGAGCTCGCGGAGTACATCGCGTTCATCCGCAACTCGGCCGAGTACGACACCGCGTACACGGACACGCTCGGCGACATGATGCTCGGCCTCGCCGGGGCGACGGTCGCCGCCGTGCTCACGGCCACGTTCCTCCCAGGAGGGCGCCCGGTTAGCTCTGCGCGAGCTCGAGCTCGCGGCGGAGCTCCACGGGAAGGCGGAACGTGACGTCCTCCTCCACGATCCTGTAGGGCTCGATCTGTGTGACGCCGCGGGCGCGGAACCAGTCGCAGACACGCGTGACGAGCTTCTCCGGTGCCGAGGCCCCCGAGGTGATCCCGACGGTGCGCGCGCCGACGAGCCATGCCTCGTCGATCTCGGTCTCGTCGTCGATGAGATGCGCAGGCGTCCCGGCCGCGCGCGAGGTCTCGACGAGGCGGTTCGAGTTGGAGGAGTTCCGCGAGCCGATGACGAGCAGGAGGTCGATCTCGGGAAGCATCTCCTTCACGGCCCATTGTCGGTTGGAGGTCGCGTAGCAGATGTCCTCCTTCCGCGGAGCCCGGATCTCCGGGAACCGACGGCGGAGCGTCCCGATGATCTCCGCCGTCTCGTCGACCGAGAGCGTCGTCTGCGTGACGTACGCGAGCTTCGTGTCGGCAGGGAGGTCGAGCGCCTCCGCCTCCTCGACCGTCTGCACGAGCACGGTCGCCTGCGGCGCCTCGCCCATCGTCCCGACGACCTCCTCGTGGCCCTCGTGTCCGATGAGGACGACGGTGTAGCCCTCGTCGGCGTAGCGGCGGGCCTGAACGTGGACCTTGGTCACGAGCGGGCACACGGCGTCGATGACGTTGTGACGCAGCGCCGCCGAGTTCGCAAAGACGGCGGGTGCGACGCCATGGGCGGAGTAGACGACCGTGGCTCCCTCCGGAACCTCGGTCTCTTCCTCGACGAAGATCGCGCCTCGCGCTTCGAGGTCCCGAACGACGTGGATGTTGTGCACGATCTGCTTGCGGACGTACACGGGGGCGCCGTAGTGCTCGAGCGCCAGCTCGACCGTCTCGACCGCACGTTCGACGCCGGCGCAATAGCCGCGCGGGGATGCCAGGAGGACTCGCTCGACCACGGTTGGTCACAGGGTATGTCAGCGGGCCGACTGGGCCACGAGGATGCCGGCGATGACGACGAGGCCGCCGACGAGCTGCGTCGGCCCGAACGTCTCGCCGAGCCACGCCCACGCGACGACGGTGGCGACGACCGGCTCCAGGGTCGCAACGATCGACGCACGCGTTGCGCTGATGTGCCGGAGCGATCCGGTCAGCAGCGAGAACGTCACCATCGTCCCGATCACGACGACGAAGCCCACGAGCGCCCAGACCGGGGCCGAGTACTCCGAGAGATTCCCCTGCAGCGAGACCGTCTCGCCGAGCGCGCTCCACGGGAACTCCCAGAGTGGCTGGATCACGGCCCAGAGCAGCGCGGCGAAGAGGAAGCCGTAGAACGAGAGCGACGCCGCGTCCCGGTGCTGTCGCTCGCGCTCGGCCATGAGCAGATAGGCGGTCAGTGCGAGCGCACCGCCGAACGCGGCGGTGATGCCGACCGTGCTCAGCTCGATGCCGGTCCAGATCTCGACCACGAGCGCGAGGCCCGTCAGACACAGGGTGACGGCGACCCAGATCCGCCGACGGACGTGCTCCTTGTAGACGAAGCGCGCGAAGAGGGCGACGAAGAGCGGCGCCGTGAACTCGATGAGGAGTGCGACGCCGACCGGGAGGTTTTCGATTGCGACGAAGTACAGCCACTGCACGAGCGCGACGCCGACGAGGCCGAAGGCGACGAGAAAGGCGAGCTCGCGTCGCCCGACGCGGAGGCGCCCAGGAGCGACGGCGAGGAGGAACGCGAGGAACAGGATCGCCGCGCATGTGTTCCGAATTTGTGCCAGCTCGAGGGACGAGAGGCCGGAGCCGAGCACGACCTTCGAGACGCTCCCGTTGACGGCGAACAGGGTCGCGGCCGTCGCGACCATCGCGTAGCCGAGGCGGCTCTTGTCGTCAGGACGCCCCTCGGGGAGCAGCGTGGGCGCGTCGACCATGAGCGCGCAGGCTATAGCCCTCTAGGAACTGGCTTTCGCGTGAGGGCTCCGCGCACGACGCTCGCCGCTGGTCGCCGCGACGCTCCATACACTGTTGTTCTGACGGGGCGTAGCTCAGCCTGGCTAGAGCGCTCGCTTTGGGGGCGAGAGGTCGCGCGTTCGAATCGCGCCGCCCCGACTTCGTGAGAGTCAGTCTCGCCGCGCTCTTCGTACTGACGGCTCTCGCTGTCGCTCCCGTCGGAAGCTCGACGGACTCGCAGTTCCGTGGATCCATCGCGTCGATCGACGCCTCGCTCGCAAAGCGGATGACCGGCGTGTCGTGGCGCCCGGGGTGCCCCGTCGCGCTGCGCGACCTTCGCCTGCTGACGCTCTCGCACTGGGGTTTCGACGGGCGCCCGCGGACCGGGCGGCTCGCCGTCCATCGCAGCGTCGCCCGTGAGCTCGTCTCCGTCTTTCGCGAGCTCTACCGCGAGCGCTTTCCGATCCGGCGCATGGTGCTGATCGACGCGTACGGTGGCTCCGACTTCCGCTCGATCGAGGCCGACAACACGTCGGCGTTCAACTGTCGCTACGTCGACGGAACCACGCGCTGGTCGAATCACGCCTACGGATCGGCGATCGACGTCAACCCGATCGAGAATCCATACGTCTCGGCAGGGCGCACGTCTCACGTGACGAGTCGTCCGTACCTCGACCGCTCACTCCGTCGGCCGGGCATGGCCTACGAGGGAGGGGCGCTCGTGCGCGCGTTCGATCGCATCGGATGGGGCTGGGGCGGCCGCTGGACGTCGGTCAAGGACTACCAGCACTTCTCGGCGACCGGGAGATAGCTGCGCGCTTCTACCGATGCCGTCCGTGACGGATGACGCGGACACTGTGGGTAGGAGGAGGTGGCGGTGGTGACAGTTGCTCCTACTCCCTCCGGGTACCACGGGAGCAGGTTTTTCGCATGGCCCGCGTCGCAGCTCGGTCGGCGCGCCGTGCTCGTCGCGGCGGCGACCCTCGGCTGGTTCGCGGTCTTGCTCGCACTCGGGGTTCTGGGGGTTCCCGACTGGGGCTGGGCCGCACGCTTGACACTCGGAATCAGTGGACTGCTTGCGGCGATCGCGGCCGCTTCGAGCGGCGTCGCGGCCGTCATCGCGTTGGTCAGGGGCGAGCGCTCGATCGCGCTCGTGCTGCCGCTGCTGTTCGGCGCGTTCTGGACCATGCTGATCGTCGGCGAGCTCGTGTTCGAGCACTAGGAAGCGCGAGGGCGCCCGGCCGTGGCGCCCTCGCGGCAGTGCTGCTCCGTCTACGCGACGGCGGGCTTGCGGCCGGCGACGAGGTACGTCCAGATCGCGCCGCCGAGCACACCGCCTGCGAGCGGGCCGACGATGTAGATCCAGACGTCACCCCACTCCTGGTTGTAGAGAACCGGGTCGAGCGAGCGCGCTGGGTTGAACGAGCCGCCCGACGCAGGCCCGACCGTCACCGCGGCCGTGAAGATGAAGAGGCCGATCAGGAACGGCGCCATGACGCCCTTCCAGGGAGCGCGCTCGTCGGTCACGACCGTGAGGATCACCATGACGAAGAGCGCCGTGGCGACGATTTCCAGGACGAGGGCCGCCCAGTCGTCGATGCCGCTCCCCGGCTGCGTGTGCAGTGCGTCGGTGACGTCGCTCGAGTAGACGATCGCCATCACCAGCACGGCGCCGAACCCCCCGACGAGCTGCGCGATCCAGTACGGAACGACGTCCCGGCTCGGGAACTTGCCCGCGATCGCGAGACCGGCGCTCACGGCCGGGTTGAAGTGGCCGCCCGAGACGTGGCCGAACGCCGTGATCGCGAGCGCGAGCCCGAACCCGAACCCCGCCGCGACGCCGAGGGGTGTGATCGCGTCCGCGCCGATGTCGACGACGACCGCGATCCCGCTGAAGCCCAGGAAGAAGAAGAGGAACGTTCCGACGGCCTCGGCTGCGAGGCGCGTCCCGAGTGGATGATCCATGTGCCCGCCTCTCGATTCGGTTTGCAGAGGGGCGATTCTGCGGCCGGCGGCGCGTTCCTCTACGCACGTCCCTTCGAGAGAGAGCGGGCGACCGGGCTCGAACCGGCGACATCCAGCTTGGAAGGCTGGCGCTCTACCAACTGAGCTACACCCGCGTGCGTCTAGCGTAGCGCCGTGGATCCGTACGCGTGGTCGTGGAACCCGGAGGCGCTCGTGATCCTCGGGCTCGCCCTCGTGTACGGGCTCGCGATTCGAAGACACCCTGCTCCGGCATGGCGGATTGCGTGCTTCTCCGCGGCGATCGTGCTCCTGCTTGCCGTGGCCGTGACGCCGATCCACACGCTCGGGATGCACTTCCTCCTCACCATGCACCTGCTCCAGAACGTCGTCCTCGCCGAGTGGGCGCCGCTTCTCGTCGTCCTCGGGATTTCGCCCGCGCTCGCGGGCCGGATCGTCCAGCCAGGACTCGTCCGTGCACTCACGCACCCAGCGGTTGCGCTCCCGCTCTGGCTGGCGAACTACATGATCTGGCACCTGCCCTGGATCTACGACGCCGCACTCGAGAACCCGAACACGCTCCTTCATCTCGAGCACGCCATGTACTTCTTCACCGGACTCGCGCTCTGGTGGTGCGTGTTCCAGGACGAGCCGCACGGGCTGGGGGCCGGGGGGCGCGCGGCGTATGTCTTCGCCGCCTTCACGCTGGGGAGCCCGGTCGGACTCGTCATGGCGCTTGTCCCCGAGCCGATCTACGACTTCTACGTCGAGGCCCACCACCGCGTCTGGGGCCTCGATCCGCTCGAGGACCAGCAGCTTGCCGGGATGCTGATGGCCGTCGAGCAGGCGGCGGTCTTCTTCGCCGTCTTCGCGTACTGGTTCTTTCGCTTCCTCTCGGAGGAGGAGCGCAGAGAGGACGTTGACCCCCCTCCGGTCGCCGCGTAGGGTCGCCGCGATGCGCGCCTTCGTCGTTCTCGTCAGCACGCTAGTGCTCGCTGCGGCCGTCGCGTCAGCCGACGCACAGAGCCCAGGGTTCCGCTACGGCGTGGCCGCGGGCGACATCGCGTCGACTTCGGCCGTCCTCTGGACGCGGGCGCCGAGCACAGGGCCCGTTCGGCTTCTCGTCGCGGAGCAGCCGCCTGGGCGGGCAGTGATCACTCGCACGACGACCGTGTCGACGAAGACCGACCTGACGGTGACCGTTCGGGTGACCGGTCTCCGTCCGGCGACCCTCTACAGCTATTCCTTCTCACATCGAGGCCGCACGAGCGCGACGGGGCGATTCAGGACGACGCCCGGTGTGAAGGCGGTCTCTCGTGTCCGCTTCGGCATCTCCGGCGATGCAGACGCGACCCCGGGAACGAACGGCAAGCCGGCGTTCAACTCCTTCGGCGTCTACGCGCGCATGGCGGCCGAGCGAAACGACTTCAACATCAACCTCGGCGACACGATCTACTCGGACAGTGAGGTCGGGGGCGCGCCAGTCGCGCGCACGAGAGCGGAGAAGTGGGCGAAGTACAAACTCGGCCTTCGTCTCGACGGACTCGGCGCGCTCCGACGTTCGGCGGGGCTCTACAGCCACTGGGACGACCACGAGTTCATCAACGACTTCTCGCGCGCCGAGCATGGCGAGGCGATCTACCGCGCAGGCGTCGAGGCCTTCCGCGACTACGCACCGGTGACGTACTCGCCGGCGACGGGCATCTACCGAACCTTCCGTTGGGGCAAGCACCTCGAGCTCTTCTTCCTCGACGAGCGGTCGTTCCGTTCGGCGAAGGCGACCCAGGTGTGCAACGGCGACCTCGCGCCGACGGCGCCACAGGCGGTGCGTGATGCCTTCGCGACGCTCGCTCCGGCTTTGCGCAATCCCGTCCCGCAGGCCTGTCTCGACGCGCTCAACGACCCATCCCGCACGATGCTTGGCGCCCGCCAGTACGCCGCGTTCACCAGAGCGATCAAGGCATCGACGGCGACGTGGAAGGTCGTCGTCAACGAGGTGCCGATCCAGCAGTACTACGCACTTCCGTACGACCGCTGGGAGGGGTACGCCGCCGAGCGCGAGCGGCTGCTCCGGTTCCTCCGCGACAACGTGAAGAACGTCGTCTTCCTCACGACCGACACGCACGCGAACCTCGTGAACGAGATCCGCTCGAGGACGCTCAGCGGCGCGCCCGAGAGCTACGGCATCTGGGAGGTCGTCACCGGCCCGGTCGCGACGAACACGTTCGCGAGGGAGATCGACGGCTTCCTCGGCCAGATGGGTGCCGGCACCGCGATCGGTGCGCTCTTCTTCAAGCCGGCGCCGCCGAACGGAATGGGCATGCGCTGCGCGGCGCTCGACACGTACAGCTACGCGCAGGTGACCGTAACTGCGAGGCGGTTCACGGTGGCGCTCAAGGACGACAAGGGCGGTCCTGTGCGCGAGGCGACCGGCGCCGTGTGCGCTCCTCTCACCCTTATCGCCAGGTAGGGGCCGGAATCCCCGGCGCCTACACTCAGTAGCTCGCGCCCGTAGCTCAGTGGACAGAGCGGCGGACTTCTAATCCGCGGGTCGCAGGTTCGAATCCTGCCGGGCGCATTCGAAGCACCTAAAGAGGAGGACATCCAGCTTCCTGCGTTCTACGCGGCGCCTCCGGAGGTCACCGAGGCCGTTCTCGAGCGCATGGACGCACTGACTGGGCACGCGCACCTTCTTCGACGCAGAGCGCTTCCCGAGATCCGCTTCACCTCGAAGCGGATCGTCCCGCTGCCCGCGCGGACTTCGATCTGGGGGCGACGAGATTCGACCCTCGCTCGGCGACGAGCTGGCCGTGGAGACTTGAAAGTTTCCCGTTGGGATAATCGGCCTCGATAAAAACCCATCAGAAAGGACGTCGATGACCACGCACAAGGTCGGCTACTTCGTCGGAAGCCTCTCCTCCACGTCGATCAACCGCGAACTCTCGAAAGCGCTGATCCGCCTGGCCCCCGACGATCTCGAGTTCACCGAGATCCCGATTGGGAATCTGCCCCTATACAGCCAGGACTACGACGAGCATTACCCGCCCGAGCCTAGGGCGCTCAAGAAGGCGATCGCTGAGTCCGACGCCGTTTTGTTCGTCACCCCGGAGTTCAATCGCTCCATCCCTGGAGCGCTGAAGAATGCCCTCGACTGGGCGTCGCGGCCGTGGGGTCAGAACTCGTTCGACCAAATGCCGGCCGCCGTGATCGGGGCATCCAGCGGACAGATCGGCACAGCGTTGGCTCAACAGAGCCTCCGCGGCGTGCTCAGCTTCTGCAACGCCCGGCAGATGACCGCACCCGAGGCCTACATTCGATACTCCCCGGAGATCTTCCCCGGCGAAGGAGAGGTCGCAGACGAGTCCACCAAGGCCTTCCTCACCAACTACATGGAGGAGTTCCGGACGTACATCGTTCGGGTGCTGACGGTCATACCTCGGACGTGAGGGGTCCGTGCAGCCTCTTGCTGCCGGAAACTGCCGCGATCGCGCACCGACTTGTCCACGGGCAGTCGGTGCGGCAACCGTCGCACCAGCGAGAAGACGTCGTCGACGACGGCGTAGACGATCACCGAGGCTTACCCCATGGACCTGCCGCTCGCGGCGATGCCTTGAGCGGTCTTTGAGCACGTGAGACCATCGTCCTCCCCGTCATGGACGAGTCGAGAGGAGGATGGAGCTGTGCGTAAGTTCTTCGTTGTGCTCATTGCTGTTGCCGCGCTCGCGTTGACGGGGCTGGCATCGGCCACGGGAGCTCAGGGTGTCTACGGAACGGGCATCCAGAGGTTCGATGTGCCGAGCGTTAACGTGCAGGGTTCGTTCACGCTCTCACTGAGTGCTACGACCTTGCCCTCGGGTGCGGTTGTGGGACACCACAACGTGGTCCTTCAGTACAAGAGCCCTCAGGTCTCGTTCGGGATGCTTCAGGCGAAGCCGATCTACGTCGAGACCGATGGCCCGATCGCGTGCGTCGTGAGTGAGGTGACCATGCTCATTGACTGGCCCTCGCCCCCGTCATTTCAGCCGGTCATGACCGTGGCTCGAATCGTCGACGTGCCAGGAGGACCGGACATCTTCGGTTCGAGCAACTACTCCTCGCCGCAAGATCCCGAAGCCGCGTGCTCGGCTGGGGCGACGAGTCCAATCACGGATGGCAATTTCACGATCAATCCGTAGGTAGGACGCGACCGTACGGGACGGGAGTTGGGGAGGAGGCGCACTCCCCTTCTTGCGAGGACGGTGCGTTCTTCGCGGTCACGTGGCCGTCGACACGACCCTAGACCATCCACGCAAGACGACGCCCGGCAACGGCTTGAGGTCTGCCGTCTCCATCGGGCAGCTCATCGTCCTGCGTCTTGTTTCGTAGCGCTCCCAGTGAGAGAGCCCGCCGTTACTCGGCGGACTCTCCATCGAGCACGTTCTTCGACTGCTTGTTCGAGGGCTAGGCGGTACGCAAAGGCCGCATCGTCACGGGTTTAGGAATCAGCGATCCGGGACAACCTCACTAGGTCGAAAAGGAGGCGTGCTTCCATGGAGACCTGGGAATGGATCGTGCTCGCCGCGGGACTCGCGGCACTTCTCGTCCTGTTCATCGCACTCGTGACCATCCGCAGGCGCCGTGCTCACCTCAAGGAGCGGTTCGGGCCTGAATACGACCGCGCTGTCTCCGACGTCGGGCTCGGCTCCGCCGAGAAGCGGCTCACCCAAGCGGAGCGTGAGTACGAGGACGTGCGCATCCGGCCGCTGCCGACGGCCGCACGCGAGCGGTACCTCGAGGAGTGGCGGCAGGCCGAGGCACGTTTCGTCGCAGATCCCGGTGACGCCGCCAGGCTCGCGGAGCGACTGGTCGAGCGCGTCCTGGAGGAGCGGGGCTATCCGACTGCCGAGGACGACCCGGATCGGAGGCTCACACTCGTTGCCGTCGACCACCCGGACGTCGTCGAGCGCTATCGGCACGGACGGGCGATGGTGGACGGCGAGGGCGAAGGCCGCACGGAGAACCTCCGCAAGGCGATGATCGACTTCCGAACCGTCCTCGAGGACCTCCTCGAGGAGGATCGAACCGCCGCGTAGGCCGAGTCGGATTCAGCTCGCTCGCAGGGCGTAGCGGGAGAAGAGATGATCGCCGTGCCGTCGGAGGCTCGTGAGCTTGGCGCCGAGCGGCGGCAGCAGGTCGGCCCCCTCGACGAGACGGAACCTGCTCTCCGGGCCGGCGTCGCCGACGAGGAACGGCGAGGTCGTGAGGAAGAGCTCGTCGACGACGCCCGCCCGGAGGAGCGTGCCGAACGTGTGCGGCCCGGCCTCGCTCAGGATCCGCCGGTGGCCACGCGCACGGAGTGCGTCGACGATCACGTCGCCCGTGAACCGCAACGGGCGGCCGAGCGAGACCACGACCGTGCTGCCGGGGAGCCTGCCTTCGAGACGATCCGCTCCGCGGTCGCTCGTCAGCACGAGTGACCGGCCCTGGAGCACAGGGTGCTCGGGGTGGACGTGACCCCATCCGCACAGCACGGCGACCTCAGGTGTGGGAGCCAGGCCAAGGCTCGCGCGAAGCTCGGCATACGCGTTGGCGGCAGGGGGGTAGATCTGCTCCGGGCTCCAGGTGCTCGTGGGGGATTCGCGGAGCACGCCAGCGCCCACGAGCACGACGTCCGCCAGTGCCCGCAGCACCCCCATGAGGAAGCGGTCTGCGTCGTTGTCACCGGCGACGAGGGTGTTCGATCGCGGTATCGACGGGATCGCCACGACACCGTCGAGCGTCGCCACGAAGTTCGCATAGACGCTCTCCTCGGCGAAGCCGAGCCCGCCGCCGAGACCGTCGGCGAGCTCGTCCGGGAGCTCGACGGCCGGCAGGCCGGTCGCATCGAAGAGGACGTCGAACGGATCCATAGGGCTAGCGCGGCAGCCGAAGTCCGAGCTTGCGGGGAAGCGAGGCGACGAGGCGCGTCGGCGCGTTCGGATCGCGTCCCTCGTCCTCTGCGGCGTCCTTCGCCATGAGCGCGCGGCGGATCACCGAGCCGCCGGCGTACCGGAAGGGCTCCGGGGGGAAGAGCTTGCGCGGCGGGTCGACGATCGCGAGCGACGTCCGCTCGTCCCGTCGGTCGAGCGCGAGGCGCGCGAGGATCTCGCCGCCGAGGTACGACGGCCCGACCCCGTTGCCGGTGAACCCGTAGCCGTGGTGGATGCGGCCGCGGCTCCCGAAGATCGGAAGGTGCGTCGGCGAGACGTCGATCGGGCCACCCCAGGCGTGCGTCACGGCCCGACCGGCCGTCTGCGGGAAGAACCGGCGCAGCGCCCGCTCGGTCTCGGCGACGACGTCGCGGTCGAGCTCGAGCCGGTCGGCGGCTCGCCCCCCCATGCCCATCGTGCCGCCGCCCCAGCCGAAGACGATTCGTCCGTCGCGGGTCGTCCGCATGTAGTGGACAAGGGTGCGGCTGTCGACGATCGCCTCGCCGCCCGTCCAGCCGAGCTCCTCGAGGACGTCTGGCAAGGGCTCGGTGAGCACGATGTGGCTCGACGCGACTGCGAGCGACAGCCGGTACCCGGGAAACGACGCCGTCGCGGTGTTCGCAGCGAGCACGGTTGCGCCGGCGCGAACGCGTCCGACACGGGTGTCGGATCCGCCTTCGCGGTGCAGCCGTGTCGCCGCGGTTCGCTCGTGGATCCGCACGCCTCGCTCGAGCAGTTTCGCGCGCAGGCCGAGCGCCAGCCGCGCAGGATGCACCGTTGCATTCAGCTCGTAGATCGCGCCGCCGAGGAAGAGCGGCGATGCGCAGCGGGCCTGTATCTCGTCATGGGAGGCGGAACGAACCTCTTCCGGTGCGCCGAGCTCCGCGGCGGCGGTCACGGTCTCGGCCCAGGAGCCGAGCTGGGACTCGGTCGTCGCCACGCGCAGCATCGGCGCCTGCCGGAACCAGGCGTCGACCCCGTTCGTCTCGCACCAGGCGGCGATGCCGCGAACGGCATCCTCGGAGGCTCGGCAGACGGCCAGCGCGCCCGCGTCGCCGGCATGCTGGCGAAGCGTCGCAGCGTCACCCCAGAGCGTCTCGCAGAAGCCGCCGTTGCGCCCGCTCGGGCCGTGCCCGCAGACAGCCGCCTCGAGGAGGAGTAGGTCGGCATTCGGCTCGAGCTCGAGGAGGTGCCACGCGGTCCACATGCCGAGGTACCCGCCACCCACGATCACGACGTCCGCCTGCGCGTCGTCGTCGAGAGCGCGAGTCGGGGTGACGTCGCCAGCCTCCTGGAGCCACCAGCCGGTCCGCGTATGGAGCATCAGGCGGCGGGTGCGGGTCGGCGCGCGAGCGCGATGCTGCACGCGATCACCGCCGCCACCGCGATCGGAACGAGCAGCGTCCAGAAGAGCGGCAATCCGCCTAGTGCAGCCCCGACGGAGACCAGCGCCGCCGACAGCACGCCGGGCCGCAGGCCAACTTGACCGACGAGCATCAGCGTGGCGCCGAGGACGAGAAGGAGCACCCAGAACACGATGTCGCGCGTGGTGTCGAAGTCGAGAAGGACGACTCCGCCCACTGCGCCGAGGAGGTAGAGGGCGCTCAGGGTCAGTACGAGGAACTTCGTCGCAGAGGCCAGGCCGTCGCCGCGCATGGGCGCGAAGCCTAGTTGCCTGGATCGCAGGGGTGGCGGACGGGACTCGAACCCGCGACCACCGGGACCACAACCCGGGGCTCTACCAACTGAGCTACCGCCACCGCGCCCGGGACAGGATAGCCGCGCTCCGGTTCAGCCGAACTCGGGCGGGCGACGCTCGCGGATCGCGGCGACGCCCTCGCGCACGTCCTGCCCGCTCATGTCCATGAACTCGAGGGCGAGCGAGGCGTCGAACGTCGGCCCGGCCAGCCGGAGCCAGTTGTTGAGCGCGATCTTCGTGTGGGAGATGGCCGCCTGCGCACCCGATGCGAGACGCCGGGCGATCTCGAGCGCGCGCTCGTCCAGCTCGGCCTCGGGCACGCAGAGCGAGACGAGCCCGATCCGCTCTGCCTCGACTCCGTCGAGCGGCTCGCAGAGCAGCAGGTGATACTTCGCCTTCGCCATCCCGCACAGGAGGGGCCACACGATGGCGGCATGGTCGCCTGCCGCGACGCCGAGCTTCGTGTGGCCGTCGATGATGCGTGCCTCGGGCGTGGCGATCGAGATGTCGGCGAGGAGTCCGACGACGAGCCCGGCGCCGACCGCGGGGCCGGTCATCGCCGACACGATCGGAGTCGGGCAGGAGAGGATGTTGTAGACGAGGTCGCGTGCCTCGTGGAAGACGCGCCGACGCGTCTCGTAGTCGTCGGCGATCGCGAGCACGAGGTCGAGGTCGCCGCCCGCGCTGAAGGCTCTGTCGGCGCCACGGACGACGACCGCACGTACGTCGGGCTGGCGGCCGATCGCCGTCCACACGTCCGCGAGCTCGCCGTGCATCGTCTCGCCGACCGCGTTCAGCCGGCCTTCCGCACGGAGCGTGATGCGCAGGATGTTCGCGTCGGGCCGGTCGAACTCCAGCGAGGGGAAACGCTCCTCGAGCGGTGCGACCGTCATCGGGTCGATGGTACGACGATCACAGCACGGCCTGGGTCTGGATCGTGCGCGCCACGCGGCGCTCGGCCGCGTCGAGCACGTCGGTCTCGACGACGACGGTCCTCTTGCCCACGTGCAGCGGTCGCGACCGCGCGACGACCTCGCCCTCCCGTACCGCGCCCAGGAAGTTCGTCTTCGACTCGATCGTGACCGTGCCGGCTCCGGGAGGGAGGTTGAGGAACGCGCACACGGCGCCCGCGGTGTCGGCGAGCGTCATCAGCACGCCGCCGTGCAGCACCCCGTCGGCCGTGCACAGCTCCGGGGCCCACGCGAGCGTCGCGTCGACCTCGTCGGCGCTGCCGAACGTGCGGATACCGAGCGTCGTGCCGAGCGGCATCTGCGCGTTGACGACCTCGGTGATCTCGGGCTTCGCGGTCACAGCCTGAAATCTAGGCGAGGCGTCGCTCCAGGTAGGCAGCAAGCCGTGTCAGCGGGAACGAGATGAGGAAGAAGATCACCATCACCGCGCCGTAGATCTCGATCGCGTGCTGGTCGCCCTCGAAGGTCAGCCGCTCGACCTGCCGTTCGGCCGTCTCGAGCAGCTCGGGGGCACCGATTACCTGGACGATCGTCGTGTTCTGGATGATGTTCACGAGGAGGCCGACCAGGGGAGGCAGGAGGCGTCGAAGCGCCTGCGGCATGATCACGTACGCATGCCGCCCGACCCAGCCGAAGCCGAGGGCGGCAGCTGCCTCGTGCTGCTCGCGCGGGATCGACTGCACGGCGCCGCGCGTGGTTTCCGCGACCTGTGCGCTTCCCCACAGGATCAGGGCGATCGCTCCGGCCGTGATCGGATCGAATCGAAGCGACGAGCTGACCGCCGGAAGCGCGAAGAAGACGATGAAGATCGTCACGAGGATCGGGAGCCCGCGCCAGACCTCGATGTACAGCCGGATGAGCGCCCGGGTCGGAAGGAAGCGGATCGTGAGCAGCGTGCCGAGCGTGATGCCGACGAGCGAGCTCCCGACGAGCGCGATCGCAGCGAGCTTGAGCGTGTTCCGGAGTCCTTGCTCCAGCATGTACCGCGCGACGGGCTCTGTCCACTCGGGGAAGTTCATGTGTCCTCCGGTAGCGCCAGGTGGCCCTCGAGGAGCCGGATCACGGCCGACAGCGACCAGACGATGACGAGGTAGGTCAGCGCGAGCACGGTGAACGCCTCGACCGTCTCGAGGGTCAGGGCCTGGATCTGGAAGACGACCGTCGTGATCTCGGGGTAGCTGATGACGTACATCAGCGACGTGTTCTTGACGATCGAGATGTAGGTGTTGATCGAGGACGGGAGCGCGATCCGCCCGCCGATCGGCAGCGTGATGTTCGCGAACGTCGAGAAGCCCTTGAAGCCAAGGGCTGCGCTCGCCTCGCGGTATCGACCCGGCACCGCTTCGAAGCCGGCGCGGAAGTTCTCCGTGTTGAAGGCGCCGCCCCAGATCGTCACCGCGACCCACGCGACCGTGAAGGCGTCGAGGCGGATCCCGACCTGCGGAAGCGCGAAGTAGAGCATGAAGATCTGGACGAGGATCGGCGTGTTGCGGATCACCTCCACGTACACGGCTGCCAGCTGGCTGACGACCGGAATCCGGTGTGCCCGTGCCGCCCCGAGCGTGATCCCTACGACCGTCGCGGCCGCCATGGCGATCGCCGAGACGGTAAGCGTCCGCCGGATCCCGGCGGCCAGCTCGTCGGCGTTCTCCTGGACGAAGGACCAGATGTCCTCGAGGAACCCCGGGCCGAGCGCTCCGAGCAGCGCGATCACGTGCGGAGGGAGGCGGCTGCTCGAGCAGCCGCCTCCCCAACTGGCTCCGTGCCCGCTACGGGCACTGGGTCGTGAGATCCCCCTGCGAGTAGCCGAACCGATTGTTCGGACGCAGGATGTTCTTCTGGAAGGTCGGGAACACGCGGGCCGGGACGCTGTTCTTGAGGATGGTGTTGAACGTGTCCCGCTTGCGCATGACCTCGAGGCGCGAGTCGACCCACGCCTTGAGAGCGGTGTTGCCCTGCTTGATGCCGATGCCGTACGGCAGAGCCAGGAACGTGTCGTCGGTCAGCTTGAGCGAGCGATCTTGCGTGGCGATCCCGAGCAGAACCGTGTCGTCCCACATGAGAGCGTCGGCCCGCCCGTCGCGAAACGCGAGCAACGCGTTGGTGAAGCTGTCCGTGACGAGAACCTTCGTGTCCTTGAAGCAGTTCTTCATCCAGCGGTCGTAGATCGACCCGCTCGTCGTCGAGACGGTCTTGCCCGCCAGCTGCGACAGGTACGCGTTCGGCGCGGCATTCGCCACGAGGAGCCGGCCTGTCGCCTTGTAGTACGCGCGGGAGAAGTCGATCCGGGTGTCCCGGTCGGCCGTGTACGTGAACGTCGCGATGACGAGATCGACGCGGTCGGACGTGAGCGCAGGCTCGCGCGCCGGTGTCGTAACGCAGGTGAAGTTGACGCGGTTCGCGCGACCGAAGGCGAACTTCGCGAACCAGCGCGCGATATCGACGTCGAAGCCGGCATGCCGGCCACGCACGTCGATGTAGCCGAACGGCGGCGAGTCGCACTTGATCCCGATGTTGAAGCGTCCCCGCTGCCTGATGTTCGCCGGCAAGGCGGGGAGCTGCTCGGCCGAAGTGGCTGAGGCCGGGCCAGTCTCGCCGGCGGATGCGGCACCGCTCCAGGACGCGAGCGCGGCGAGCGCGAGCAGCCCGGCTGCAATCAGGGTCGTCGTCCTTCTCATTGCCTTCCTCCTTGGTCGGGTCAACGTTCCGGTTCGTCGATCGAGAGGTCCTCCAGCGAGTGGGCGAGCTGGACGCTCCGTCGCAGGAAGCGCTGGGTCCGCTCCATCTGCGGACGGTCGAGGACGTCTGTGGGTCGGCCTTGCTCCACGATCTTCCCCTCGTCCATGAACACGACACGGTCGCCCACCTCACGGGCGAAGTGCATCTCGTGGGTCACGACGAGCATCGTCATGCCGTTGCGCGCGAGGTCGCGCATGACGACGAGGACCTCTCCCACGAGCTCCGGGTCGAGCGCAGACGTCACCTCGTCGAAGAGCATGACGTGCGGGTCCATCATCAGCGCGCGGGCGATCGCCACGCGCTGTTGCTGGCCACCGGACAGCTGATGCGGGTGCTGGCGAGCCTTGTCCTGGAGTCCGACCGTGTGCAGCAGCTCTAGCGCGCGAGCCTCCGCCTCGCGGCGCGGCATCTTCCTGATCCGCCGAGCTGCCAGCGTCAGGTTGTCGAGTGCGGTGAGCTGCGGGAAGAGATTGAACTGCTGGAAGACGATCCCCACCCGCTGGCGAACTGCGGCCACGTTCGTGCCCTTGGCCGTGATCTCCTCGCCTTCCAGGAAGATTCGTCCTGCCTGGATGGGCTCGAGAAGGTTGACGCAGCGGAGGAGCGTGCTCTTGCCACTTCCGCTCGGCCCGATGATCACGAGCACCTCGCCGTGTGCGACCTCGAGATCGATCCCGTCCAGAACGAGGTTGTCACCGAAGCTCTTCTCCACGCCTTCCATGCGCACGACAGGAGAGGCGTCGGAAGCCTGGTCTTCGATCACTGTTCCCGCGATGCCCACGGAGCACGGAGATCAAACGAGATTCCGCTCCTCCGGTCAACCCGTTGACGCTCGGGACCGCGTCCCGTACGCTCCGCTGGTTCTCGTCGTCGAGCGAAAGGAGAGGACGCCATGAAAGTCCCATACGTCACCTCTCTCCGGCTCGACGCTGCATCGGTCTAGAACTCCGCGCCGCGCGAGCCACCTGGCCTGGCTCACACCGAACGAAGGAGTCTCACGTTGTCCGATGGAACCCTGGCCCGCCTCGGCTGGACCGACGAGCTCGAGGCGGCCTTCACAACCTACGCCGAGCGCGGCTTCCTGCCGGCTCGCGTCGTCGCGGAGCATCGCGGCGGCTACTACGTGCGGTCCGAGCTCGGCGACCGGCTCGCCCACGCGCGCGGTCGGCTGCGCGACGACGAGCTCTGGGGCGGGATGCCGGCTGTCGGCGACTGGGTCGCCGTCTGCGACGCACCCGGCGATCGCTTTGCGATCGAAGCGCTGCTCCCCCGGCGAACGAAGGTCTCGCGCAAGACGCCGTGGCTGAAGGCGGAAGAGCACATCCTCGTGGCCAACGTCGAGACCGTCCTGCTCGTCAGCGGCCTCGACGCGGACTTCAATCCTCGACGGCTCGAGCGCTACCTCGTGGCAGCCTGGGACTCGGGCGCCGATCCGGTGATCGTCCTCACCAAGCTCGACCTGTGCGACGACCTCGGAAAGCTCGCAGAGGCAGAAGCAGTTGCCGTCGGCGTCCCCGTGCTCGCCGTGAGCAACGTCACGGGTGAGGGGATCGACGAGGTGCGGGCCTTGCTCGCTCCGGCCAGGTCGTTCGTGCTCCTCGGCTCGTCCGGTGCCGGGAAGTCGACGCTTGCGAACCGGCTGGCCGGTCGCGAGGTGATGGCGACCGGCGGTCTCCGCAACGACGGCCGCGGCCGGCACACGACTCGGCACCGCCAGCTCCTCGTCCTACCGGACGGGGCGATCCTCATCGACACACCCGGGCTGCGCGAGCTGCAGATCTGGGAAGGGGACGTCGACAGCGCGTTCGCGGACGTGGCAGAGCTCGCCTCGCAGTGCCGTTTCAACGACTGCGCGCATTCCACGGAGCCTGATTGCGCGGTGCGAGAGGCGCTCTCCAGCGGCGAGCTCGACGAGGACCGCTGGTCGAGCTACCTCAAGCTCCAGCGCGAGCTGCGCGCGATCGAGGCACGCTCCAGCCATCGCCTCCAGCGCGAGCTCAAGAGCCGCTGGCGCGCACGGGCCAGGGAGACCCGCCGGGCGCGTCGCCACGGGTGGAAGCCGTGACGCTGGAGCGGGGCCGCGCCGAGGCCCCGCGCTGCCCGGTCGCCGACAGCGGTGACGTCGGCCAGTCTCGGTAGGTCCGACCGCCGGCTCACGCCATGGCCGCCCCCATGTTGCGCTCGACGACCTCGAGCGTCTCCTTGAGAGAGTCCGATGGACTGAACTCGACGACCTCGGATCCCGCGTAGAGATAGGGAAGGTGGCCGGGCGGGGCGTAATACGCGCTCCCCGCTTCGTAGACCTCCTCGGTCCCGTCCGTGAAGGTGAACTTCACCTTTCCCGCGATGACGTACCCCATGTGCGGGCACTGGCAGCGGTCGTCGGGCAACCCGGCGAAGAGCGGCCCGAGATCGGCGTCCGCGGTGTACCGCTCGAAGCCGACGGTGTACGGCCCGAAGTTCTCGAAGTGTCCCTCGTAGCCTTCGAGCTCGACGGACTCCGAGGCAGTCGTGATCGATGCCTGGGGCATGGGATCTCCTTTCGTGTTGGAGCCGACTACGCGTTGATGACCGCGGCCGGCTCCTCCGTGAGCTGGCGCATGAGTCCGGCGACGTTCGTGAGGCACCAGTAGCCGGCGAACTTGCCGTCGGCGATGCGAAAGACCTCCGCGCACTCGGTTGCGACGTGGCGGCCCGTCGGCGGAATGCCCTTGTACTCGCCATCGTGCGTGCCGGTGAGGGTGGAGCGGAGGAAGACGCGGTCGCCCTCTGCGATCAGATCCTCGAGGGCGACGTGCATGTCCGGGAACGCCTCGAAGTAGCGGAAGCATCCCGCCTTCACGCCCTCGACCATGCGCTCGTCCGCGAAGAACTCGCTCACGGCGTCGAGATCGCGGCCGTTGATGACGCGCGCGTAGTACTCGCGAACGACGTCCTTGTTGTGCTCCGACATCACGTGCTCCTTTCGTTCGACCCGTCGAGCATGGCGCGTCGCGGGCGGTCTCGGTAGGGGGGAGTCCCCTATTCGCTCCCGAGGTTTCGCGTCGCGTAGGCGGCTGCCTCGGCGCGTGTGCCCAGGCCGAGCTTCGAGTAGATGCGGCTCACGTGGTGCTCGGCCGTCTTCGGGCTGATGAACAACCTCTCCGCGATCTCGCGGTTCGAGAGGCCGTCGGCCAGGAGGCGCAAGACCTCGGTTTCCCGTCGGCTCAGCAGCCCGGTCGCCCGGGGCCCTGCGCGCCCTTTTGCGCCCAAGGAACGCATGAGTGCCGCCGCGGCGTCCGCGTCGCGGACCGCTCCGAGTGCCTCGAGCTCGGTGCGAGCGTGCCGCGCGGCGTCGATCGCAACCTCGGGCGACGATGCCGAGAGAGCACGTGCGAGGTCGAGGCGCGTCCTGGCGGCGTCGAGTCTCGCTCCCAGCTCGGCGAAGCGGTTCACGGCCTCCTGGAGGAGAGCCGCCGCGTCCTCGCGACCCTCCGTCATCGCGATACGGCCCCGGGCCGCGCTCGCCTGCGCCTCGACGCGTTCCCGCGGTCGCTCCGCTGCGATCCGTTCGAGCGCGGACGCAGCTGCAGTCGCGGCGCCGACGTGCCCGTTGAGCAGTTGTGCTTCGACGAGGTCAGCGAGGAGGGGTGCTGCGAGCAGGGTCGCCCAACCGATCTCGTCCAACCTGCGGATAAGCAGCGCTGACGCGGCCGCCGGCTCTCCGCGTGCGAGCCGGAGGGCGACGCGAGCCCGCAGCGCTTCCGGTTCGCCCTCGAGGCCCGCGAGCAGCTGCTCCGCTTCCTCGTAGCGCCCCTGGAGGACGCGGATCTCGGCGAGGCGAGCGGACGGAGGGATGCAACGCGAACGTTGTCCGGCCGCGGTCAGCTCTCGTACCGCCTGCTCCAGCTCTGCCTCTGCCGCGTCGACACGTCCGTTTGCCGCGTACACGTCGGCGCAACACGTGCGGCAGAACGCGAGCAGCGTGACGTGGTCATACGCGCGGACGAAGTCATCGAGAACGGCGCTCCACTGCTTCGGCCGCTCGTCGTCCCCGGCTCGCTCGCAGGCGAGCATCAGCGTGCAGCAGATGTCCGCGAACGTCTCGAGAGTGGTGGGTTCGCCACTCGTGACCGCAGCCATGGCCTCGTCGAGCCGTGCCAGGCCGCGGTCGATCTCGCCGAGCGTGACCTCCGCGAGGCCGAGCTGGGCCAGCGCGCGAAGCTCGAGGTCCGTGTCGCCCGTCGCCAGGGCGGCGTCGAGCGCAGCGGATGCAAGCGAGGTGGCCATCGCGGCATCCGGCACACTCTCGGAACGCGCAAGGTCGAGCCATCCCTGCTCCGCTCCGGGCGCCACATCGCGTAGGAGGCGCTCGGCCCGTGCGAGCCAACCGCGCGCCGCGGCGTCGTTGTCGAACGCCAGCGCGAACTCCCGCGAGAGCCAGAGCGCGATTCGAGCGGCTCGTGCCAACTCTCCGTCCCGCCGAAATCCTGCGTAAGCGCGCTCGCGGTGAACAACCGCACCACGCTCGTCCCGCAGCCACCACAGCGTCCGCCCGAGCCCGTCCAGTGCCTCCGGTGAGTCGTTGACGGCCAGTGCGTCCTCGAACGCCGCACGCGCGTCGTCCCACTCGCCCGCCGCGAGTGCCTCGTGTCCGCGAGCGAGCGCGTCCTCCGCAACGATCGCCCTCACGGGCGCATGGTGGCACCTGCAACTCGAGAAAGCGAGCCGAGGGCGATACACAGCCTCAACCCTGTAGTGGCCCCGGGAGGAGTCGAACCTCCGCCCGCAGATTCGAAGTTCGGGCCCGAGTCCAGATGGGCCGAGACCGGCCGAGACGATCTGGTCTGTCGGAGCCGATTCTGCCTCGTCGCGCGCCATCGTGATCTCGGCCTATCTCGGTGGGTCTGGTGGCCCCAGCGTGGCCCCAGTCGACAGTCCGTCGCCGAAACCCTCATCTGCACTTCGGGCACAGTCAGGATGTGGACGCTGTCCCTACGGACGCCGAGTACCTAGCGCGCTCTCTAGGTGAACCGACTGCGTTCGAGCCGATCTTCGATCGCCACTTCGGTGCCGTACACAAGTACTTGCATCGCCGCGCTGGGCGTGAGCTTGCCGACGAGCTGACTGCCGAGACGTTCGCGCTCGCTTTCTCTCGGCGA
>DASUCN010000155.1:0-35224 GCA_036276015.1 Gaiellaceae bacterium | reverse complement strand
GTCGCAGCGCGCGGCGAGAGCCCCGCCGCGGCGAGCAGGCCGCGTGCGACGCCCCACATCGTCCCGTAGCCCCAGTGCGACAGGTCGTTGAAGCGGGCGGCAGCGATGTCGTCCTCGAACTCCTTGATGCCGAGGACCTTCGCCGTCGCACGGGCAGGCGCCGAGCTCGCCGCCCGGTGCCGGATGCGGGCCTCCAGCGAGCTCGAGACGGTCATGGCCGCCGTGCCGACGAAGCCGGCCACGAGGCCCTTGCCCACGCTCGAGGCGACGGTGTTGACGACGTTCTTCATCAGGCCACCTCCAGGGGCTCTGCGATGCGCTTGGCGAGGTCCTGCTCGAGGCTCGCATCGAGCCGTTCGAGCAGGTGGTCACCGACTCGAAGCGCGTTCGCCATCGCCGTCAGCGCCGGGTTCACCGCGCTCGACGACGGGAAGAAGCTCGTGTCGACGACGTACAGGTTGTCGAGGTCGTGGGCCTTGCAGTTGACGTCGAGCGCCGACGTCGCGGGGTCGTGTCCGAACCGCACGGTGCCGCAGTTGTGCGCGATCCCGGCAATCGGGATCTGCTGCCCGAGCACCGACCAGCGCGGGATCGCCGTCTCCTGGCAGCCCATGACGCCGAGGAGGTCCTTGAGCTTCCCGAGGAGGCGCCGGTGCGGCTCGGTGTTGACGTACGTCTTCGCGAGGTGGATCCGGCCCTGGCGGTCGACGGTCACGCGGTTGTCGGGGAGCGGGAGATCCTCGGTGGTGAGCCAGAAGTCGATCGCGTGCCGCGCGAGGTAGTCGAGGGCGAGGCCGGGAGCGAACCAGGGAGCGCCGCCCTTGAGGATGCTCTTGTCCGTCTTGCCGAGCGTCTGGATGTGTCCGAGCGGGAAGCCGAAGTCGTCGGAGCCCCAGTAGTAGTCGTTGAGGCCGAGCGTCTTCTGGAACTTCGTGTCGTTCGGCGACTGCGAGATCGCGATGACCGCCGAGTTGAGGTGCGCCATGTAATGCCGCCCGACGACGTCGGAGGAGTTCGCGAGGCCGTTCGGATGCCGGGCCGAGGCCGAGCGCAGCAGGAGCGCGGCCGAGTTCACGGCCCCGCACGAGACGACGACGAGGTCGGCGCTGAAGCGCTCCTCGTGCCCACCGCGATCGACGACGACGCTCGTGACGGTGTGGCCGGACTCGTCCGTCTCGAGGCGCACGACCTTCGCGTGCGTCTCGAGCGTCACGTTCGGGTGCTCGAGCGCTGGTCGGACGGCGCAGACGTGGGCGTCCGCCTTGCCGTCCGTGAGACACGGGAAGCCGTCGAACTTCGCGCACCGCACGCAGCGGCCCTTCTCCGGGTCGGACTCGTCGAGGTCGACGCCGACGGGGAGGTGGAAGGGGTCGAGGCCCGCCCGCTGGAGGTCGTCGTGCACCTTCTGCAGGCGCGGCTCGTGCGAGACAGCGGGGTGGGGGAAAGGACCGGAGCGGTACGGCTCGGTCGGATCCTCGCCGGCCTGCCCGTGGACGAGGTAGAGCCTCTCGGCCTGCGCGTAGTACGGCTCGAGGTCGTCGTAGGAGATCGGCCAGGCCGGCGAGATCCCGCCGTGGTGTCGCACCTCGCCGAAGTCCCGCTCGCGGAGCCTGAACAGGATCGCGCCGTAGAACTTCGTGTTCCCGCCGACGTAGTACTGCGCATGCGGACGGAACGGCGTCCCGTTCTTGTCGATCCACTTCTCGGGCGTCACGTAGCGGCTCTTGAGGAAGACCTCCTTCGAGTCCCAGTTCTCGGGCTCGCGCGGCAGGTAGCCGCCGCGCTCGAGCAGGAGGATCCGCTTGCCGGAGGGCGCCAGCCGGTGCGCGAGCGTTCCGCCCCCGGCGCCGGTGCCGATGATGATCACGTCGTAGTGCTCGGACATGAGTGCTCCTCTCAGGCGAGAGCGATCGGGGACGTCCAGGCGCCGGTTGCGCCACGCAGCTTGGGAAAGGTGAGGACGAGCGCGAACTCGCGGATGCCGTCGGCGGCGAGCGCGCCCAGGTCGAGGTTCTCGACGATGAAGACGCCGTGCTGGACGTTCAGGTGCTGTGGTACCTCGAACGGGCGGGCGGGGTTTTCCGCAGGGACGGGCCCGTAGCTCCACGTGTCGCAGCCGGTAAGCGCAACCTCGTGCTCGGCGAGCCACTCCGCGACCTCGATCCCGGGACCCGGCTCGCCCGAGAGGTACGTCTCGGCATCGCGCCAGTGCGCGCTCCAGCCCGTGTGGAAGAGGACGGCGTCGCCGGGTTCGGGATCGATACCGGAGACTGCGTCGAGGCCGATGACGTCGCCGGGCTCGAGCGGCGCGACGTCGACGAGCCAGCCGCGCGTGACGATCTGCGGGATCGTCTCGGCGCCGAGCCGGTTCAGCCCCGCCGTGCCGGCGAGCTCGGAGACCGAGTAGCCGCCGTAGGCACGGTCGCCCATCTGCAGGTGCCCGAGCGTGTCGAGGTGCGTCCCGAGCTGGGTCGTCGCGGAGAAGACCTCGGTGATCCACGTCACGTCGTTGTCGCCGATCGGGGCGAGCGAGTTCGCGTGGTGCGCCGTGGTGACGAGCGTCTGCCGGAAGTAGCGGCCCGGGAAGACGGGCGCTTGCTCGTCGAGCACGTGCCCGAGGTCGTAGATGCGACCTTCGCGGACGAGCGAGAGCGCCTGCAGGCGCTTCGCCTCCGTCACGTACCGGAGCATCCCGAGCTCGTTCACCGCGGCCTCCTGCATGGGAGACAGTCGCGCGAGCTTGGATCTCGTTACACCGGATCTACTCCCAGACCGCGAGGCCTTCGGCGCGCGCAGCCGCCACCTGCCGTCGATCGTGCGTGACGAGGGTGACGCCGTCGTTGGAGAGCCCGGGGGTCTCCCTTAGCGCGACGGCGAGGTGAATGGCGTCGGCCGCGTACAACGCGTGCGCAGCGATGAGCCTACGCGCCACCGGAAACACGCGCGCGGGCCGAAGAGGAAGGAGCGCGATCGCGTCACGCGAGACGTCGGCGTCGATCCGACGAAGCGTGCGCCGCGCGTCCTGTATGCGACCCGCTCGTGCGGCGGCGGTTATCGCGGCAGACAGCTCGACCGCGGCGATCTCCGACGTGACCACCGGAGGTCCGGTTTCCAAGAGCAGCGATCTCATTCGGTCGTGCTCGGGCTGGTCGGGCAGATACGCGCGAGCGAGCGCGCTCGTGTCCGCGTACAGCAGGGTCACCGCGGAGCCCGTCCGGCCTCGAGAGCGTCGAGCACGACGTCGGAGGCACCACGAAGACTCTCGATGACCTCGTCACGGTCGGGCACAGGTCCCTCGATCTCGAGTTCGACGAGCATGCCCGCGGCGCGCAGCCGCTCGCGGAGTTGCTCTTTCGGAGTCAGGGGGCGCGCGGCGTCCTCGAGCAGCTCCGTGACGTAGGTGTTCACCGACTTGCCCTCGACTCGAGCGCGCTCCTTCACCCGTGCGTGCAGGTCGTCGTCGATGCGGGTGATGAGTTGGCGCACGGACGGATGATAGCACCCACACAACAGAGTGCTATCGTCCGTACGGAACGTGTCCTACTCGGACGACCAGGGCTCGCGGAAGTCCGCGAACAGCGTGAGGCCGCCGTCGACGTAGATCGTCTGCCCGGTGATGTAGGCGGCGTCGTCGGAGGCGAGGAACGCGACCACGCCGGCCATCTCGTCCGCCTCGCCGGGCCGAGGGATCGGAATGTGGCTCGTGACCATGTCTCGCTTGACCGGATCGTCGATCCACGCGCGGTTGATCGGCGTCACTGTCGCGCCGGGGCCGACCGCGTTCACGCGGATGCCGCTTCCCGCGTACTCGAGGGCGAGCGTGCGGGTGAGGTTCATCATCCCGCCCTTCGACACGGAGTACCCGAGGTAGTCCGGCTTGGGGATCAGCTGGTGGACGCTCGTGATGTTCACGATCGAGCCGGGTTTGTCCTCGGCCAGGAAGTGCTTGATCGCCTCGCGCGCGCAGAGGAAGGCGCCGCGGAGGTTGACTGCGAGCACCTTGTCGAAGTCCGCGCTCGAGAGCTCGTGCGACGGGCGCGAGATCTGGATGCCCGCGTTGTTGACGAGGATGTCGATGCCGCCGAGCTCCTCGATGGTCTCGGCGACCATGCGCGCGACCTCGTCCTCGTTCGACACGTCCGCGCCGACGAGCACGTCACGCACGCCCTCCTGGCGAACCCTGGCCGTGCAGGCGTGCACCTGCTCCTCGGTCTCGGCCGCCTCCTCGGGACGCTTGAGGTAGTTGATGGCCACGTTCGCGCCGTGCTCTGCGAAGCGGACGGCGATCGCCTGGCCGATGCCGGAGGTTCCTCCGGTGACGAGGACGTTCTTGCCCTTGAGGCCGCGCATGCCCTCCCGGGGCGCGGCGATCTCGGTCATGGTCATGTGACTTCCTTTCCTAGCGGGGGAGCCGAACGAGCTGACCGCTCGGCCGGACGACGAGCCAGAGGCCGCCGAACTCGAAGACGTTCTGGCAGAGGACCTGCCCGACCGGGTCGGAGACGTAGTAGTAGAGGGGCCAGCCGCGGTACGTGAGCTGCCGCTTTCCGTCGCGGCGGCGGGTCGTGCCGTACAGCGAGCGGGACGTGCCTGCGCCGGCGCGAATCGAGCCGGACACGATGTACGGCGGCCAGGCGGCCGCACATCCTCCGTAGCAGGTCGAAGGGCGGCCGCGGCGGTCGCCGGTGAAGGCGTAGAGGGCCCTGTTGGAGCCGTCGAAGAGGATGCGGCCGTACTGCGAGCTGCGAACGGTGAGCGTCGCGGAGGCGGAGCCCTGCGCCGGCGCCATGTCGGCGCCGGCAGCGAGCGCCGCCGTGAAGACTGCGAGGACGAGCGCGACGAGGAAGCGCATGCGGATCACCTCTCTGAGACGGGAGTGAGTGGGGCGAATGGCGCGTTCACCGCGGCCGAAGCCGTGTCAACGCGCCGAAGGAGCGTGAGGGCGAAGAGCGGGAAGACGAGGACGGAGAGCAACCCTGCTGCGACGAGCGCAGCGCCGGTCGCCTCGTCGAGCAGTCCGAGCTCGCGGCCGATCATCGTGGCGGCGACGATGAAGGGGAGCGAGGTCGCCTGCAGCAGCCCCGCGACGGCCACGTCGCGCTGCGAGAGCACGGACCGGTAGAGCAAGGCTGGGAGCGCCCGTACCGCGAGGAGCGCGGCGAGGAACAGCGGGACGAGCGCGGCCGTCGACGCGCTCGCGAAGAGCGCGTCGAGGTCGAACGCGATGCCGCTCGACACGAAGAAGATCGGTATGAAGACGCCGAACCCGACGGCCTCGAGCTTCGCGCGAAATGCCGGATGCGTCATCTCGCGGTCGCGGTCGACCAGGGTCAGGAGCGCGCCGGCGAGAAACGCGCCGAGGATCACTTCCAGTCCCAGGCGCTCGGCGAGCGCGACGAACGCGACGAGCAGCAGGAACGCACCGCGGACGCGGATCTGTGCCGTCGTGTCCTGAAGCCTGAGGAGAGCCACACCGAGGCGGCGCGAGCGCTTGGCGCCGGCGAGCGCGACGAAGAAGGCGATCGCCACGAGCGCGAATCCGCCGATGAGGACGAGCTTCGTCGTCGTACTCGTCGCCTCGCGCGAGAAGAAGAGTGAGAGGAGGATCACCGCCCCGAAGTCAGCGATGGAGGCCGCCGCGATGACGAGCTGGCCGAGCATCGACGACGCGCGGCCCGCGTCCTTGAGGACCGGTACGACGACGCCGAGCGAGGTCGCGACGAGGATGATCGCGACGAGCAGCGGCGCGTCCACCTGACCGGCTGCCTGGAGCCCGAACGCCGCGACGAGCGCCATCCCGAACGAGACGACGAAGCCGAGACCGGTGAGCCCGAGCTGACGTCCGCGGAGTCGCTCGAAGTCGACCTCGAGCCCGGAGAGAAAGAGGAGAAAGGCGAGGCCGACGAGCGCGAGCACCTCGATCGTCGCGTCGAGCTCCACCCAGCCGAGGCCGGACGGGCCGACCGCGATGCCCGCGACGATCTCGAGCACGACTGCCGGCAGTCGGACGGCCGGAGCGAGCCCCAGGAGGAGCGGCGCCGAGAAGGCGATCGCGCAGACGACGACGAGCCCGCTGAGGTCGATGTCCACGTCGGCTTCGTCCTCCGGAGGTGGGTACCCGTTACACCTCCGGCGCCGTGGACAGGGGCAGGCGCGTCAGCCCGTCTCGACCTCCTTGGTCTCGGGGACGCCGGGGCCGGCGTCGCTCTGGGGCGTGATCGTGACCGCGTGCGGCTGCTCGTCGCAAGCGACGACGACGGTCGTGCTGCCGCTCGGGCCGAACGAGGAGGTCGATCCGGTGTCGACGGCGATCTCGACTGCCGTGGCGTTCTCGGTCGCCCACGTGACGGTGACCGGCCCGGTGGTGGCCGAGCCGCAGTCGAGCTCGCCCAGCTCGAACGACGTCACCTCCGCTGCGGCTGCGGTCGTGGTCGTCTCGGCCTCGGTCGTGTCCGTCGAGGCCGGGCAGCTCGTGTCGTCGATCGTCCCGTCGGTGCGCGTCGTCCCGCACAGAGTCGCACCGTCGAGGCTCGTTCCCGTGATCGTCGCGCCGGTGAGGTTCGCGCTCGTGAGGTCGGCGTCGGAAAGGTTCGCGTCGACGATCTGGGCTCCCGTCAGGTTCGCCTCGGTGAGGTTCGCGCCGCTGAGGTTCGTCCCGGTCAGGTTGGCCTGGGAGAGTGACGCCCCCGACAGATCCGCTCCCGACAGGTCGGCGCCGGACAGGTCGACGCCCGAACACTGGGTGTCCGGCTCGATGGCACAGCCGTTGACCGTGTCGGAACCGTTCGAGCCGCCGCATCCGGCGAGCACCGCCACGGTGGCGACGAGCACGACGACGCGCACGATCCTCATCTCGATCCCCCTGTTCCTGTCTCGACGCGATGATCATGACGACTCCTACGCGAGGATGTGACGGTGACGATCACCTTCCTCGTCGACGTCGACAACACGCTGCTCGACAACGACCGCTTCCGCACAGACGTGCAGACGCACTTCGCAGCGGTCTTCGGCGTCGACGTCGCCGCGCACTACTGGGCGATCCAGGAGCGGCGGTTCGTCGATCTCGGCTACCGCGACTACCTCGGCGCGGTGCAGGAGTGGTGGGAGGGAGAGGGCCGCGAGCCGCGTCTGCTCGCCGCCGCGCGGTTCCTCCTCGACTACCCCTTCGAGGACCTGCTGTACGAGGGGGCGCTCTCCGTGCTTGCCGACCTGGGCGAACGGGGACAGACGCTCGTGCTCACCGACGGCGACGCGATCTTCCAGCCGCGCAAGATCGAGCGGTCGGGCATCGGGGCAGCGGTCGGCGGGCGCGTGCTCGTCTACGTCCACAAGGAGCTCGAGCTCGAGGACGTCGAGCGTCGCTACCCGGCCGAGCGCTACGTCCTCGTCGACGACAAGCCGCGCATCCTCGCGGCAGCGAAGGCGCACTGGGGAGAGCGCGTGACGACGGTGCTGCCGCGCCAGGGCCAGTTCGGGACGGTCGAGGGCGCGACCGCCGACGTCGCGGTGGATCGGATCGCGGAGCTCGTCGGCGTGGCCTTCGACGAGGTGTAGGGCGCAGGAAACCGAAGCTCAGTCGACCCAGAGGCGGAAGCCGCCGAGGAACGCGTCCTCGTTTGCGCCGATCCGGCAGTACGTCGGCAGCTCGCCCACCTCGCGGCAGTTTCCGCCGCCGAGGACGACGTAGTCGGGCGAGAACGCCGCGACGTACACCTCGATCACTTCGAGCAGCACCTTCCGCCAGCGCTTGAGCCCGAGCCGCTCGAGCCCCCGCTCGCCCACGTAGTCCTCGAACGTGCCCTTACGGAAGGGCATGTGCTGCACCTCCATCGCGACGACGAACCCATCCACGACGAGCGTGGTGCCGAGTCCCGTACCGAGGCCGAGGAAGAGCATGCGGCCGCCCTCGTAGCTCCCGAGCGCCTGCATCGCGGCGTCGTTGATCACCTTCGTCGGCTTCCCGAAGGCGCTCTCGAAGTCGAAGCCTGCCCAGCCTGGGCCGAGGTTGACGGGCTCCCGGACGACACGGCCGTGGACGACCGGGGCGGGGATTCCGACGGAGATGCCGACGTAGTCCCAGTCCGACGTCATCTCGAGCACTCCGTCGACCATCTGCTGTGCGGTGAGCTTCTTGCCGGACGGGAAGCGGCGCCGCTCGTCGAGGCCGTTCAGGACCGCCTTCACGTTGGAGCCGCCCACGTCGACCGCGAGCACGGCCGGTGCACGGGGCTCCGCGGGGTACCGCCGCTCGCTCACGACCGGGATCCTGCCGCAGCCGTGTCGGCGAGGACGAGGGCGTTCGTCGTGGCGATCCAGCCGGAAGGGATCGACTGGTCGCCTTCCCGGAGCCGGCGCAGGGCGTCGACCTTGTCGTCTCCCGTCACGAGCCAGAGGATCTGCCGGGCGCGGTTCAGCGGGGGGTACGTCAACGTCATCCGGCGATGCCCCTGGTAGACGTCTGTGAGCGCCACGTCGCGATCGAGCACCGCGAGGACGGCGTCGCCGGGCACGAGCGACGCCGTGTGCCCGTCCGGCCCGAGCCCGAGGTGGACGAGGTCGAGCTGGTCGGGGAGGGCCTCCGCGTACAGCGCAGCAGCGGCCTCGAGGTCCTCCATCCAGACCGGCATCGCACGGACGTCGGCCGAGCCGCCCGGCGGAAGGCTACGCTGCAGGTGGGTGAGGTTCCGATCCGCGTCGCCGTCGGCGGCGATGCGCTCGTCCACCTGGAAGATCGTGACCTTCTCCCAGGGCAGGCGTCCGTAGAGGCGCTCGAACATCGCCCAGGGCGTTCGCCCACCGGAGACGGCGAACGTGAACCGGTCGCGTGCGGCGACGGCTGCGGCAGCGGCGGCGGCGACGACCTGCGCTCCTCGCTCGGCAACCGCGTCGGGGTCCGGCAGTACCTCGATCTCGAGCGCCACGCCTACGCCTGTTTCTCGTCGTGCCCGCCGAACTGCTTACGCATCGCCGACAGGAGGCGGTTGCCGAAGTCGTCCAGCCCGCGCGAGGCGAAGCGGGAGTAGAGCGCGCTGGTGAGGACGGGAGTCGGGATCCCCTCCTCGATCGCCGCGATCGACGTCCACCGCCCCTCGCCGGAGTCGGACACGCGGCCGGCGAACGCTTCGAGCGTCGGCGAGTCGTGGAGCGCCGCTGCCGTGAGATCGAGGAGCCACGAGCCGACGACGCTCCCACGCCGCCACACCTCGGCGACCTCCGTCGTGTCGATGTCGTACTGGTAAAGCTCGGGGCGCTCGAGCGGAGCCGTCTCGGCATCCATGTCGCGCTCGCGCTTGCCGATGTCCGCGTTCGCGATGACGTTCAGGCCCTCGGCATACGCGGCCATGATCCCGTACTCGATCCCGTTGTGGACCATCTTCACGAAGTGACCGGCACCGTTCGGCCCGCAGTGGAGGTAGCCATGCTCGGCCTGCGTCGGGTCGCCCGCCCGGCCGGGCGTGCGTGCCGCCGCGTCGACGCCGGGCGCGATCGACGCGAAGATCGGGGAGAGCCGGTCGACGACCTCCTTCTCGCCGCCGATCATCAGGCAGAACCCGCGCTCGAAGCCCCAGACGCCGCCGCTCGTTCCCACGTCGACGTGGTGGATGCCCTTCTCGCGAAGCGCGTGCGCATGCGCGATGTCCTGCACGTAGTGCGTGTTGCCACCGTCGATGATGGTGTCGCCCGGCTCGAGCACGTCCGCGAGCGCGGCGATCGTCTTCGACGTGATGTCACCGGCAGGCACCATCACCCAGGCGGCGCGCGGCCTCTCCAGCTTCGCGACGAACTCCTCGAGCGAGGACGCACCCGTCGCACCGTCCGCCTCGAGCGCCTGCACGGCATCCGGGTGGATGTCGTAGCCGACGCACTGGTGCCCGTCGCGCATGAGCCGGCGGACGATTCCCGCGCCCATCCGGCCGAGTCCGACCATGCCGAGCTGCATGGGAGTGTCCGTGGCCATTCTCAGCTCCTTCCGAGGATGAACTGCTCGACTGCGTGCGCGAAACCGTCGTCGTCGTTGGTCGCCGTCACCCGGTGCGCGGCCTTCTGGACGTCGTCGCTTGCATTGCCCATTGCGATCGAGAGGCTCGACTGCTTGAACATGAGGACGTCGTTGGGCATGTCGCCGATGGTCGCGATCTCGTCGACCGCGAGTTCGTAGCGCCGCGAGAGGAACTGCGCGACGGCTCCCTTGTTGGCCTGGGGATGGGTGATGTCGAGGTAGTACGACTGCGAGCGCCACGCCGAGACGTGCTCGCCGATCTCCTGGCGGGAGGTGGCCGCGGCAGCCGCGACGGCATCGTGGTCGTCGCTCACGCCGACGAGCTTGGCGACACGCGTCGTCTCCTCGAACGCGTCGACGACTGTCGGCTCGAACGCAACGGTGCGTGACTCGTGCTCGACGTGCGGTCCGTACGGATCGCGGACGAGCCAGTCCGCTCCCCGGTACATCCAGATGGAGAGCTCGAACCGCTCGAGGATCTCGAGCGCCATGGGCACGACGGTATCGGGAACGGTGTGCTCCTCGAGCACGTCCATCCCGGGCTCTACGACGAGCCCGCCGTTGAAGCCGGCAAGCGGCGCCGCGAGCGAGAGCGGCTCGACGAGCATCTCCATCCCGCGCGGCGGCCTCCCACTCGTGACCGCGAAGTGGACGCCGGCGTCGTGGAGCGCGTGGACGGCGTCGATCGTGCGCGGGGACAGCGACTTGTCCGAGCGGACGAGCGTGCCGTCGACGTCCGAGAGGAGAAGCCTGATCGTCACTTCCGCGAGCGGTAGCGGCGGATGAGGGCGTTCGTGGAGGAGTCGTGCGCCAGCTCGGGCTCGTCGTCGGCGGTGAGCTCCGGGATGATCCGCTGCGCGAGCGCCTTGCCCAGCTCGACTCCCCACTGGTCGAAGGAGTTGATCTCCCAGACCGTTCCCTGGACGAAGACGCTGTGCTCGCAGAGGGCGACGAGCGTGCCGAGCGTGAACGGCGTCAGCTCGTCCGCGAGCAGGACGTTCGAGGGGCGGTTCCCCTCGAAGACGCGATGCGGCACGACCGCGTCGGCCGTGCCCTCGGCACGCACGTCGGCTTCGGTCTTCCCGAACGCGAGTGCCTCCGCTTGTGCGAAGACGTTCGACATGAGGATGTCGTGGTGGTCGCCGAGCGGGTTGAGCGTCCTCGCGAACCCGATGAGGTCGACCGGGATGAGCTTCGTTCCCTGATGGACGAGCTGGTAGAAGCTGTGCTGGCCGTTCGTCCCGGGCTCGCCCCAGAACACGGCACCGGTCTCGTAGTCCACCCGCCGGCCGTCGAGCGTCACGCTCTTCCCGTTCGATTCCATCGTGAGCTGCTGGAGGTACGCGGGAAAGCGCTTCAGGTACTGCTCGTACGGCATGACGCCGACGGCCTGCGCGCCGAAGAAGTCCGCGTACCAGACGCAGAGCATCCCCATGAGCACGGGCAGGTTCCGCTCGGGCGGAGTCTCGCGGAAGTGCTCGTCCATCGCGTGGAAGCCCGCGAGGAGCTCGCCGAAGCGCTCGGGGCCGATCGCGAGCATCGTCGAGAGGCCGATCGCCGAGTCCATCGAGTAGCGCCCGCCGACCCAGTCCCAGAAGCCGAACATGTTCTCCGGGTCGATCCCGAACGCGCGCACGCCCTCCTCGTTCGTCGACACGGCGACGAAGTGCTTCGCGATCGCGCTCTCGTCCCCGAGCGCGGCGAGCGTCCAGGCTCGCGCCGACTGCGCATTCGTCATCGTCTCGAGCGTCGTGAACGTCTTCGACGAGACGACGAAGAGGGTCTCGTCGGGTGCGAGGTCTCGGGTCGCCTCGACGAAGTCGGTCGAGTCGACGTTCGAGACGAAGCGGAAGGTCAGGTCGCGCCGCGTGTAGTGGCGGAGCGCCTCGTAGGCCATCACCGGGCCGAGGTCGGAGCCGCCGATCCCGACGTTGACGACGTCACGGATCGGCTTGCCCGTGTGTCCCGTCCACTCGCCGGAGCGGACGCGCTCGGCGAACGCCGCCATGCGATCGAGCGTCTCGTGGACGTCGGCCACGACGTCGCGGCCGTCGACGACCAGCGAGCGCCCGCGCGGCATGCGGAGCGCGACGTGGAGCACGGAACGGTTCTCAGTCTCGTTGATCCGCTCGCCGCGGAACATCGCGTCCGTGCGCTCGGGGAGGCCCGACTCCTCGGCCAGCTCGAGCAGCAGGCGCAGCGTCTCGTCGGTCACCCGGTTCTTCGAGTAGTCGAGATAGATCCCCGCCCCTTCGGCCGCCATCCGTTCACCGCGACTCGGATCCGCGGCGAAGAGGTCTCGCAGGTGGACGTCACGCGTCTCTGCGTGGTGGCGCTCGAGCGCGACCCACGCCGCGCGCTCGCGAAGCGGTGTCATCGGGCAGTCACCACCTGTCGGGCGACGTCGGCGACCGCGTCCGGCGTGAAGCCGAACTTCTCGACGAGCTGCTTGAGGGGAGCCGAGGCGCCGAAGGTGTTCATCGCGACGATCGCGCCACCGTCGCCGACGTACCGCGCCCAGCCGAGTGCCGAAGCCTGCTCGATCGCGACGCGTGCCTTCACGGAAGGCGGTAGAACGGCGTCCCGGTACTCCTGCGGCTGCCGGTCGAAGAGCTCCGAGCACGGCATCGACACGACACGGGCGCCGATGCCGTCGGCGGCGAGCTCCGCTCGCGCGGCGACGGCGAGCCCGACCTCCGAGCCGGTCGCGATCAGGATCACGTCCGGCTCCGCCTGCGTGTCGAAGAGGACGTACGCGCCTTTCGCGACCCCGTCGGCAGGTGCGGCGATCGAGCGGTCGACCGTGGGCAGCGCCTGACGCGAGAGCACGAGCACGGCCGGCTCGTGGGGGAGTTGCATGACGACGCGCCACGTCTCCGCGACCTCGTTCGCGTCCGCCGGGCGGAACACGAGCAGACCGGGCATGGCGCGCAGCGACGCGAGCTGCTCGACGGGCTGGTGCGTCGGGCCGTCCTCGCCGACCCCGATCGAGTCGTGCGTGAACACGTGGATCACGGGGATCTCCATCAGCGCGGACAGCCGGATCGCGCCGCGCGCGTAGTCCGAGAAGATGAGGAACCCCGACCAGAACGGGCGCACCTTCGAGAGTGCGAGCCCGTTGGCGATCGCGGCGGAGGCGAACTCGCGGACGCCGAAATGGAAGTTGCGGCCGGACCGGTCTGCCGGCATGAAGTCGCCGGCGCCCTCGAACGTCAGCCGCGTCTTCGTCGACGGGGAGAGATCGGCGGAGCCGCCGACGAGCCACGGCACCCGCTCGGCGATCGCGTTCAGCACGCGGCCGGACGAGTCGCGGCTCGCGAGCCCCTTCTCGTCAGCCGGGAACGAGGGAACACCTGTGTCCCAACCGTCGGGCAGTGCGCGGCGCTGCATCCGCTCGATCTCGTCGGCGAGGTCGGGATGGGCGGTGCGGTACTCCTCGAACAGCGCCTCCCAGGCCTCACGCGCGACGCGTCCCCGCTCGCCGATTCCCCGGGCGAAGTGCTCGACGACACCGTCGGGGACGAGGAACTCGGCGTCCTCGGGCCAGCCGAAGAAGCGCTTCGTCTCCTTCACGCCCTCCGGTCCGAGCGGCTCGCCGTGTGCCTTCGGCGTGTCCTCGACCGGCGTCCCGTAGCCGATGTGGCTGTGGACGACGATCAGCGTGGGACGCTCGTTCTCGGCCCGGAAAGCATGGAACGCGCGCTCTGCGGCCTCGAGGTCGTTCGCGTCGGGCACGGTCGCGACGTTCCAGCCGTAGGCCGCGAAGCGTGCCGCGACGTCCTCCGTGAAGGTGAGGTCGGTGTGGCCCTCGATCGTGACGCGGTTCGCGTCGTAGATCCAGCAGAGGTTCGAGAGGCGCTGATGGGCCGCATAGGAAGCGGCCTCGGACGCGACGCCCTCCATCATGCAGCCGTCACCCGCCTGGGCGTAGACGTCGAAGTCGAAGAGCGTGAAGTCGTGGCGGTTGTAGCGCGCGGCGAGCCACTGGCTCGCGATCGCCATCCCCACCGAGGTCGCGACCCCCTGGCCCAGCGGGCCTGAGGTCGTCTCCACTCCGCTCGTCCAGCGGTATTCGGGGTGGCCGGGACATTTCGAGCCGAGCTGGCGGAAACGCTTCAGGTCGTCGAGCGAGACGGCGGGATCGCCGAGGATCTCGTAGTCGGGGTCGACCGCGCGCACGCCCGTGAGGTGGAGGAGTGACCAGAGGAGCGCCGAGGCATGGCCCGCCGACAGCACGAAGCGGTCGCGGTTCGGCCAGATCGGGTCGGACGGGTCGAAGCGGAGGAAGCGCTGCCAGAGCGTGTACGTGACGGGAGCCATGCCAACAGGGGTGCCTGGGTGACCCGAGCTCGCTGCCTCGATCGCGTCGATGCACAGCGTGCGGATGGTCGCGACGCAGAGGTCGTCGAGCTCCCGCGGCACCACCTCCGCGCTCGTCACGTCGCAGGCTCCTCCTCGAGCATGCGGTCGCCGCTTCGCACCCACCGCTCCTGGATCTCCTCGAGCGAGCGGCCCTTCGTTTCGGGCACGTAGCGCCAGACGAAGACGTACGTGACGACGCACAGCGCGGAGAAGACGAGGAACGTCGGCGCCTCGCCGATCGCGTCGACGATCGAGAGGAAGAACTGCGCGACGATGAAGGCGGAGAACCAGTTCACCGCGGTCGCCACCGAGATCGCGCGCCCTCGCACGCGGTTGGGGTAGATCTCGGAGATGAGCGTCCACACGACCGGCCCCATCGAGAAGGCGAACGAGGCGATGAAGACGACGAGCGCGAGGACGGTGACGATGCCGCCGACCGTGGACGCCTCGCCGTCGGGGTTGTTCTCGAGAGCTGCGAAGGACAGCCCGACGGCGGCGAGGCTCACGCCCATGCCGACGAGCCCGGTGAACAGGAGGGGGCGGCGGCCGAAACGGTCGACCCAGGCGACGGCCACGAAGGTCGCGAGCACGTTCGTCGCGCCGACGGCGTACAACGTTGCCTTTGCCTGCTCCTCGGCGGTCGTGAAGCCGGCCTCGGCGAAGATCTCGTTCGCGTAGTAGATGATCGCGTTGATTCCGGTCACCTGCTGGAACACGGCGAGGCCGATCCCGACCCAGAGCGCACGCCGCAGGCCCGGGCTGAAGACCTCGCCCCAGCCCGCCTGACCCTCCAGCTCCTGGGCCTCGAGGTCGCGCTCGAGGGTCGCGAGGTGGTCGTCCGCGACCCCCGGGCCGTCGACCTTCACGAGCGAGGAGCGCGCCTCGTCTCGCCTGCCCATCTTGAGCAGCCAGCGCGCCGACTCCGGCATGACGAGGAAGCCGATCGCGAGCGCGACACCCGGGATGACCGCGAGCGCGAACATCAGGCGCCAGCGATCGGACGAGGTGAGCGCGTCGTCCGCGAGATAGGCGAGGAAGATCCCCACCGTGATCGCGAGCTGGTAGGTGGAGACGAAGCGGCCGCGGAGTCGCTTCGGGGCCATCTCCGCCGCGTAGAGGGGGGCGACCACGGAGGCGACACCGACCCCGAGCCCGGTGATCACACGCCCCACCGTGAGCACGGCGGCGTCGGGGGCGACTGTCTCGACGAGCGCACCGATCGCGAAGAGGACGCCCGCCCCCACCGCGGTCCCCCGCCGGCCGATCCTGTCTGCGGTGCCACCCGCTACCAGGGCACCGAAGAGGGCGCCCAGCGTCACCCAGCTCGTGACGATCTCGCTCTCGAGCGTGGAGAGGTCGAGGTCGACCTGGAGGAGCGGCAGCGCTCCCGAGATGACGCCCTGGTCGTAGCCGAAGAGGAGGCCGGCGAGGAACGTCACGCCACCGACGCCGAGCATCCAGGGGGTCAAGCGGTGCCGGGCTATGGCAGCCAGGGGTTCCTCCAGCCTCCGTGGTCGAGGGTCAGCTCGTCGGCCGAGGCCGGTCCCCACGTGCCCGGCTCGTAGACCTCCACCGGCGGCGGCGCGTCGATGAGCGGCTGGACGACGCGCCACGTCTCCTCGACAGCGTCCTGGCGGGCGAAGAGGCTCGAGTTGCCGCGCATCGCGGCGTCGAGGAGGACCTCGTACGGCGTCGGGCCCTCGCCGCCGAACTCGGCGAACTCCATGTCGAGCTGAACCGAGCGCAGTGCCATCTTCTCGGCGTCCTTCGCCTGCATGCGCATGCGCGCTCCGGGCCGCGGGCCGATGCGCAGCACGAGCTGATTGGGCTCCGGACGGGGTGCGTCCTTGGGCACGAAGCCGAGCCACGGCGTCGTGTTGAAGACGACGCGCACCTCCGTCACGGTCACGGGCAGCGACTTGCCGGTGCGGATGAAGAAGGGGACACCCGACCAGCGCCAGTTGTCGATCTCGAGTCGAAGCGCGCAGAAGGTCTCCGTCTGCGACCCGGACGCCACGCCGTCGACGTCGAGGTACCCGCGGTACTGCCCGCGCACGTAGCGCGCGGGATCCGCCTCGGCCATGGCGACGAAGACGTCGCGCTTGCGGTCGTTGATCACGTCGACGCCGCGCCCGGTCGGCGGCTCCATCGCGACGAGGGCGAGAACCTGCAGCAGGTGGTTCTGCACGACGTCGCGCATCGCTCCCACCGGGTCGTAGAAGTGACCGCGGTCGGTCACGTCGAAGTCCTCGCCCATCGTGATCTGCACGCTCGAGACGAAGTGCCGGTTCCAGACGGGCTCGAGGATGGTGTTCGCGAACCGCAGGTAGAGGATGTCCTCGACGGACATCTTCCCGAGGAAATGGTCGATCCGGTACAGCTGCGACTCGTCGATGAGCGCGTGCAGCGTGGCGTTGAGCTCGCGCGCCGAGGCGAGGTCGTGGCCGAACGGCTTCTCGACCACCACGCGCGCGTTCTGCGTGAGGCCCGCGTCCGCGAGACCCTTCACGACGGTTCCGAAGAGCGACGGGGGGATCTCGAGGTAGAAGACCGGCCGCTCCTTGCCCGCGATCGCCTTCGCGACCTCGGCGTACGTCGCGGGGTCGCCGAAGTCGCCGTGGTGGTACGAGAGCTTCGTGGCGAGCCGGCCAAACGCGTCCTCGTCGAGCGTCTCGCCGGAGCTCGTGATCGAGTCGCGCGCGCGCTGGACGAGCTGCTCGTGCGTCCAATCCTCGAACGCGACGCCGACGACCGGGCGGTCGAGGAGCCCGCGCTGCTCGAGCCGGTAGAGCGAGCGGTACGTCATGACCCGCGCGAGGTCGCCCGTGATCCCGAAGATCACGAGGACGTCGGCCTGCCCACCCGCCTCCCGCATCCGCAGGATCATCCCACCTGACCTACGGCAGGTGAAATGATCGGCTGTATGCAGCTCGCGCTGACGACGGTCGATCTCGCGCGGCTGCAGTTCGCGACGACCTCGCTGTATCACTTCCTGTTCGTCCCGCTCACGCTCGGCCTCGCGCCGCTCGTTGCCACGATGCAGACGCTCTGGTACCGCGGGCATGGCGAGCACTGGCTGCGGCTCGCGCGCTTCTTCGGGACGCTCATGCTCATCAACTTCGCGATCGGCGTCGCGACGGGGCTCGTCCAGGAGTTCCAGTTCGGGATGAACTGGTCGATCTACTCGGAGTACGTGGGCGACGTCTTCGGCGCACCGCTCGCGATCGAGGGGCTCGCAGCCTTCTTCCTCGAGTCGACGTTCCTCGGTCTCTGGATCTTCGGCTGGGACCGCCTCTCGAAGCGGGTGCACGTCGCGACGATCTGGCTCTTCGCGCTCGGGACGTGGCTCTCCGCGTTCTTCATCATCGTCGCGAACTCGTGGATGCAGCGGCCCGTCGGCTCGACGGTGCGTGACGGCCGCTCCGAGCTGACGGACGTCTGGGCTCTGCTCTCGAACCGGCTGGGCCTCGTCGCGTTCACCCATGTGATCCTCGTCGGGCTGACCACCGCGGCCGTGGTCGTCTTCGGCGTCGCGTGCTGGCACCTCGTCCGGAAACGCAACGAGGGGCTGTTCCTCCCGGCCGCGAAGCTCGCCCTGATCGTCGGCGTCCCCGTCGCGTTCGTGAACCTTTTGTTCGGCAGCTACCTCGGCGAGGTGATCACCCGCTACCAGCCGATGAAGATCGCCGCGACCGAGGCGCAGTGGCAGACGTGCCAGCCGTGCTCCTTCTCCCTGTTCCAGATCGGCGGCTTCACCGAGAGCGACCCCGAGCCGACCGTCGACATCGAGATCCCGTACCTCCTCTCGTTCCTCGCAACCGGATCCTTCAACGGAGAGGTGAAGGGGATGAGCCCGCTGCAGACGGAGTCCGAGGCCGAGTACGGCGCCGGGGACTACATCCCGCCGGTGCGGACGACGTACTGGTCGATGCGGATCATGGCCTACGCGGGATCGCTCGTCTTCATCGTCCTCGCCGTCGGCGCGTTCCTGTACCGGCGCCGCACGCTCGCGACGACGCCGTGGTTCCTGTGGCTCGGAGTCGCGACGATCCCCCTGCCCTACATCTCGGCGCTGGCGGGCTGGGTGCTGACGGAGGTCGGACGGCAGCCGTGGATCGTCTGGGGGCTGCTCAGGACCGACGACGCGAACTCGCCGGCGGTGTCGAGCGCGACGATCGTGCTCAGTCTGTCCGTGTTCGCGCTGCTCTACGGCCTGCTTGCGGTCGTCGACGTGGTTCTCATGCGTCGCTACGCGCGCGTCGATCCGCCCGAAGTCGGCGGCGAGGGCGACGAGTTCGCTCTGCCGGCGGTGTCGTACTGATGGATCTCGAGACCTTCTGGTTCGTCCTCATCGCGGTGCTCTGGGCCGGGTACTTCGCGCTCGAAGGATTCGACTTCGGGGTCGGGATGCTGTTGCCCTGGGTGGGGCGCGACGACGCCGAGCGCTCGACGATGCTGCGGGCGATCGGACCCGTCTGGGACGGAAACGAGGTGTGGCTCATCGTCGCGGGCGGAGCGACCTTTGCGGCGTTCCCGGCCTGGTACGCGACGATGTTCTCGGGCTTCTACGTCGCGCTGCTGCTCGTTCTCTGCTTCCTCATCGTCCGCGTCGTCTCGTTCGAGTGGCGCTCGAAGAGCGAGGACGCCGGCTGGCGGTCGTTCTGGACGTGGTGCAACACGATCGGCAGCTTCGGGGCCGCCCTGGTGTGGGGGGTCGGGCTGTCCAACCTGGTCAACGGCGTGCCGATCGACTCCGAGGGCAACTACGCCGGGGATCTCCTCGATCTCTTCAGCCCGTACACCGTGTTCGCAGGAGTCACCGTCGTGCTCCTGTTCGCGTTCCACGGCGCCACGTTTCTGACGCTGAGAACCGTCGGTGTGCTCGCCGAGCGCGCGCTGCACACCGCGCGTCGGCTGTCGATCGCCGCCGCGCTCGCCGCCGCCGTCTTCCTCGTGTGGACCGTCGCCGTCGCGATGGACAGGAACGAGAGGGAGCTCCTCCCGCCCGCGCTTCCGGCCGCCTTCGGGATCGTCGTCATGGTCCTGGCCGTCGTGTTCCTTCGCCTCGGGCGCAACGGGTGGGCGTTCGCGATGACGGGTCTCAGCGCCGTCTCGGTCGTCGCGACGCTGTTCACGAGCCTGTATCCGCGCGTGATGGTGTCCGACCCCGAGTTCGGTAACAGCCTCACCGTCGAGGGGGCTGCTTCCTCGCACTACGCCCTCCAGGTCATGACCGTCGTCGCAGTGATCTTCGTGCCGCTCGTGCTCGCCTACCAGGGCTGGACGTACTACGTCTTCCGGCACCGCGTCGGCGACGAGCCGGTCGAGTCGGTCTAGCCTCCCCGGGTGCGCGTCCTCGACCCGCGGCTGCTGCGCCGCGCGCGTGCCGTGCGAGCACTCCTCGCGCTCGACACGGCGCTCGGAGTCGCGACGGCCCTGCTCGTCCTCGCTCAGGCGGTGCTCCTCGCACGGGTGATCGCGCGGGCGTTCGACGGAGCGTCGCTGGAGGAGGTCTCGACGCCGCTCGGCGCACTCGTCGCGGTGGTCGTCGCCCGGGCGCTCACGTCCTGGGGGTTCGAGGTCGTCGGCCGACGTGCGGCAGGGGACGTCATCTCCCAGCTCCGCCTCGACGTCGTCGAGGCGAGGCTCCGGCGTCAGCCGCAGGCTCTCGACGGCACGCAGAGCGCCGAGGTCGCCACCGCCGCGGTCGCCGGGGTCGACGCGCTCGAGGTGACCTTCGCCCGGTACCTGCCGCAGGTCGTGCTCGCGGTGGTCGTCCCGGCTTCCGTGCTCGTGCTCGTCGCGGCCATCGACCTGCTCGCGGCAGGTGTCATGCTCCTCACGCTGCCGCTCGTGCCGGTCTTCATGTGGCTCGTCGGTCGCTACACGGGCCAGCGCGCGCGTGAGCGCTGGCAGGCGCTCGCCCTCCTCTCGAACCACTTCCTCGACGTCGTTCGCGGCCTGCCGACGTTGCGGGCGTTCAACCGCTCGCAGGCGCAGGTATCTCGGGTGGCCGAGGTCAGCGACGAGTACCGGAGAGCGACGATGGGGACGCTCCGCGTCGCCTTCCTCTCGGGGTCGCTCCTCGAGCTCGCGGCGACGCTCGGGATCGCTCTCGTCGCCGTCGTCGTCGGCGTGCGGCTCGCCGAGGGTGGGATCGGCTTCGAGCCGGCGCTGACCGTGCTCGTGCTCGCGCCGGAGCTCTACCTTCCGCTCCGCAACCTGGCTGCGCAATGGCACGCAAGCGCGGATGGCGCCGCCGTCGCCGAGCGGCTGCTGGCTCTGACCGACGCCGAGACTCCGCGCGACGCAGGCTCACGAGGAGCGGAAGCGCCGGTCTTCGACCTCGCGATCTCCGCGATTCGCTTCGAGAGCGTGTCGTTTCGGTACCCACTCCGGGACGTCGACGTGCTCAGCGGGCTCGAGCTCGAGCTGGAGCCGGATGCGCTGACGGCCATCGTCGGGCCGAGCGGAGGAGGGAAGAGCACCCTCCTCTCGCTGTTGCTTCGCCTCGCGGAGCCGACAGCGGGCCGGATCCTCGTCGGCGACACCCCTCTGACTACGGTCGACCCGGCGGGCTGGCGCCGACTCACCGCGTTCGTGCCGCAGCACCCGACGCTCTTTCGCGGGACGGTGGCCGACAACATCCGGCTCGGCGACCAGGGAGCCGATCTCGGTCGCGTGCGGGACGCAGCGCAGCTCGCCGGAGCACATGCCTTCGTGAGCGAGCTCGCCGAGGGCTACGACACGGTGGTGGGTGACGGGGGGCGTCGGCTCTCGACGGGTCAGCGCCGGCGGATCGCGCTGGCGCGGGCATTCCTGCGCGACGCGCCGCTCGTGCTGCTCGACGAGCCGACGGCCGATCTCGATCCGGCCAGCACCGAGCTCGTCGCTCGAGCGATCGACCAGCTGCGCGTGGGGCGGACCGTCGTGCTCGTCGCCCATCGACCCGAGCTCGCTGCACGAGCCGACCGGGTGCTCCGGCTCGAACGTGGACGAATCGTGCACGAGGCCGCCGCATGAGGACCATGCGGCGACTGCTCGCGCTCGCCGAGCTCCCACGAGGACGGACGGCGCTCGCGATCGCCTTCGGCGGGCTCGCGCTCGTGTTCGGGATCGCGCTGATGGCGACGGCCGGATACCTCATCTCGCGTGCCGCCGAGCACCCGCCGGTGCTCGCGCTCACGACGACCGTCGTGCTGGTGCGTTTCTTCGCACTCGCTCGACCGCTCGCCCGCTACCTCGAGCGACTGACGTCGCACGACGTCACGCTTCGCGCTCTCGGGACGATCCGCACGAGCGTCTATCGCCGCATCGAGCCGCTCGCGCCTGCGGAGCTCGATGCCTACCGCCGCGGCGACCTCGTGGCGCGGATGGTCGCCGACGTCGACGCGCTGCAAGGGATCTACCTGCGCGGGATCGGGCCTCCGCTCGTCGCGCTGCTCGTGTCCGGTGCCTGTGTCGTCGCCGCTGCGCTCGTCCTGCCTGCAGCCGCAGCGGTCCTCGCACTGGGGCTCGTGGCAGGCGGTATCGTCGTGCCGCTCCTCGCGGCCGGCCTTGGAGGCCACGTCGGGCGACGTCAGGCCGCCGCGCGAGCCGAGCTCACAGCCGACCTCGTGGAGCTGCTGCGCGGTGCCGCCGAGCTCGTCGCGTTCGGCCGGGAAGAGCAGGCGGTCCGCAGCGTGCGCGACGCGGATGCGCGGCTCGTCCGTCTGGGGCGTCGCGACGCGTTCGTCGCGGGAGTTGCCGATGCGCTGGGCGTCCTCGTGGCCGGGCTGACCACGGTGGGCGTACTCGCAGTCGCCGTCTCGTTCCACGACGCCGGCGCGCTCGACAGCGTGCTCATCGCCGCGCTCGCCCTCCTCGCCCTCTCCTCGTTCGAGGCTGTCGCGACGCTGCCGACCGTCGCCCGCGAGCTCGCCGGGACGCTTGCATCCGGCGAGCGAGTGCTCGAGCTCGTCGATCGGCGGCCGCTGGTGGGCGATCCGTCGCGCCCGCTGCCGGCTCCCAGGAGGCCCGTCACGATCGCCCTCGAGGACGTTACCGCCCGCTATCCGTCCGAGGACGAGCCGGCGTTCGAAGGGCTCGCCCTGCGCATCGACCCGGGCCGCAGCGTCGCGCTCGTCGGGCCGAGTGGAGCGGGCAAGACGACCGTGACGAACCTGCTCCTGCGGTACCTCGATCCCGTGGAAGGACGCGTCACGATCGACGGGATCGACCTGCGTGCCCTCCGCCAGGAGGACGTTCGTGGAACGTTCGCCCTCGCCGGCCAGGAGGCACACGTCTTCGACTCGACGATTCGGGAGAACCTCCGCCTGGCCCGGCCCGGTGCCTCCGACGACGAGCTACATCGGGCGCTCGAGTGCGCAAGACTGGATAGCTGGGTGCGGTCGCTGCCCGAGGGCCTCGGCACGCTCGTCGGAGAGGAGGGGCGGCGCCTCTCGGGCGGGCAGCGCCAGCGGCTCGTGGTGGCGCGCGCGCTGCTCTCGGACGCTCCCGTTCTCGTCCTCGACGAGCCGACCGCGCATCTGGACGAACCGACCGCGCAGGCCTTGATCGCCGACGTTCTCGAGGCGGCCGGCGACCGGTCGGTCCTGCTCATCACGCATCGCGTCGAGGGGCTCGACCTCGTCGACGACGTTGTCGCGATCCGTGGCGCGGCGTAGGCTGCCGCCGTGGCCGAGCTCCTCGCACTCGTCGCTGCGTTCTTCTTCGCGCTGGCCGCGACGCTCCAGCAGAAAGGTGCGCTCGGCATGGGGGAGGTGTCGCTCGGCTCGGCGAGCTCGTTCGTCACGCTCGCGAAGCAGAAATGGTGGCTGATCGGCACGGCCGCGCTCCTCTGTGGATACGCATTCCAGGCCGTCGCGCTCGGAAATGGGCGTCTCGCGGTGATCCAGCCGCTGCTGGTGACGACGATCGTGTTCGCGCTCCCGCTCGGCTACCTGCTGACGGATCAGTCGGTGGGACGGAAGGAGATCTTCGGTGCGGCTGTCGTCGTGCTCGGCCTGGCCGTGTTCACCGGCGTCGGGCAGGCTGCGGACGGCAACGACAATGCTCCGGCCAACGAGTGGGCCATCGCGGTCGTCGCGTTCTCGGCCATCGCCATCGTGCTCTTCGTTCTCGGCGGGCGCGGACCGGTCGTGCGGAAGGCTGCGCTCTACGGCGCATGCGCGGGAGTTCTGTTCGGCCTGTCCGCGTCACTCTGCAAGCCGACGGTCGAGATCCTCGACGCCAGTGGGGTCGCCGGGGTGCTCGAGAGCTGGGAGTTCTACGCCTTCGCGGCCGCCGGAATCATCGCCTTCGTGGTCCAGCAGCTCTCGCTCGCGACCGGCAAGCTCGCCGCGTCGGTCGCGACCGTCTCCGTGTGCAACCCGCTCGTCGGCATCGTCATCGGCACGCTGCTCCTCGACGAGCGCCTGGCCGACCCGCTGTGGCACAAGGTCGTCGCCTATACGGGTCTCGGCGTCGCGCTCGCCGGAGCGGTGGTCATCTCGAGCTCGACCGAGGGGGCGAAGGAGAGGAGCGAGGGCGCCGGTGTACCCGCCCCGGCCATCTAGACAGAGAGGCTGACGGGCTGCGTCGCGAGCCAGACGACGGTGCCCATGAACGCGACGTAGCCGAGGCCGATGAGCGCGATCCGAACGTCCCGCGAGCGAAGCCGGATGCTCAGCGCGGCGAAGAAGAGCGCGATCGCGAAGAGGACGACGGCGAGCATGTAGTCGTCGGCGCGCTCGATGTTGCGCGCCACGGCGTGTCCGTAGGCAGCCGCCTCTTCTTCGAGCTGCTCGGCCTCGACCTGCGCCGCCAACCGGTACTCGGGCATCGCGAACGGCGACAGCGGCGCGTCTCCGCTCTCGAGCGGCTTCGTCGCGATCCATGCGTCGAACGCGGGGACGAACTCCTCGCGAAACCGCTTTCGGTAGAACGCTGCGAGCTCGTCTTCGCCGCGCGCCGTCGCGTCCACCCACTGCGTGAACAGCGAGACGTCGATCTGCACCTGCCGGTTGGCGACCGCAGCCTGCCGCGTCGACTCGACGCGGGTGGCGATTGACGCGCTCTGGGCCTTCGCCTGCTCACCCCTCCACACGGCCGACTGGTACGTCGCCCACGCCGTCGAGATCGCCGCGAGCGCGAGGAGGATGGTCGCCGCGATCTCGAGCTTGTGGTCGCTGGAGTTCGTCTCGCTCACGACGTGCTCGCGTTGCCCTCGTCGTCGCACGGAATCGGGGCCTCGTCGTTCAGCGCCTTGCGCGCCTCGTCCAGGATGACGAGCGACCGTTCCATGGCGACCGGCTTGATGCTCCCGAGGCCCGGGCGGTACGGGTTGTCGAGGGCGTAGATCGCGAGCAGCGTCACGACGACGATCGTCGTCGCGGAGCCCATGAGCATCGCCTGCGAGCGCTTCAGCTCCGCCCGGTCGGCGAAGAACAGCATGTACGCGAACACGACTCCGGCCGTCAGTAGGAGCACGATCCAGATCGTCGTCGGCGTGATCCCCGCGGCGCCGTGGACGCGATCGCGACGTGCCTCCTCGCGGTCCGAGGTCTGGTCGAGCCACTTCGCGAAGGCCGTCTCCTCCGCAGGCGTGCTCGTCTCTGCGGCACGAATCGTGCGGAAGAGGGCGACTCCCCACGGGTTAATCGCGTCGCCGAGATCGCCCGACTCCATCTTCGGCCACTCCTGCTCGACCACGGAGCGGGCGTAGCAGACGAGCTCGCCTGCCAGGCGCTCGCGGGTCTCCGGGGCGAGGAACTGCGCCGTCTCGAACTGCTGCACGACGACGAGAGCCTCAGCCTCCGCGCCGGCCCGCGACTGGTCGTACGTCGTGAATGCGAGGAAGATGACGAACCCGGCGAAGATGGCGAAACCGGTGGCGAGGACGCCGAAAACACCCGATGCGCGATCGCCGTCGGAGAAGAAGCTTCCCTCTGGCGAGCGACTGCGCACGAGGAGCATCGCAGCGATCGCGATCGCGTTCGCGAGGACGAGGATCGCGATGCCGAGGAGGAGGCCCATCGCGGAACTCTCGCGCCAAGCCGGCCGTACCGCAACCATGGGCAAGGATTGACCGCGGTGGCTCTGCTCCGCGGAGCGAGTCGATGCGAGAGACTACGGCGCGTGAGCGGAAAGCCGAAGCCCATCGAGCGGCGTCGCGAGCGCCACGGGAAGGCGCACGTCGTCATTCGCATCCTCGTGACGTGGGTGCTGAACGCGATCGGCCTCATGATCGGCGCGGCCTTCGTTCCCGGTGTGAGCCTCTCGAGCTTCTGGGCCGCCCTCGTTGCGACCGCCGTCCTCGGTGCGCTGAACGCCTTCCTCTGGCCGGCGCTCATCCGCTTCGCGCTCCCGATCACGGCGTGGACACTCGGCCTCGGCGCGCTCTTCCTCAACGGCCTCTTCATCTGGCTCGTCGCCTGGATCATCGAGAGCGGCTTCGTCGTCGAGCGTGTGTGGCAGGGCGTCCTGCTCGCGATCTGGCTCACCGTCATCTCGATCGTGATTACGACCGTCCTGTCGATCGACGACGACGCCGTCGTCTATCGGAGCGTCGTGAAGCGCCAGATGCGCAAGACGGGCGCGGTCGAGTCGGACGTCCCGGGCGTGCTCTTCCTCGAGATCGACGGCCTCGGGCACGAGGTCCTCCAACGTGCCATGCGCGACGGGAACGCTCCCAACCTCGCGCGGTGGGTGCAGGAGGGCTCGCACCATCTGATCCGCTGGGAGACGGACTGGTCGTCGCAGACGGGCGCTGCGCAGACTGGGTTGCTCCTCGGCTCGAACGAGAACATTCCCGCGTTTCGCTGGTGGGACAAGGAGCAGGGACGGGCCGTCGCGTCGTCCGCCCCGAAGGACGTGCTCGCCATCGAGGCGTCGCTCTCGACCGGCAAGGGCCTGCTGCACGCCGACGGCGCGAGCCGCTCGAACATGTACTCCGGGGACGCAGTGCACTCGTCGCTGACGATCGCGACCCTCCGGCAGTCCGAGCGGCACCACGAGCGGCGCGGCCAGGGCTACCTCGCGTACTTCACCAACCCGTTCGCGATGGTGCGGACGATCGTCCTGATGATCGCCGACATGATGAAGGAGTGGTGGAACGCTGCGGAGCAGCGCCGCCTCGACGTCTGGCCGCGCGGTCATCGCGGGTTCGTCTACTCGCTCCTGCGCGGGTTCATGGTCGTCGTACAGCGCGACCTCGCGATGTCGGCCGTCATCGGTGACATCTACGCGGGCCGGCCCGTCGTCTACGCGACGTTCTCGGGCTACGACGAGGTCGCGCACCACTCGGGCATCGAGCGGCCGGACGCGCTCGCGGTCCTCAGGAACCTCGATCAGACCTTCGACCGGATCGAGCGAGCGACGCACGACGCCCCGCGGCCGTACCACGTCGTCGTCCTCTCCGACCACGGGCAGAGCCAAGGCCCTACGTTCTTCCAGCGCTACGGCACCACGCTCGAGGAGATCGTCGCCCACGCTGCCGAGGCAACCGTCGTCGCAGCCGAGATGGGCGACGAGGGGATGATGCACCTGAACGTGACGATGACCGCCGCCGCGCAGGGTGGGGGAGCGGTGGGCGCGATCGCGAAGCCGTTCGCGAAGAGCCCGGACGAGGAGACGATGGATGTCGCGAGCGCCGAGCTCGTCGCAGCTGGCGCCGACGGGAAGGAGCTGCCCGAGGTCGTCACGCTCGCGTCAGGGAACCTCGGCCTCATCTCGTTCCCGCGCATCCCGCACCGCGTAACGCTCGAAGAGCTCGAGGAGCGCTACCCGCGGGTCATCCCGACGCTCTGCGAGCACGAAGGAGTGGCCTTCGTGCTCGTCCGCTCGGCCGAGCACGGGGCCGTCGTGATCGGCAAGTCGGGGAGGCTCTACCTCGAGGCCGGCCGCGTGGACGGCGACGATCCGCTCGCTCCGTTCGGCGAGAACGCGGCGTCGAAGGCGAAGCGCACCGACGGCTTCTCGCACGTCGCCGACATCATGGTGAACTCGACCTACTGGCCCGAGCTCGAGGAGGTCGCTGCGTTCGAGGAGCTCATCGGGTCACACGGGGGCATGGGTGGGCCGCAGCAGTATCCCTTCGTGCTCGTCCCCAACGGCTTCGCGCTCCCGGATCACCTCCTGGTCGGACCCGGAACCGTCCACAACTGGATGCGCCGGTGGCTCGCCGACGTCGGGCAGGACGCGTACGACGACGAGCGCGCCGCGCTCGCGCGGTAGCTACCTCGCGGCTTCGAGCTGCTCGATCTTCGCCCGCAGCAGGCCGGTCGTCTCCTCCTGGCGCTCGAGCAGCGCCCGAATCTCCCCGAGATCCGCTGTCGACTCCGCCAGTCGGGGCTTTCGCGGCGAGAGGAACATGTTGGCCAGGAAGCCGGAGAAGGTCGCGAAGAGCGCGACTCCGACAGTCAGCATGATCAACCCTGCGATGCGCCCGCCTGTCGTCACCGGGAACTGGTCGCCGTAGCCGACCGTCGTCGCCGTGACGTACCCCCACCACAACGCGTCGCCCGCGGTCGTGATGTTCGCGCCCGGCGCATCCTCCTCGAACCGCAGCTCGAGGAGTCCGACGATCTCGAGCACGGTGATCCCGACGAACACGACGAGGTAGAGCGCACCCGACGCGAGTTCCTGCCGCAGCTCGCGGAAGACCCTCGGCCCGCCGAGCCTCTGGACGATGCGAACCGCCCGCACGATCCGGAAGATCCGGAAGATGCGGAACGTCGGGACGCAGCTCAGAAGGTCGAGGAACCCTTTCTCGTGGATGAAGTAGACCTTCTTTGACTCGGCGGTCAGGAGCCGGTAGCCGAAGTCGATCAGGAAGACCAGCGTGAGCGCTCCCTCGATGAAGAACACGAGGTTCCAGGACTGCGACTGGTACGAGAAGATCGCCAGGAGCGGCAGGTTGGCGATCGACAGGATCGCCATCGCGAGCATGAAGAACTCGTACGTCGTGCTCTTGAGATCCGCGCGGTCGGTCGGTGGGGCGCTCACGCACGCGGGGTTCGCCTCCCCCCGGCGAATGCCTGCCTGTTAGGAGCTCAGTGCGCGCGCGAGGATCTCCGCCACGACTGCGGACTTCGCGTCCGCGTAGTTCTGCACGTACTTCCACTCCCGCGCCGCGAGCTCGCGCTTCGCGCGGAGGTACAGCTCGCGCTCGTCGTCGTCCGTCCGCAGCCAGTCGCGGAACGCGACCATCCGGTCGACCTCATTGCAGCCGTCGGAGAACGTGTGCAGGTTGACGTTGGTGTCAGGCCCCTTGAAGAGCCGATGCTCGTACCACTCGGGCTCGCGGATGTGCAGGACGAACCCGGCCGCTACGAGCTCGGGGACGTACGCCGGCTCGTCGGCCGAGTCGGCGACGACGAGGTCGATATCGATCACCGGCTTCGCAGCGAGCCCTGGGACGGAGGTGGATCCCACGTGCTCGATACGGAGCGCCTTCTGGCCGAGCGCCCCGCGGATCCGCCCGGCCTCGCGCTCGTAGAGCAGCGGCCACTCCGGGTCGTACTCGGCGAGGTGGATGGGCGCGTTGTGCTGGGGCAACTCGACGATGTGAACCGCGAGGATCTCCTCGTCGGTGTAGGGGGGAGAGGGTTTGCGCGCGCTACTCATCGGGGTATACGGATTCTCATGACTGCGCACGACGAACGGATCGATAGCGACGACGTGGGCTACGGCGCATCGGAAGAGGGCGAGCTCGAGAAGGCGCCGGATCAGGTGCAGCAGGAGCCCGAGCTTCGTGAGCCGCCGACCGACGAGGAGTCGGAGCTCGACGACTACGCCCAGAGCGAGGGGGACGCCTGATGGGACGAGAAGGCGGATTCGCAGGCATCACGCTCGGTGGGCTGATCGTGATCGCCGGCATCGTCATCGCGCTGGCCTGGAGCGTCATCGTCGGCATCATCGTGGCGCTCGTGGGTCTCGTCGCGTTCGGCGGGTTCGCACGCGGCCGCTGGTACTGAGGCATGAACGCAACGGTCGTCATCGTGCTCGTCGCGATAGCGGGCGTGCTCGCGGTTCTCTGGATCGCGCGCTGAGTCGCTGGCTCGGAGCCGGGCGGGGCGGTACATGCTGCCGCCAAGCGCATGGACCGCCCGCGCACCCGTAGCCAATCCCCCCACGAAGAAGATGCCCCGCGCGCCGAGAACTTGCGCGTACCACCCGGCGCACTGGAGTGGAGTGAGCTCGGTGGGCTCGAAGCGATAGGCGATCGGTTCCCGGCCGGCTAGCCATCGCCCTCGGCTTCGAACCGCTCGAGCGCCGCTTCTGTGCGTGCCGTCGCGACCTAGCTCGAGGTAGCGATCGCAGAACCGTCTAGGGCGACAGCAGGAAGGCCGAAGGCCGCGCCATAGCGAGGCCTTCGCAAGAAACGACGCGCGATGACTCGCTGGGTCACTTCGCATTGCCGAGTCGAGTTCCCGTGCGGGCGAGTGGGGGCCTGGCCCCGAACCCGGGCACGTGGCTTGAGAAGCAGAGCCGAGCCTTCCCGTGCGTGGACCTATCCCAGAAACGAGACCATGAGCCACGTCGCGCGGCACAGCGAGCGTGCCGGTTCCGCGCCTTGTCTGTCTCTCCGGTCCGGACACGTTCCAGTTCACGGCGGGTCACGCGAGTGTCTGTGGTCGGGGCCCGCGTGACGCAGGCGGTCGCCGTCGACGTGGTCAAGGTAACGGCGAGGTGGGCTCGGGGGGTTTGATCAACGCGCTCTAGGTGCATCTCAGTAGCGTGCGTCCCACCACGGGGACGGCGGCAACAATCTAGGGAGGAGAGGGATTCATGAAGCGAGTTCTGCTCGGGGTGGGTGCGTTGGCCCTGCTCGTTGGGGCTTCAACGTTCTCGACCGCTGCGGCACAGGAGGTTCCAGTGTGTGGAGCGCCTGGGGAGGAGGTACCCGCGACAATCGTTGGCTCGGGCACCCTCGTAGGTACGCCGGGCGACGACGTGATCGTGGGTAGCTCGAGGGCCGACCACATCATCGGCGGGCCTGGCGACGACGTGATCTGTAGCGAAGGCGGCAACGACCTGGTCAACGGCGGTCCGGGCAACGACGAGCTCATCGGCGACGAGCTCGACTCTGCGCCGTTCGCGCCGTCGAACGGCAACAACGACGATCATCTCAGCGGTGGGCCTGGCGACGACGAGGTCGTCGGACTTGGGGGTAACGACGCACTCGACGGCGGACCGGGCGACGACACCGTCATCGGTATGGGTGGTGACGACACGATCGGTGCCGGCCCAGGTCTGGACACGGCGTTCGGAGGTCCTGGCGTCGACAACGTTGCAGGCGATGTGGGCGACGACACTCTCTTCGGCAACTATGGGAGCGACGTGGTTTCGGGTGGTCCCGGCGATGACTTCATCGACGGCGACAATCCGACTCCCCCTCCGGCCGGACCGCTGCCGTTCCCGCCCGGTGGGAACGAAGACAACTGCGCCGGCGGCCCTGGAGAGGATCTGATCCTCAACTGCGAGACGACCACGGCCTAGACGCTGCCTGTGACGGGGGCTCCGGGGGCCACGTTCCCCGGGGCTCCCACCGCCCTCCGGCGCAGGCCGGAGCGCTGCTCACAGTTCAAGACACGGCCAGTGAGCAGCATTCGGACCCTCTATCGTCGCACGATCACCGTCCCTACCCCGAGCGCTCGCCTGGAGGGGAGCAACATTCTGCGCCACCAAGTCGTGCGCGAGCTGGTCAGCGCACGCATCGTGTGCGTGCTCGCGACGTTCGACGAGGCGAGCATCCATGCGGTTCCGATGTGGTTTGCGCAAGACGATGACGGGCTAGCGCTCGCAACCGGTTCGGCAAGCCGCAAGATCCGCAATCTGGAGCGTGACCCGCGGGCGACACTCGTGCTGCATGACTCACGCCCCGGCTACGAGGTCTGTGGCGTCTCGATGACGGGCACGGCTGAGATCGTGCGCGGAAAGCACGCTCAGAGACTGATCGAACTGGTCCACCGTCGCTACGTCACAGGGGCCGGCGAGAAGCTTCCCGCGGTGGCCGAGTTCCTTCGCTCCGATGACACGGCCTTGCGGTTTACTCCGTTGCGGGCCCTTACGTGGGATGAGCGCGAGAGCGACGCGTGCAAGGCGCTGCGGACAACCGGAGGGGCGTTTCCGCTCGAACCGACGACGCCGCGGTGATGCGTGCCGGGTGGCCGGGGTCGCATCTCGGTGCCCGCAACGCCCCGGCGTCCTCAAGTGCAGAGTACCCCGGCGCCGACCCACCCAGGCACGAGAGCCGAGGTTGTCTTAATCGAGAGGCCCGCGACCGGCGGGCCTCTCGAGTGCCTCCGCGTAGCGGGTCAGCTCACGAGATCGTGAGCGGGACGGAGCGGATCTGCCCCCGGATCTCGCCGCCGGGGTTCTTCGGCGTATGGACGTTCACGTAGCCTCGTCCGGCCTGGAGCGCAGCCAGGGTGGCTGCCGTCAGGTTCGCCGTGCCGCGCTGTCCGTTTCGGCAGGGACCACAGAGAGCCACCGCGACCGGACCTGCTCTACCGACGCGAGCAACGTGGATATGCGCTGCGATCGCCCGGCCGGTCAGCCTCGAGAACCGAAGTCGCCACGTCACGGTCCCCGTCGTCCCCAGCTTCGCGAGCATTGTCGTGAAGGTTCCGGTCGCACGCTTGACATTGCCCTTCGGCTTGGGAACCTCCTGCCGCGAGGAAAGAGCCGTTGAGATGCTCGCGGTCGTGGCGAGCTGGCCGCGAATCTCGCCCGCGGGGTTCGTCGGCGTGTGCACGTTCACGTATGCCGTGCCGGCCTGGATCGCGTCGAGCGCGGCCTGGGTCAGAGCACCAGTGCCACTGGCCGGGCTCGAGCAGGGCCCACACAGAGCCAGTACCACTGGGCCGGGCGACCCGGCGGCCCCCGTATGGATATGAGCTGCGATCGCGTTGGCGGTGAGGCCGGTGAACGACAGCTGCCACGTGACGGACGCCCCTGTGTCCGACTTCGTGACGGTCGCGGAGAACGTGCCACCAGCGCTCGACACTGCGCCGGTGGGCGACGGTACCTCCTGGGCGGCGTCCAGCACCGTCCCCAGCTGGATGGTCGTGGCCTGGGGTCTCGCGGACGCGCCGACGGTGACGACGAGGGCGCCTGCAAGAGCGAGAGCCGGGATGAGTGCACGAGTACTCAACGAACCCTCCTTCTCTGAACGTTTGATCCTCCTTCGTGAAAGGCTGTACGCGAGTGCCCGCGCGACGGATTGATCTGACGTTCTAGAAAGGCCTATGCGCCGGTCCCGTCCCCTCGCTCGCCGGACCACGGGGCACGAGCGTCTCGATGATCGAGGCTCAATGCGTGGCGCTTCTTGACACGGCTATCGATCGCCTCGAGGCGACGACGTGACTCCGGAACTCGTCAGGACTTGGCGAGGTTGTGAACCTCGAACACCTCAGGCTTGCCGGAGAACTCGATTCCGATGTCGGCCAGAACGGGCATGAGCTGCTGGCCATAGGCTTCGAACTGCTCACGAGAGGCCCAGATCTCGCTGACTCGCATGTTGTCCTCCGGCCCGAAGGCGACGTGGACTTCGAGACCGGCGGGATTGGGCCACAGCCCGGCCTGCTCGAGACGGCGCAGGCTCTCGTCGTACTTCTCGCGGTTGACGTTGGTGGGACTGAACCGGACGACGATGCTCATTGCGCGATCCTCCTTGGTAGGTACGGCCGACCCTACTCGTATCGCGCCGCGTGCCGCCCGTGTCCTTGAGATGCAATCGTCGACAAGCCGAATCCAGACGTTGACGATGGGACCTTCGTAGGCACGTAAGCGGACGACGGGGCTCGAACCCGCGACACCTGGCTTGGGAAGCCAGTGCTCTACCAACTGAGCTACGTCCGCGCGGGCTGGATTCTACTGGCGTCCTGTGGCCTGATCCCGCGGGTTTCGAAGTCCACGTCGCCTTCGGGCCGGAGGACAACATCCGTCAGGGAGATCTGGGCGCGCGCGCCCGTCTAGCTCAAGCGCGCTGAGAAACGCCGAACCAGCGTCGTCCCGCGTGCCGTGATGCGGATCGAGCCGCGCAGCAGCTTGCCCCGCGACCGAGCTGACGTCTTGAACGAGCAGACCGCTGCACCAGCGTCCGCTCGGGCGGTTCCCGGAGCCTTGGCTCCCGCGACCCTTGCCGCGCACACGACACGACTTGGTCGGATCGGGTCTCCGCCGGCGGTGACACGGACGCTCGCGCGTACCGTCGATCCGGCTCTCGGCTTCGCAGGAGTCAGGCGCACCGCTCCCGCCTGTAGCGCGACATCGGTGCCGCCGGGTGGCGTCGTAACGTCGGGCACGACCTGGAACCGAAGCGTGCCAGTGTCGTTCTGCGGGTTCGGGTCGGCCTCCGCCGAGCTCGCCGTCGCAGAGATCGTGTATGCACCGGGACTCGAAGCACGAAGGCTCCATCTCCAGCTTGCGCGGGCTGTACCGGCGCCGTCCAGCACCATCGACTTCGTGCAGACGAGAGTCAGCTCGCGATCCGTGAGCGTGCCGGTGCACGCGTCTTCGGCGGTCGGCGCGGTCGCGAAGGTGAGACCACCGGGCAGGGCGGTGCGAATCGTGACGGCGCGCGGGACGCCCGTGCTCCCCTCCACCTCGATGACGATGCCGAACGTCGAGCCCCGGACCTCGGTGACGTTCGCCCCTTGAGACAGAAAGACGAGCGCGCTCAGGTCGTCCGCTGTGCTGCGCGCCGAGGCGGTGGTACCGAGGACTGTTGCGGCGACCACACCCAAGATCAGGAGGTGCCGCACGCAGGCTGTATCTCATTTCGTGCGACAGGTGTCAAGCGCACAGCACTCTGTAGATCGCCTCTTGACCGTGGCCGCTCTCCCGAAGAGGATGCGGCGCAGGGGCAGGGATCGACCGGGACGGAGGTTCGAGTGGAGAGGGGACAGGATGCCGAGACTCTGCGCTTCGCCGCGCGCGTGCTGCGCGAGGTCGCGGACATTCTCGACGGCGACGACGACTCGGGCCGCTTCATGAGTCGCTGGCGGGAGTACGAGCGCGTCCTTCGCGGGGTCGAGCTGCGGGCCGTCGAGCTCGACGACGGCGCGACAAGTCGAAGCCAGCCCTCTCCCTGACATCGTCCTCACAGGACGGCCGTACAGTGGTGCGCGTGCAGCGCGCCGTCCTCGCAATGGTTCTGGCCGCGGTGGTCGCGTCGCTCGCTGCCGCGAGGGCGCCGGCTGCGGGCGGCACGGACGCCTCCGTCTTCGGCGGTCTCGGAACGTGGGTCGACATCTACGACAGCGCGGTCTACGCGACGCCCGAGCGAGCTGCACAGCGCATCGCCGCGCGCGGAGTGAAGACGGTCTTGGTCGAGACCGCGAACTTCGGCGCTCCGGTTGACGTCGTCGAGCCGGTGCGTCTCGGACGTCTCGTGGATGCGCTGCACGCGCGCGGTGTCCGGGCAGTCGCGTGGTACCTCCCCGGCCACATGCGGCCGGCGCTCGACGAGCGCCGTGCGCTCGCCATGCTCTCGTTTCGCACACCGCAGGGCGACGCCTTCGACGGCGTGGCGCTGAACATCGAGTCGACGCGACTCCGGAACGCTGCGCTCCGTTCGCGGCGGGCGGTCTCGCTCGCGGTGACGCTCCGCGAGGCGGCAGGCGAGACGCCGCTCGCAATCGTCCCGTTCAATCCGCGCGGGCTCGAGAAGCGACCGTCGACCTGGCCAGGGTTCCCGTGGGCGGAGCTCTCGGAGAGCGCGGACGCGTTCGCGCCGATGGTCTACACCGGCGGTGCGGTCAAGGGCTTCGACGCGACGTATGGCTACGTCACGCGCGCTCTTCGACTGCTCCGAGCGAAGGCGGGTGCCGACGTGCAGATCCATGTCGCAGGCGGAGTCGCCGACCGGCTCGG
>DASUCN010000154.1:0-18038 GCA_036276015.1 Gaiellaceae bacterium | reverse complement strand
GGAGGAGTACGCGGCCGTGGAACGGGTCGACGAGGCTCGCGAGCAGGCGCGTCTCGCGATCGCGCTGCTCGAGCGCGACGACCCGGCGTTCGCCGAGCGACGCGAGCGACTCGACTCGCTCGGCGACGGCCGCACCTAGGGGTCGGACATGTCCGACCCCTACAGCGGGATGTTGCCGTGCTTGCGCTTCGGTGTGGGCTCGCGCTTCGAGAGTGCCGTCTCGAGGGCGGACACGAGGACGGGCCGTGTGCGGCGCGGCTGGATCACGTCGTCGACGTAACCGCGCTCCGCGGCCGTGTACGGATTCGCGAAGCGCTCCTTGTACTCGGCGATGAGCTCCTCCCGGCGAGCGTCCGGGTCGTCGGCCTCGGCGAGCTCCGAGCGGAACACGATGTTGACCGCGCCCTCAGGCCCCATGACCGCGACCTCGGCGGTGGGCCAGGCGAAGTTGAAGTCCGCGCGGATGTGCTTCGAGGACATGACGTCATAGGCACCGCCGTACGCCTTGCGCGTGATCACCGTGAGCTTCGGGACGGTTGCCTCGGCGTAGGCGTACAGGAGCTTCGCCCCGTGCCGGATGATCCCGCCCCACTCCTGCGCCGTCCCCGGGAGGAATCCAGGAACGTCCACGAACGTCACGAGCGGGATGTTGAACGCGTCGCACGTCCGGACGAAGCGCGCGGCCTTGACGGACGCATCGATGTCGAGCACGCCGGCGAGCGCTCCCGGCTGATTGCCGACGATGCCGACCGCGTGCCCGCCGAGCCTCGCGAACGCGCAGACGATGTTGTCGGCCCAGTGCGCGTGCACCTCGAGCAGCTCGCCGTCGTCGACCACGCGCTCGATCACCGCCTTGATGTCGTACGGCTTGTTCGGGCTGTCGGGCACGATCGTGTCGAGCGCGGAATCCTCGCGATCGACGGGATCCGACGGAGGCGCGTACGGCGTCGTCTCGAGATTGTTCTGCGGGAGGAAGGAGAAGAGGTAGCGAGCCTCCTCGAGACAGGTCTCCTCGTCGGGGGTGGTGAAGTGCGCGACGCCCGACTTCGTCGCATGCGTCGCCGCGCCACCGAGCTCCTCGAAGCTCACGTCTTCGCCCGTGACGGTCTTCACGACGTCGGGCCCGGTGATGAACATGTACGACGTCTCCTCCACCATGAGCACGAAGTCGGTGATCGCGGGCGAGTAGACGGCGCCGCCCGCGCACGGCCCCATCACGAGCGAGATCTGCGGCACGACGCCGGATGCCTGCACGTTGCGCCAGAAGATCTCCGCGTACCCGGCGAGCGAGACGACGCCTTCCTGGATCCGCGCCCCGCCCGAGTCGTTGATCCCGATCACGGGGCAGCCGTAGCTCACGGCGAGATCCATGACCTTGCAGACCTTCTCCGCGAAGACCTCGGAGAGCGACCCGCCGAAGACGGTGAAGTCCTGCGAGAAGACGAAGACCTTGCGGCCGAAGATCGTCCCGTAGCCGGTGACGACGGCGTCGCCCCACGGACGGTTCTCGCGCATGTCGAACTCGACCTCACGATGCCTGACGAAGCGATCGAGCTCGACGAAGGAACCAGGGTCGAGCAGCTTCTCGAGGCGCTCGCGCGCGAGGAGCTTGCCTCGCTCCCGCTGCCGAACGACGTGCCGCTCACTGCCTGGATGGAGCGCCTGCTCGCCCAGTTCCTCGAGCCAGCGGAGCTTCGCCTCGGTCGTGTCGTGCCGCTCGCCCATGACGGCGTGAGCCTACTGCCCGCGCGGGACACGGCCTTGAATGACCACGGACACGTGAACATGATCGAGCTACCCTCCTCCCATGCGCACCATCGCTGCAGGCAAGTTCAAAGCGCAGTGCCTTCGCCTGCTCGACGAGGTGGCCGAGACGGGCGAGACGATCGTCGTCACGAAGCGCGGCAAGGCCGTCGCGAACTCCAACCGGTGGAGAAGCCGCGCTCTCTTAAAGGAAGCGTGACCTACCTCGTGTCGGAAGAAGAGCTGATTGCTCCGATCGACGAGGTCTGGAACGCCGAAGTCGAGTGATCGTGCTCGACGCACACGCCTGGCTCGGGTGGCAGACGACCGACGAAAAGCTCTCGGAGCGTGCGTGCGCTGCGCTTCAGAGCGCTGAGCGGATCGGGGTGTGTACAGCCAGCCGCTACGAAATTGCCGGAGCGGGCCAGCGCGGGCGGATCCGCGCGTGAGCACGCCGATCGACCGCTCGACGTCGTGGCCGTACGAGAACGGCGAACGTGGCCGCTTCGCCTACTCGCGCGACTCCCACCCGACGCTCGAGGAGGCCGAGACACGGATCGGAGCTCTCGACGGCGGGCACGCGCGGCTGTTCTCCTCGGGCATGGCGGCTGCTACCTCCCTCGTCCTCGCGTTCCTCTCCCCCGGCAGCCGGGTCGCGGTCGCGGCCGGCTCGTACTACGGGACCGGGGTCATGCTCGACGAGCTCACCCGCTGGGGCGTCGAGCGCGTGGAGTTCGACCAGACCGGGCCTCCCCCGGAAGGCGTCGACCTCGTCTGGCTCGAGGCGCCGTCGAACCCGTTCCTGACGATGCCCGACTGGGAGGCGGCTGCAGCGCATCCCGCGCGGGTCGTCTGTGACTCGACGGCCGCGACTCCGCTCCACGTCCGCCCCCTGGAGCTCGGCTGCGACTTCGCGCTCCACTCGGCCACGAAGTACCTCTCGGGCCACGACGACGCGCTCGTCGGCGCTCTCGTCTGCAAGCGTGAGGAGGACGCCGCCCGGTTGTTCGAGTTCCGGATGCGAACGGGGCCGATGCCGGCCGCCGACACCGTCTGGCTGCTGCTGCGTGGGCTCCACACGCTCGAGCTGCGCGTCGCGCGGCAGACCGAGAGCGCGCGGCTGGTCGCCGACCGCCTTCGGGGGCATCCCGCCGTCACGACCGTCCGCTACCCAGGGTTCGGCGGTCTGCTCTCGTTCGACGTGGCCGACGCGACCGCCGCGCGCACGGTGGAGACGTCGACCCGTCTCGTCGTGAACATGACAAGCCTCGGCGGAGTGACGTCGCGCATCGAGGCGCGGGCGCGCTGGGAAGGTGCGCGCGTGCCCCCTGGGCTGCTCCGGCTCTCGGTAGGCCTCGAGGACGCCGACGCGATCTGGGAGGACCTCGAGAGCGCGCTCGACCTTCTGCGGTCGTGAGCTTCCTCGATCGTCTCCGGTACCGCGGCGCGCCCAAGTCGCCGCAGGACGCCGACGCACTCGCGCTTCGCCACCTCGCCGCGCGCGGAGCCGACCTGTCGAAGTCGCGGCACGTGATCCACTTCCTCTACTTCGAAGCGGAAGAGGACGCGCGCGCGGCCGCGGAGTCCATCGACGGCGTCTGGCGGGCGACGGTGGAGCCACCCGGAGAAGAAGCCGACGCCTGGTGCGTGCGCGCCGACGGCGAGCGCGTGCTCCGGCGCGAGACGGTCGAGGCCTTCCGCTCCTGGTTCGAAAACGTCGCGGAGACGCACAGAGGCGAGTACGACGGCTGGGAAGCAGCGGCGAAGCCGTAACGAAACGGCACCCACCGGTACTCTAGGAGCATGTTGTTCACACGCAAACCGCTCGCGATCCCCTCATCCGAGGAGGCGCTCCCCGGGCGTGACACGCCGATCGTCGTCCCCGGCAACCACCTCGTGCTCGGTACGCCCATCGGCCCCCCGTTTCCGGACGGAACCGAGCAGGCGATCTTCGGGATGGGGTGCTTCTGGGGCGCGGAGCGCATGTTCTGGCGAGCGCCCGGCATGTACACGACCGCGGTCGGCTACTCGGCGGGGTTCACGCCGAACCCGACCTACCAGGAGGTCTGCACCGGGCGTACGGGGCACAACGAGGTCGTGCTCGCCGTCTTCGACCCGGCGAAGACCAGCTACGAGGCGCTGCTCAAGATCTTCTGGGAGGGTCACGACCCCACCCAGGGCATGCGCCAGGGCAACGACGTCGGCACGCAGTACCGATCGGGGATCTACTGGACGTCCGAGTCGCAGCGCGACGCCGCGCTTGCGTCGCGCGACATGTTCCAGGAGGAGCTCTCGCGCGCGGGCTACGGCAAGATCACGACCGAGATCCTCGAGGCCGGGCCGTTCTACTACGCCGAGGACTACCACCAGCAGTACCTCGAGGCGAACCCGAACGGCTACTGCGGGCTCGGCGGCACGGGCGTGTCGTGCCCGATCGGGGTCGGCGTCCCGGCCGCGGGTTGATCTAGGGAGCCTCGTCGGCTCGCGCCGCCGCCGCCTGTGTCGGCCGCGCCACGCCCGCGTCACCCGCGAGCTTCTGGGCGAAGTACACGGGGATCACCGAGACGAGGATCACGAACAGCGCGACCACGTTCACGATCGGAAGCTCGGTCGGGCGGAACAGCGTCGCGTACATCCAGATCGGAAGCGTCTGTACGGCGCCCGAGGTGAAGATCGTGACGATGATCTCGTCGAAGGAGAGCGCGAAGGCGAGAAGGCCGCCGGCGAGCAGCGCCGTCCGCATCTGCGGAAACATCACGTAGCGGAACGTCTGCCAGCTATCGGCACCGAGGTCGGCCGACGCCTCGTCCAGATTGCCGGCCGTGCGGCGCAGGCGTGCGATCACGTTGTTGTAGACGACGACCACGCAGAAGGTGGCGTGCCCGATGACGATGGTGAACAGGCCGAAGGTCACACCCCACGGACCGAGCACGTCACGGATCGTGGCCTGGAGCGCGAGCCCGGTCACGATGCCCGGAAGGGCGATCGGAAGGATGATCGCGAAGGTGACCGCCTCGCGGCCGAAGAACCGGTAGCGGGAGATGGCCAGTGACGCCAGCGTCCCGAGCACGAGCGCGATCGCCGTAGCCCCGAGGCCTGCGACGACCGAGTTCTTCAGCGCGATACGAACACTCTCGTTCTCGAACGCGACGGGGAACCACTTCGTGCTCCACTCCTCGATCGGCCAGCGTTGGACGACCTGCCCGTTGAAGGCGTACAGCGCGATCACGACCAGCGGGAAGTACAGGAACGCCAGCGTCAGCGCCGAGCCGAGGCCGAGGAGGGCACGCGTGAGGCGGGACTCGACCATCAGAGCGACTCGAACGCCTTGAGCTTCCGGGCGACGAGGAGGTAGCCGATGATGACGGCGATCGGCACGAAGGCGTACGCCGCTGCCACGGGCAGCGCGGTTCCGTACTCCCGGTAGATCACCGTCCCGATGAACTGGTCGCTCGCGATGAGCGTCGGAGCGATGTAGTCGCCGAGCGTCAGTGAGAAGGTGAAGATGGAGCCCGCGACGACCGCCGGAAACGCGAGCGGCAACGTGACGCGGAAGAACGTCTGCACCGAGCGGCCGCCGAGATCGGACGACGCTTCGAGCAGCGTGCTCGGAATCCGCTCCAGCCCCGCGTAGATCGGCAGCACCATGTACGGGAGCCAGAGGTACGTGAACACGAGCCAGAGCCCGACGTTCGAGCGGCCGTCGAACTGGATGCCGAGCGGGTCGAGGAACCAGTTGATCACGCCCTGCCCGGAGAGGATCACCTGCCATGCGTAGGCCTTCACGAGATAGCTCCCCCAGAGCGGCATGAGGACTGCCACGACCAGCAGGTTCCTCGTCCGCGAGGACGCGATCCGTGCCATGTAGTACGCGAGCGGGAAGGCGAGGATCGCGCACGCGACCGTCACGAACGCGGCCATCTTGACCGTGCGCCAGGCGACGTCGCGGTACACCGGTGTCTCGATGATCCGGCGGAAGTTGTCGAGCGTGAACTCGTGGACGAGCTTGGCGGTGAAAGCGTCCGCGGTCCAGAAGGCCGAGAGCAGGAGCACGACCAACGACCCGACGTAGACGACGCCGAGCCACAGCGCCGGCAACGCGAGGAGCGCCCACAGCCGGACGCGCGGATGCCGGTAGAAGAACGTCGAGAGACGCCGCCCCGGACCCTGCCGGGGCGGCGTCTCCGCCATCGAGACCGAGGTCACGGAATGCGCCTCGGCACGTGCTCTAGCCTCGGATCTCCGTCCAGGCTTGCTGCCAGGCGGCCTGGTCGACGCACGTCGTCGAGTCGTCGTCGTCCGCGCAGTCGGCCTGCGGTGTCGTCCAGTAGTAGACGTCCTCCCACCACGACTCGTCGTCGGCGTGGTAGGTGTCGCAGTGGTTCGGGTCCTTCGTGAGGTCGCACGCCTTGAGGTTGGCCGGCGCCTCGCCGAAGCCTTCCGCAACCGCCGCTTGCGCCTCCGGTGACCCCATGTGATCCATCCAGAGGTACATGCAGTTGGGGTTGGCGGCCTTCGAGGAGATCATCCACGTGTCGGACCAGCCGGTCGTGCCCTCCTTCGGCTTGACGATCGCGACAGGCACGTTCGCCTTCTGAAGCTCGACGTACTGGTACGGCCAGGTCGTCCCGACGACGCTGTCGCCGTTCGTGTACGAGCCGATCTGCTTCGCGACGTCGCCCGGCCAGTACTCGCCGACGTACGGCGCCTGCTTCTTGAGCAGCGCCACCGCGGCGTCGAACTGCTCCTGCGTGAGCTGGTACGGGCTGTCGATCCCGAGGTCCGGCTGCGTCGCCTTCAGCCACAGGGCGGCGTCGGCGATGAAGTCCGGCGCGTCGTAGATGGAGATCTTGCCCTTGTACTTCTCGAGCTGATCGTCCTCCCAGATGACGCCCCAGGTGTCCGTGTCCTCGGGCACCTCGTCCGTGCGGAACATGAGGTAGTTCGGGCCCCGACCGTGCGGCACGCCGTACGCCTGGCCGTCCTGCGAGTTGTAGCTCTGGTTCTGCAGGCCCTCCTGGATGTCCGCGTAGTTCGGGATGAGGTCGGTGTTCACCGGGGCGACGTCCCCCGTCGCCATCATGCGCACGGTCGCGTTGCCGGAGAACGAGCCGCCGTCGTACGAGCCTGTCTGCATGAGGCTGATCATGTCGTCCGAGCTCGCTCCGTCCTTCGTTGCCACCTTGCAGCCGGTTGCGGCCGTGAACTCGTCTGTGAGCACCGCATAGCCCGGCCAGATGACGAGGTTGACCTGGCCTTCTTCCTTCGCATTGGCCTGGATCTCCTCGAGCGACGTGCCGAGCCCTTCGAGCTCGGTGCTCGCAGAGCTCTCGTCGTCACCACCACCGCAGCCCACGGCGACGATGCTCAACGCTCCGACGAGCAACGCGAACGCGGTCCACACCGCGATGCGCTTCCTTCTCATTCGGGTCCTCCCTCCGGTTCGTCGATGATCGACTCCTGTTCCGGGCGCCACCCAACGCGCACCCGCCGTCCCTTCACCTCGAGCACCTCGCTCGAGCCCTCTTCGAGGTTCTGTGCCAGCACCTGGAGCTCACCACCGCGGTCGAGCGTAACGTGGAAGCGTGTGATCGGCCCGACGTACTGCACGTCGCGCACGAGTCCCGCCTCCACGTGCGCGCCCGCCTCGGGCTCGTCGCCGTCCTCGAGGAGGTTGATCTTCTCCGGCCTGACCGTGTAGCGCCGTCCGTCGCGCTCGATGACGTTCGACACGCCGACGAAGCCCGCGATGAACTCGCTCGCGGGATGCTCGTACACCTCTGCCGGCGGCCCGATCTGCTCGATCCGGCCCTGGTTGAACACCGCAAGGCGATCCGACATCGTCAGCGCCTCTTCCTGATCGTGCGTGACGTAGACGAAGGTGATTCCCACCTCGCGCTGGATCGACTTCAGCTCGAGCTGCATCTCCTGGCGCAGCTTGAGATCCAGGGCGCCGAGCGGCTCGTCGAGGAGGAGCACCCGCGGACGGTTGACGATCGCGCGCGCAAGGGCGACGCGCTGGCGCTGTCCACCCGAGAGCTGCGAGGGCTTGCGATCTCCGTAGCCTGACAGGCGCACCATCTCGAGCGCCTCGGTCGCCCGCTCGCGGCGCTCGCCCTTCTTCACCTTCTTCACCATGAGCCCGTACTCGACGTTCTGCTGCACGGTCATGTGCGGGAAGAGCGCGTAGTCTTGGAAGACGGTGTTGACGGGGCGGTCGTACGGCGGGAGGCGGGAGACGTCCTCGCCGGCGAGCTCGATCGAGCCCGCGTCGGGCATTTCGAAGCCCGCGATCATGCGCAGCGTCGTCGTCTTGCCCGAACCCGAGGGGCCGAGCATGGTGAAGAACTCTCCCGCCGGGATGTCCAGGTCGATCGCGTCTACCGCAACGACGTCCCCGTAGCGCTTGCTGAGGCCTCGGACGCTGATGTCGGGCGCGGCACCCCGGTCAGGCGCCAAGCGACTCCTCCAGGATGGCGAGCCCCTCGTCCAACTCCTCCGGCGTGATGTTGAGAGGGGGTAGCAGGCGGATGACGTTCCCGTAGAGACCGCACGAGAGCAGGACGAGGCCGCGCTCGAACGCGCCGTCGACGACTGCCTTGGCACGATCCGCCGTGCGCTCGGCGAACTCGAACGCGAGCATCGAGCCGAGGCCTCGCACCTCGCCGATCTCGGGATGACGCGACGCGATGTCGTCGAGCCGTGCGCGCAGGGTGTCGCCGAGGTCGCGCGCGTCGGCGAGGAACTCCGCTTCGGTCACGACGTCGAGCACCGCTAGCGCCGCTGCGCAGGACAGGGGATTGCCGCCGAACGTGCCGCCGAGGCCGCCGGCGGGCACCGCATCCATCACCTCGGCCCGTCCCGTGACGCCTGCGAGCGGGAGGCCGCCGCCGATCGACTTGCCGAAGGCCGTCATGTCCGGCTCGGCGTCCGCGTACTGCTCGATCGCCCACATCGTTCCGGTGCGCCCGCAGCCGGACTGCACCTCGTCGTTCACCCAGAGGATCCCGTGCCGGTCGCACAGCTGCCGCAGCTTCGCGGGGTAGTCGGGTGGAAGCGCGAGGAATCCGCCCTCACCTTGCACCGGCTCGATGACGACGCAGGCGACGGTCGCCGGATCGACATCGGCCTTGAACACGTACTCGAGCGCGGCGATCGCGTCGTCGGAGGAGATGCCGCGGTAGGCATAGGGCGCCGGTGCGCGATAGACCTCCGGCGCGAACGGTCCGAAGCCCGCCTTGTACGGCTTCACCTTGCTCGTCATCGTCATCGCGAGCAGCGTCCGGCCGTGGAACGCGTTGTCGAACGCGATGACGGCGGATCGGCCCGTCGCCCAGCGCGCGATCTTCACGGCGTTCTCGACGGCCTCCGCACCGGAATTCACCAGAATCGACTTCTGCTCGTCGCCGCGGCACGGAGAGAGCTCGGCGAGCCGGCGACACACCTCCACGTACGGCTCGTAGACGCCGACCATGAAGCATTGGTGGAGGTAGCGGTCGGCCTGTTCCTTGATCGCGTCGACGACCGCCGCGTGACGATGGCCCGTGTTCTGACAGCCGATCCCACCACCGAAGTCGATGAAGGTCCGCCCGTCCGGATCGGTGAGGCGCGCCCCCTCGGCGTGCGCGACCACGAGCCTGGGCGTCGTCATCCCCTGGGCGACGTAGCGCGCGCGGTCGGCGAGGATGCGCTCCGCGGCTGTCGTGGTCGGCTGCATCGCGGGATTATCTGTGCTCCGAGGGGGCCGCGGCAACTGACACGGCCGCGACGTACCCTACGGGTCGCTGCCGGAGTAGCTCAGCTGGTAGAGCACCTGATTTGTAATCAGGCGGCCGTGGGTTCGAGTCCCACCTCCGGCTCTTCGCAGTGCCCCTCCGCCGGTCGCCTGGGCAACGTCGCCGGAGGCCGGCTTTGCCGGCCGGGAGGCGAGTGACGGCTAGCGCGTGCAGGCGGTGAAGGAGGGGGCCGATGGGGGAACCATGGGTTCCCCCATCATGCGAGTACTTCTCGCGTCTTCTGGTGCGCGAGGATCTTGCGCTTGACGCGCTGGAGCGCGTTGTCGATCGTCTTCGTGTCGCAGCCGAGGTCCTCGGCCATGTCCTCGTAGGAGTTGCCCTCGAGGTAGAGAGTCAGCGCCTGCGACTCGAGCGACGAGAGACCGGTGCCGAGCGCGAACACGAGGCTCTGGAGCTCTTCGGTCGAGATGACGCAGACCGACGGATCGTTGACGCTCGGCCCGGGCAGCGCGTCGCCGAGCGTGCAGTCGCCGTCCGACTCCTGGCCAGCCGGCGTGTGGCTGAACGAGACATACGTGTTGAGTGGCGAGTGCTTGAAACGCGTTGCCGTCTTGATCGCGGTGATGATCTGCCGCGTGACGCAGAGCTCGGCGAACGAGCGGAACGACGTCTCCTTGTCCGGCCGGAAGTCGCGCACCGCCTTGTAGAGGCCGATCATGCCCTCCTGGACGAGGTCGTCGCCGTCGCCGCCGGCGAGGAAGTACGAGCTCGCCTTGAGCCGGACGAACCCCGTGTACCGGCGCATGAGGTCGTCGAGCGCCTGCTGGCTGCCGTTGCGGGCCTTGAGCACGAGCTGGAGGTCCTCGAGCTCTCTCTGGAGCTTGTGCTGCGGCTTCGGTGCAGTGGCGGTGCGAACGGCCATTCCGAGTACCCCCGTGTCGACGGCTCCGAGGCCTGCCGCGCGGTGGATCATCCTGGCCGCGGTGCAAGTCTCACGTTGAAGTTGAGGGAGAACCTAGCACCATCCTGCAGGCGTTACAACCCCTTTGCGAGAATTGCAGGATGCTAAGAACATATGTTCGCCCCGGAGCGTACGGCTAGCCGCACTGCGCAGCGCGGGGCCGTCTGCGACCATCAACACGTGAGCCGCACCGTTCTCATCGTGGACGACCATCCGAGCTTCCGCGCGTCAGCACGCGCGATGCTCGAGTCCGCCGGCTTCGACGTGGTCGGGGAGGCGGCCGATGGCGCCTCCGCCCTCGACGCCGTCGGCGAGCTCGACCCGGGGCTCGTCCTGCTCGACGTCCAGCTCCCGGACATGTCCGGCTTCGACGTGTGCGCCGAGATCTGCTGCAGGGACCCGCGCCCGGACGTCATCCTCGTGTCGAGTCGCGACCGCGACGACTACGGCGAGCTCGTCTCGACCTCCGCCGCCCGGGGCTTCGTCCCCAAGGACGAGCTCACAGGGGACGCGGTCGCAGCGCTCCTCACATGAGCGCCACTCGCCTTCGGCTCGTGGTCGCGTGGAGAACGTGGGGAACCTCCCGGTTTCCCACACCCCTCCACGCTCAGGAAACCGGGGTTGCCGCATGAGCAGGCTCACGGTCAGCCTCGCCGTGGCCCTGCTCTTCGTCGAGCTGACCGTTGCGGCTGCGGTCATCCTCACGAGCGACGACGTCGAGCGCCCATGGCTCACGATCGCCTTTGCCGGCAGCGCGGGAACAGCGTTCGTCGTGAGTGGCCTCATCGCGCTCAACCGGCGACCGGAGAACCGTGTCGGCGCGTACCTGCTCGCAACCGGATACCTCTGGCTCCTGTCCGCGCTCGCCGACTCCAGCATCGACTGGGTCGCGAAGGTCGGGATCGTGCTGAGCGGTCTCGTGTGGATGCCCTTCACGGCTCTCGTCCTCGCGTACCCGACGGGGCGGCTCACGGGCCGTCTCGAACGTGCTCTCCCGGTCGTGGTGGGGGTCGCGCTCGCGATCTCTGCGCTGGCCGCATCCTTCGCCGATCCGGAGCCGGCGGACACCGTCGAGGGTGCTGCCGCCGACAGCGGGCTCGCTGTGGCCGACGTTCCGAGCACGGGCCAGACGTTCGACCGTACGACCGCGCTGGTCGGCCTCGCCCTGATCGTGCTCGTCGTCGCCGCCCTGATCCGCCGCTGGCGGTATGCAAGCCCGGCTCTGCGCTGGCAGCTGTGGCCGGTCGCCGGGGCGGGAGCGGCCGCGCTCGTCTCGGTTGCGATCGTCGTCGTCGCCGATCAGCTCTCCGAGGGCGCGGCCGAGGCGCTCCGCTTCCTCTTCTTCGCTGCGTTCGCGGCCGTTCCGGTCGCGTTTCTCTTCGGGCTCCTGCGCGTTCGACTGGCACGCTCGTCCGCGACCGAACTCCTCGTCGAGATCCAGCGTGGCACGCCGCTGCGCGAGGCCCTCGCGCGCGCGCTCGGCGATCCGGGAATCGAGATCGCCTATCCGCTCGACTCGGGCAGCTGGGTCGACTCGAGCGGGCGAGCGGTCTCGGAGCCCGTCGCCGACGGCTCCCGGGCCGTCAAGGAGGTTCTCCGCGACGGCGGGCGCATCGCGACGCTCCGCTACGACTCCGCGCTCGACGCCGAACCGGAGTTCCTCGACGCGATCGCGGCCGCCGCCGGCATCGCCCTGCAGAACGAGCGCCTTCAGGCGGAGCTCCGTGCGGAGATCGACTTCATGAGCACCGTGACGAACACGGCGCCGAGCCTTCTCGTGACCATCGACACAGACGGCCGGATACGCACGATCAACCGCGCTGCCCTCGAAGCGGCCGGCTACTCCGACGAGGCCGCAGTGCGCGGGCGCTACTACTGGGATCTCTTCATCGATCCCCGCGAGCGCGAGGCCATGATCGGGCGCTTCCGGGCCCTCGCCCCCGACTACGCCGCCGGCGAGTACGAGAACACCTTCACGGATGCGCGCGGAGAGGTGCGCACGATCTACTGGCGTACGGCGCCGGTCACCGACGCCGCGGGCACGGTCGTGAGCATCGTCTCCGGCGGCGCCGACATCACCATGCGACGTCGCCGCGAGCTCGAGCTCGAACGCGAGCGCGACGTGCAATCAGCCGTGTTCCAGACGATGCCGAGCATCATGGTCGTGCTGGCCCGCGACGGCACGATTCTCGACCGCGATGCGAACGACAAGCGCGTGGGTGCCAACCGCGCGTTCAAGCGGGCCGTGCGCTGGGCGGACGAAGAGCTCGTCGGACGCCCGTTCTTGGAGCTCGTGGTCGAGGACGACGACGGCCGAGCAGCTCGCGCCATAGCTGCGGCTGCGGCGGGCGAGATGCCAGAGGAAGTCGAGTCGGCGTTGTTGTCCTCCGACGGGACGTCACGCGTCTTCACGTGGTCGGCAATCCCCGTCGCCGACGTCACCGGCCGGCGAGACCGGATCGTCCTCATCTGCGGCGCAGACATCACCGAGCGCAAGCAGCTCGAGCTCGAGAACGAGCGGGAGCGCGCCTTTCTGAACGCGATTGCGAACAACGCGCCGAGCCTCCTCTGCCTCATCGACGCGGACGGGGTCGTCACCCATCGCGGCGCCAACATCGCGTTCGAGCACACCCTTGAGTACGACCCCGACGAGATCGGGGGTCAGGTGCTCTGGGATGCGTTCGTGGATCCGGTCGACCGGGACGCCGTGAAGGCGGTCGTCGAGGGGGTCGCGCGAGGCGAGCAGCCGAAGGAGCGCGACCACGCCTGGGTGACGAAGACGGGCCGCCAGCTCTCCATGGCCTGGTCGGTGACGCCGCTGCCCGTGATCGACGAACGAACGCTCTTCCTGTTCACCGCCGTGGACATCACCGAGCGGAAGCGGATCGCCGAGGACCTGCGCGCATCACGAGCGCGCCTGATCCGCGCGGAGGACATGGCCCGGCGAGCGCTCGAGCGGAATCTGCACGACGGTGCCCAGCAGCGGCTCGTCGCGCTCTCCGTCTCGCTGCGCCTGCTCGAGTCACGGCTCCGGGAAGACCCGGACGGCGCGGCGGATCTGCTCGCAGGGGCCCAGACCGAGCTCACGCACGCGCTCGCCGAGCTGCGCGAGCTCGCCCGCGGCATCCATCCCGCCGTGCTCACGGACCGGGGACTTCGCCCTGCGCTCGAGACCCTGGTCGCGCGCGCCCCGATTCCGGTCGAGCTGACCGCGCCGGACGAGCGCCTGCACCCGGATGTGGAGGCGGCGGCGTACTACGTGGTCGCCGAGGCACTCACGAACGTCGCGAAGTACGCCCGCGCGTCCTCGGCGAGGGTCTGCGCGTCGCCGCAGAACGGCGTCCTCGTCGTCACGGTGGCGGACGACGGCGCCGGCGGAGCCGACCCCGCGGGAGGCTCGGGCCTCCGCGGGCTGGCGGATCGCATCGCGGCGTTCGACGGCACGCTCGCGATCGAGAGCCCTCCCGGCAAGGGCACGTCGATCCGTGCGGAGATCCCGCTGGCCCCGCAAACCGAGCCGTAAACTCGCCGAATGCCCGAGCTGCCCACCGGAACCGTCACGTTCCTCTTCGCCGACGTCGAAGGATCGACGGCCCTGCAGGAAGATCCGCAGGTCGACTACGCCGGCTCGGTGATCCTCCTGCGGCGGATCCTGCGGCACGTCGTGTCGGCGCACGGCGGCGCGGAGGCCGACGCCGTAGGCGACGAGTACGTCGCGGTGTTCGCCGATCCGCGCGCCGGAGCCGAGGCCGCGTTCGCGGCGCAGCGCGAGATGCGCGACGCGACCTGGCCGAGCGGCGCGCAGGTACGAATCCGCATCGGAGTTCACGTCGGGACGCCGGAGCTCGGCGACGAGGGCTACACGGGCGTCGACGTCGTGCGGGCATCTCGCATCGCAAACGCCGGTCACGGAGGACAGATCGTCGTCTCGGACGACCTCCTCCGCCACCTCGACGGGACGCCGAGCCGCGACCTCGGGGAGCATCGCCTCGCAGGGCTCGCGCGGCCCGAGCGGATCCACCAGCTGCTCGCCGACGACCTCCCGCGCGACTTCCCGCCGCTTCGCAACACGATCTCGATGCTCGGAGCCGGGATCACCGTCGTTCTCGCCGACGACACCGTGCTCCTGCGCGAGGGGATTGCGCGACTCCTCGGAGATGCGGGCTTCGACGTCGTCGCGCAGTCGGGGACCCCGGACGACCTCCTCCGGCACGTGGCCATGCACTCGCCGACCGTGGCCGTCGTGGACATCCGCATGCCTCCGACGCACACGGACGAGGGACTCCGCGCGGCGGCGGAGATCCGCGCGCACCACCCGGGCACCGGCGTCCTCGTGCTCTCGCAGTACGTGGAAGCCGCGTATGCGATGGATCTGTTCTCCAAGGGCACCGAGGGACTCGGCTACCTGCTCAAGGACCGTGTCTCCGACGTCGCCGAGTTCGCGTCGGCCCTGCGACGCGTCGCCGAGGGCGGGTCTGCGCTCGACCCCGCTGTCGTGGCCGAGCTCTTCGGGACCAGCCGCCAGGGCGACCCGCTCCGCGGGCTGACCCCGCGCGAGCGCGAGGTGCTCGAGCTCATGGCCGAGGGTCGCTCGAACCAGGCGATCGCCGACCGGCTCTACGTCACGCCGCGAGCGGTCGAGAAGCATGTCACGAGCATCTTCTCCAAGCTCGACCTGCCGGCCACGACCGACGACCATCGCCGCGTCCTGGCCGTGCTCGCGTTCCTACGCACCTGATCCGCCTCGCCTGAGCCGTTCGAGCTTCTCGCGCGTCTCGTCGTCGAGGAGGTCTCCGACGCGTCCGCCCGCACCACGCTGCTCGTGGTCGACGTGCGTGACAGGCGTGAGCTCGGCCAGGAAGTCGCGCGACGCGACCTTCCGCACTTCCTGACCCGACGTCCACCGGACCGCGTGATCCGACGAGACGACGCATACACGCTCCCGCTTCCGATGCTCCGCGGCGAGCCGCTCGAGCACGTCGTCGGCGTGCGCCGTGAAGCGCACGCGAAGCGCACCGATCGTCCGCTCCTCCCCGGTCCCGTCGAATACGACGACGCCACGCGCTCCACGCCCCGCCACGAAGCTCGCGAGCGTGTCGACGAGCTCGTCGCGGTCGCGAAACGTGCCTGCGTGCAGCAGGTTGTAGCCGTCGAAGAGATAGAGGGTGGGCTCAGGCATGATCGGCGGAGCGCTGCCTGCGAGCCTCGAAGAGGAGCACCGCGGCAGCGACGGAGACGTTGAGCGAGGCGACCTTTCCGAGCAGCGGAATCGCGACCGTGGCGTCGCACGTTCGCCGGACGAGTGGTCGCACGCCCTTTCCCTCGGCGCCGAGGACGAGCGCGACGCCTCCCGTGAGGTCGGCGTCCCACAGGGAGAGCGTCCCTTCCGATTCGGCTGCGTACGCCCACAGCGTGGTGCTCTTCACGTCGGCGAGGTAGCGCGCGAGGTTCGGCACGACCGCGACGGGAACGTGCTCGACCGCGCCCGCCGACGCGCGGCACACGGCCGGGGTCACGCGGACGGAGCCGTGCGCGGGCACGATCACGCCCGTGGCGCCGACCCCCTCCGCGCTCCGGAGAACCGCACCGAGGTTGTGAGGATCGGTGACCTGGTCGAGGCAGACGAGCAGCGGCTCGTCCCTGCGCGCAAGCTCGTAGGCATCCGCGTAGCGGAACGGCTCGCACCACGCGACGACGCCCTGGTGGTCACGCGTGCCGGCCTCCTCGGAGAGCACGCGCTCCGGCTTCAACTGTGGCTTCGGCCCCGAGTCGAGCCACGGGATCTGCGCAGCAGCCCGCTCCGTCACCCACGTCTCGAGCACGCGCCGCGGCCCGCGGTAGAGCTCGCGCACCGGGTTGCGTCCGTAGACGAGCTCGCGGGTCGGCGTCACCGTCGTCGCACGAGCCGGAAGCCCTCGGCCTCGTCGCGCACGTCCCAGCCGGCCGACTCGATCTCGGCTCTGAGGCGGTCGGCTTGCTCGAAATCGCGCTCCGCTCGCGCGGAGACGCGCTGCTCGGCGAGCGCGACGAGGTCGGCCGGTGCCTCCTCGTCCTGCGCGAGCGACTCCAGGCCGAAGACCGCAAGCGCCCTCCGGAGGAGGGCGTGGTCGTGCCACTCGTGCATGACTGCCAGGGCCGCAGGCGTCGAGAAGTCGTCGTCGAGCGCGGCCGCGAACCGCTCCCACGCGCCATCGGGTGCGGGCTGGCTCGGATTGCGGAATGCCTCGCGAAAGCCCTCCGCGCGCGCCACGGCAGCCTCCATGGTCTCGTCGGAGAAGTCGACGGGCTTGCTCCAGTGGCCGGTCAGATGGAACACGAGCAGCGCCTCGCGCCCCCAGGTGTCGAGAACGTTGCGCAGCGTGACGACGTTGCCGAGCGACTTCGACATCTTCTCGGCGTCGAGCTCGAGCATGCCGTTGTGCATCCAGACGTGCGCGAAGCGGTGTCCGAGGGCGCTCGACTGGGCGAGCTCGTTCTCGTGGTGCGGGAAACGAAGATCGAGCCCTCCTCCGTGGATCTCGAACTCGTGGCCCAGGAACTTCTCCGCCATCGCCGAGCACTCGATGTGCCAGCCGGGGCGGCCCGGCCCCCACGGCGACTCCCAGGCGGCGTCCTCGTGCGGCTTCTGCGACTTCCACAGCGCGAAGTCGCGCTGATCGTGCTTGAGGTCGCTCCCCTCCTGGGAGACCATCTCCTCGAGCCTCGCTCCCGAGAGCCGTCCGTAGTCCGGCGCGGCGGCGACGGAGAAGTAGACGTCCCCGCCGGCCTCGTACGCCCGCCCGCGCTCGATCAGCTCCTCGATGAACGCGACGATCTCCGGAATCGTCTCGGTCGCCCGAGGCTCGACGTCGGGTCGCCCGAGACCAAGCTCGTTCGTGTCCTCGAAGAACCACACGGTCGCGCGCTCGGACAGCTCACGGCTGCCGATACCCAGCTTCGCTGCCTCGGCGTAGACCTTGTCGTCCACGTCGGTGATGTTGTGCACGAGCGTCACCTCGTACCCGGTCGCGCGCAGCCAGCTGCGCAGCCACATCCCGAGAACGAACGGGCGCGAGTTGCCGACGTGGATGCGCTGGTAGACGGTCGAGCCGCAGACGTACATGCGGATCGGCCCAGGTGGCGGTGGCAGATCGACGAGCGAGCGGGTCAGCGTGTCGTACAGGCGCATCGGGCGATCGTAGCCTCGCGCAGATCGACGGTCAGGAGGCGCGGCGAAGCGCCTCGCCACGAGGGAGCGCGGCGAGGACGGCGCCGAGCTCAGGCCCGCGCTCGGCCCCCGTGAGCGCCACCCGAAGCGCGCGCAGGTCACCGCCGACCGCCTTGAGCTCGCGCACGATCGCCTTTCCCTCCTCCAGCGACAGGCGCTCCGGCGCGGACGCGCGGAGCTCGACGAACCGCTCGAGCGTCGGCCGTGCGTCGGCTCCGAGCTCGACCGGCCGCGGTTCCAGCAGAAGCTGCGCATACTCGCGCGCCTCGACCAAGGTGCGCGCTCCCCGCAGCGCGGGGACGAACGACGCCGGAGCACCCGCCGCGGCGGCCAGCTCGTCGTCGGACATCGCGGCGATGGCGTCCACGGCGAGACGCCCGAGGCGCGCGAG
>DASUCN010000153.1:0-2230 GCA_036276015.1 Gaiellaceae bacterium | reverse complement strand
GCCCGAGCAGCTCGTGTCGATCGCCGCGTCGCTCATCCCGTTCCTCGAGCACGACGACGCGAACCGCGCGCTCATGGGATCGAACATGCAGCGCCAGGCCGTGCCGCTCCTCAACCCCCGCACGCCGCTCGTCGGCACGGGGCTCGAGGACAAGGCCGCGCGTGACTCCGGCGCCGTGGTCATCGCGAAGCGCGCCGGCACCGTCACCCGGGTCACCGCCGACGAGATCATCGTCGACGCCGGGCCGGCGGAGCGCAGGAAGGACGAGGATCGTCCGCTCGCGCGCCTCACGCAGCACGACCGCTACCGCATCAAGAAGTACTGGCGCACCAACCAGGACACCGCGATCAACCAGCGGCCCCTGGTGCGCCTCGGGCAGAAAGTGAAGGCGGGCGACATCCTCGCGGACGGCGCCGCCACCGAGAAGGGACAGCTCGCCCTCGGCTCGAACGTCACCGTGGCGTTCATGCCCTGGTACGGGCACAACTTCGAGGACGCCATCGTGCTCTCCGAGCGCCTGGTCAAGGACGACGTGTATTCGTCGATCCACATCCAGGAGCTCGAGCTGCACGTGCGTGACACGAAGCGCGGCCAGGAGGAGATCACGCGCGAGATCCCGAACGTCTCGGAAGAGGCGCTGCTGGATCTCGACGAGCGCGGCATCGTCCGCATCGGCGCGCACGTGAAGCCGGGCGACATCCTCGTCGGCAAGATCACGCCGAAGGGCGAGACGGAGCTCTCCCCCGAGGAGAAGCTGCTGACGGCCATCTTCGGCGAGAAGGCGAAGGACGTGAAGGACTCGTCGCTGAAGGTCCCGCCGGGCATGGAAGGCGTCGTCATCGACGTCAAGATCTTCTCGCGCGTCGAGGACCAGGTCGTCGAGAAGGATCGCGGCGAGCGGATCGGCGAAGTCCGCCGGCTCGAGGGCGAGGAGAAGCTGCGCGTGAACGAGGTGCGCGACTCCGAGCTGTACGAGATCCTCGAGGGCCAGACCGTGGCGCTCGCGCTGAAGTCGGGCACCGTCGAAGAGGCGATCCCGGCCGGCACGAAGCTCACCGCGGCCATGCTGCGCGAGATCAAGCTCGCGTCCATCGACCTCAAGACGTTCCGCGTCGAGAACAAGAAGGCGAACGAGCGCGCCCGGTCGATCATCGACAGCTCCAACGAGGAGAAGTCGAAGATCGAGGAGCGCGCCGAGGAGCGCATCGACCGGATCCTGCAGCCCGACGAGCTGCCCCCGGGCGTCATCCAGCTCGTGAAGGTGTACCTGGCGGAGAAGCGCAAGATCTCCGTCGGCGACAAGATGGCCGGCCGTCACGGCAACAAGGGCATCGTGGCGCGCATCGTCCCCGAGGAGGACATGCCGTTCCTTCCGGACGGCCGCCCGGTCGACATCGTCCTCAACCCGCTCGGCGTGCCGTCCCGCATGAACGTGGGGCAGATCCTCGAGACGCACCTCGGGTGGGCCGCGCGCATCCTGGGCTTCTACGCGAAGACCCCGGTGTTCGCGGGCGCCAGCGAGCGCGAGATCGGCCTGCTGCTGAAGCTGGCCGGCCTCTCGTGGGCGCGAAACGCGCTGGAGCTGAAGGCGCCGGCGCCGAAGATCTCGGCCACCGACATCCGCACCCTCGTGGCCGACCTCGTGCCCGCGCGCGACGAGGAAAAGTTCGAGAAGCTCGAGGAGGCGTCGCTCAACGACCTCGGCGCCCGCGGCATGTCGCAGGCGACGCGCGACCTGTTCCATCAGGTCCGCGACTTCCTGGCGGGCGCGGCGAAGGAGCTCGCCGAGCGCGAGACGCAGGAGCTCGACTACCAGGTGGCGTTCCACAACGCCGAGCACGAGGACACGACGCCCTCGCGCAAGGCGGAGTTCAAGCAGGCGGCCAAGCAGCTCGAGAAGCGCAAGGCGCTCGAGGTGACCGACCGCCTCGAGGAGCAGGAGCTGCCCGCCCTCGGCGGCATGCTCGGCAAGAAGAGCGAGTCCGACGTGGACGCGGCGGCGATCGAGCTGATGCGCCTGGCCGGGCTCACGGCGTACGGCAAGGTGTGGCTGCGCGACGGCCGCAGCGGCGAGCGGTTCCTGTCGCCGGTGACGGTCGGCGAGATCTACATGCTGAAGCTGTCGCACCTCGTGGACGACAAGATCCACGCGCGCAGCATCGGACCGTACAGCCTCGTGACGCAGCAGCCGCTGGCGGGCAAGGCGCAGTTCGGCGGCCAGCGCTTCGGA
>DASUCN010000152.1:0-12736 GCA_036276015.1 Gaiellaceae bacterium | reverse complement strand
AACTTCGCCTGGCCCACCGCCGAGGTCGCGGTCATGGGGCCTGAGGGCGCGGTCAACATCGTGTTCCGCTCGGAGCTCGCCGAGGCCGACGACCCGGACGCTCGCCGGGAGGAACTCATCGCCGAGTACAAGGAGCGCGTCGCGAATCCGTACACGGCCGCGGAGCGCGGCTACGTCGACGACGTGATCCAGACGCGCCGCACACGGCCCGTCCTCGTGTCCGCCCTCGAGACGGCACTCTCGAAGCGAGAGCCCACACCGAAGCGCAAGCACGGCAACATCCCGCTGTAGGGGTCGGACATGTCCGGCCCCTAGGTGCCGCCGCAGCCGAGGGAGTCGAGTCGCTCGCGTCGCTCGGCGAACGCCGGGTCGTCGCGCTCGAGCAGCGCGATCGCGAGACGCGCCTGCTCGCGAGCCTCGTCGACCCGTTCCACGGCCGCGTACTCCTCCGCGAGCTCCTCGTGGAACCAGCCGTCGGGCGAACCCGTGCTCTCCGCCCACGCCACCGCCTGCTCGAGGAGCGGAATCGCCTCCGCGGAGCGGCCGAGGGCGCGGAGTGTCTTGCCGACCGAGTAGCGCGCGATCTCGATCGGCCCGCGCTTCTCCGGCTCGCGCTCGCGTGCAGCAAGCGCACGTTCGAACGCGTCGAGAGCGAGCTCGAGCTCTCCTGCCTCGTAGTACTCCCAGCCGAGGTTGTTGAGCAGCGGGCCGAGCCAGTGCGAGGCCGCGTCGTGCGCCTCCGCGAGCTCGATGCCCCGGTTTGTCCACTCCACGAAGTCGTCGCGATCGAGCGCGACGAGAGCGACCATGTGCGCCGCGTCGGCGGCCATGAAGTACTGCTCAGCCGCGAGCGCTTCGTCATAGGCCGACTGGAAAAGCGGGCGGGCGGCGTCGCGGTCTCCGCTCGAGCGTCTGATCCGTCCGCGCTCGAGGGCGAGGCGCGCCCGAGCGACGCCGCTGGTCGCGAGCGCCTCGGCTTCGTCGGCAAGCGCGTCCGCGCGATCGAACGCGCCGCGTAGCCCTTCGACGCGCGCGATCTGCGTCAACACCTCGGCGCGTCCGTCGTCCGAGTCCTCGGCGTCGAGCTGCGCTCGAAGTCGTGTCTCGGTGGTGTCGAGGTCGTCGAAGTCCCAGAAGGGCCGGAGGCGATCGTCCATCCCGGCAACCCTAGTCCCGAATCCCGGTGACACGACGGTCTCGTCGAGGGCGTCGAACGTGACGGCTACGCGTTCTCGCCGCGCAACACGCGCGGCGCGACACGCGCGTAGTCGAGGCCCGACACCCAGGTCGCGACGAGCGCGACGAGGAGCGCCCACCAGGCGACGTCGTCGCTCCAGGCGCCCGCGGCCGCGAGGCCCGCGATGGTGGCTGCGATCGCCTGCGCCCACGTCTTGGCCCGCCCGAGATCGCGCGCGCCGAGAACGACTCCTCGTTCGACCGCGGCGAGCCGCAGCCCGGAGACGAGGATCTCGCGCACGACGATCAGCGCGACCATCCATGCCGGCGCGACGCCCTCGCCGACGAGCATCACGAGCGCGGTCAGAACGAGCACCTTGTCCGCGACCGGGTCGAGGAGCTTCCCGAGGGCGGAGCTGATACCCCGGCGGCGCGCGAGCCAGCCGTCGATCTGGTCGGTCGCCATCGCGACGACGAACACCGCGGTAGCCCAGTAGGCGTGATTCGGGAAGTCCCACGCGAAGAGGAGCACCACGATCGGGACGGCGGCGATGCGGGCGACCGTGAGCTGGTCCGGGAGGCTCACCGTCGGGGAGAATACGCGTCCGATGCCTCCCTTCACGAAGGTGCTCGTTGCCAATCGCGGCGAGATCGCGGTGCGCGTGATGCGGACGCTGCGCGAGCTCGAGATCGGCACCGTCGCCGTGTATTCCGAGGTCGACCGGGACGCGCTCCATGTCGCGACCGCCGACGAGGCGTACCTCCTCGGCCCTGGGCCTGCGGCCGAGTCCTACCTCCGGGGCGAGCGCATCGTCGAGGCCGCGCTACGCGCCGAGGCGGAGGCGATCCATCCGGGATACGGATTCCTCGCGGAGAACGCAGCGTTCGCCCGTGAGGTGGAGGCTGCAGGACTCGTCTGGATCGGCCCGCCGCCGGAGTCGATCGAGGCGATGGGGTCGAAGATCGCCGCTCGTGCCCGGATGCGCACGGCCGGCGTTCCGGTCGTGCCGGGTACGACCGAGCCGGCACGAAGCGTCGAGGACGTGCTCGCGGCTGCCGACGAGATCGGGTACCCGATCGCCGTGAAGGCCTCGGCAGGCGGTGGTGGCAAGGGGCTCAGGGTCGTCCACTCGCCGTACGAGGTCGAGCGTGCGTTCGAGACGGCCCAGCGAGAGGGTGAGGCGTACTTCGCGGACTCGGCCGTGTACGTCGAGCGCTACCTCGACGACCCGCGGCACGTCGAGGTGCAGATCCTCGCCGACGGCCACGGGAACGTCGTCCACCTCGGCGAGCGAGACTGCACGATCCAGCGGCGGCACCAGAAGCTCGTCGAGGAGACGCCGTCCCCCGCGGTCGACGCGGAGCTTCGCGCGCACATCGGGGCGATCGCCGTGGACGCGGCGCGGGCCGTCGCGTACCGCTCGGCCGGCACGGTCGAGGGTCTCCTGACGCCGGAGGGCGAGTACTTCTTCCTCGAGATGAACACTCGCGTGCAAGTCGAGCACACGGTGACGGAGGCGGTGACCGGCCTCGACATCGTCCGCGAGCAGGTGCGCATCGCCGCCGGTGAGCCGCTCTCCGTCGTCCAGGAGAGCGTGGTGCTCCGCGGGCACGCGATCGAGTGCCGCATCAACGCCGAGGACGTCGCGAAAGGGTTCCTGCCGGCTCCGGGGAGGATTGCGGCCTACCGCGAGCCTGCCGGGATCGGCGTCCGCGTCGACTCGGGCGTGCGTGCGGGCGACGAGATCTCGGATCTGTACGACCCGCTGATCGCGAAGCTCATCGTCCACGATGTCGACCGCGAGCATGCGCGGCGTCGGATGTTGCGCGCGCTCGAGGAGTTCGTGATCGAGGGCCCGACGAGCCTCCTCGGCTTCCACCGAGCGCTGCTCGAGGCGCCGTGCTTCGTCGCAGGAGGGACGTGCAGCGGCGTCGTGGAGTCCGACGAGCTCGCGCAGCGGGCGCAGGAGCTCGGGGAGCAGTCGGCTCGTCGGCGAACGGCGGTAGCGGCGGACACGGACGGACGCCCGGCCGGGCCGGGGCGGGAGCAGCTCCTCGCGGTCGAGATCGACGGACGTCGTCACGAGATCCGGCTGCGCACGCCCGAGCCGCCCTGGGCCGAGCTGGCGCGTCGTCACAAGACGCGGAGCAAGGGCATTGCGGGCGAGGCGACCGGCGCCGTGACGAGCCCGATGCAGGGAACCGTCCTCGCCGTGTCCGTCGAGGTCGGATCGGAGATCGAGGCGGGTCAGCTCGTGTGCGTCGTCGAGGCGATGAAGATGGAGAACGAGCTCGTCGCGCACCGGGACGGGGTCGTCGCGGAGCTGCGCGTCGCTCCGGGGCAGGCGGTCGCGCAGGGCGATGTCGTCTGCGTCATCGGGGACGTTGCGTGACCGGCGGGCGCTGCGCCGAGATCTCCGAAGCCGCCGGAGAGCCGCTTGGCGCGACGGCGACGACTGCCCGGAGCTGGCTGCTGATCGAGTCGGTGGGGACCTGGCCTCGGGACGTCTCGGACGCGCCCACGCTCGACGAGCCGGATCGCGCAGCCGTGCGTGCCTGGCTGGAGTCGACACCGACCGGACGTCTCCTGTACATCCGGCGGCCCGGTCGTCGTCGAGGCTCGCGCGCGGTGTTCGTCGTCCGTGCCGCCGAGCGACAGACCGAGGTGCGGCGTCTCGATGCGCACGCGTCGCTTGCCGAAGTCGACCTGGCGCGGGACGGCGAAGTGGTGGACGCGCAGCTCGTCCTCGTCTGCGGGCACGGCAGCCGCGATGCGTGCTGTGCGCTGCGTGGGACGGCGGTCTACGGTGCACTGGAGTCCCGACTCGGCGAGGACGAGCTCTGGCTCTCCTCACACCAGGGCGGTCACCGCTTCGCCGCGAACGTCCTCCTGCTCCCGCAGGGCATCCAGCTCGGCCGGGTCGCTCCCACCCGTGCGGGGACGCTGCTCGACGCTGCGCTCGCCGGCACCATCGACCTCACGCACTACCGCGGGCGTACCGCGTACACACAGCGGGAGCAGGCAGGGGAGAGACTCGTCCGCGAGGCGAACGGCATCCTCGAGCTCGCCGACCTCCGCCTGATCGGCGACGACGGGGAGTTCGTACGGTTCGTCGACGTGTCTGGAGTCGAGCACCGCGTCGTCGTCGACGAGTGCGACGGCCCGACGCTCCCGGCGAGCTGCGGCGTGCCGCCGGCGCCGCAGAAGGTGCTCACCGCGCGAGCTGCGTGACGTCGATCACGCCTCGAGCTCGTAGGCGTGATCGGTGATCCAGATGACGACCTCCTCGAGCTGGTCCGGCGGCTTGCCGACAGCGACGAGCGTCCCGAAGACGACGCGCGCCCAGCTTCCTGCGACGAGCGCCCCACGTGCGGAGATCTGCCCTTCCCACGAGGCACCGGGCTCGAGCACGGACGGCAGATCCGGGACGTACTCCGTCGCAGCACGTACCGCTGGAAGCGTGCCGGTGCGGTTGCGGTCCTCGAGCTCCTGCGCCTCGCCGGTCTCGAAGAGCTGCACGCCGAACGAGCCTTCGGGCGTCGCGCCGGGTGCGAGCTCCCAGCCGACCGACGACTCGTTCTCGATCCCGATGCGGGCATTCCATCCGGTTTCCGTGACCTGGAACCGGTCGACGGTGAAGACGAGCTTCTCGCTTCCCGATCCGTGCGTTTCCTGCCAGTCGAGGTTCGCCGTCTGGGGACCGGCGGCGACGCTCGGCTCGACCGGTGCCTCGTCCGCGCGCAGGCGCTGTGCGTTCGAGGCGAGCACGAATCCCGCGAACGTCGCGCCGAGCGCGAGAAGCACGATGAGCGTCGTGCGGCTCACGCGGCTGATGCTCGCACACCGGGCTGCGGGGCGGATTCAGGTGAGCCGATAGACTCGCGCGCGCCGTGGACCTGCACGAGCATCAGGGGAAGGAGCTCTTCCGCCGGTTCGGGATCCCGGTGTCCGAAGGGCTTGTCGCAGTGTCTCCGGAGGAGGCGCGGGCGGCGGCCGAAGAGCTCGGCGGCGCAGTCGTCGTCAAGGCACAGGTCCTCATCGGAGGTCGTGGGAAGGCGGGAGGCATCAAGCTCGCGAGCACGCCCGACGAAGCCCAGTCGCGGGCGGCCGAGATCCTCGGGATGGACATCCGCGGCCACACCGTTCGCAAGCTGTGGATCGAGCGTGCGTCGGACATCGCGCACGAGTACTACCTCTCGCTGACCTTCGATCGCAGTGCGAAGCGGCCTCTCTTCATGTTCACGACGAAGGGCGGCATGGACATCGAGGAGGTTGCCGCGACGAGCCCGGACGCGCTCGTGCGGCTCCACGTCGATCCGCTAGAAGGCTGCCATCCGTGGCATGCGCGCCGCCTCGTCTATGCCGGTGGTGTAGAGGATTCCGGTGAGCAGAAGCAGATCGCGTCCATCGTGACGAAGGTCTACGACGCATTCGTCGGCACGGACGCGATGCTCTGCGAGATCAACCCGCTCATCGTGACCCCCGAAGGCGAGGTGCGGGCGCTCGACTCGAAGTTCACCGTCGACGACAACGCCCTCTACAAGCACCCCGAGATCGCCGAGATGCGCGACGTCGAGGGCGCCGATCCGCTCGAGGCGCTCGCGCGCGAGAAGGGCGTGACGTACGTGAAGCTCGACGGCGAGGTCGGCGTTCTCGGCAACGGTGCCGGCCTGACCATGTCGACCGTCGACGTCGTCACCTTCGTCGGAGGCAGGCCCGCGAACTTCTGCGACCTGGGCGGGGGCGGCGACGCGCAGGGCGTGGTGGACGCCCTCGAGGTGATCACGCGAGACACGCAGGTGCGCTCGATCTTCTTCAACATCTTCGGTGGAATCACACGCTGCGACGAGGTCGCGCGCGGGATCCTCCAGGCAGTCGAACAGATGGGTCTCGAACAGCAGATCGTAGTCCGCCTCGACGGGACGAACGCAGCGGAGGGGCGTCAGATCCTCGACGACGCCTCGCTTCCGAACCTCCACGCTGAAGCGACGATGCTGGACGGCGCTCGCCGTGCGGTGGAGCTGGCCGCCTGATGGCGATCCTCGTCGACATGGACACGCGACTCGTCGTCCAGGGCCTGACGGGATCGGAGGGGCGGTTCCACGGCCTGCGCAATCGCTCGCACGGGACGAACGTCGTGGCGGGCGTCACGCCGGGCAAGGGCGGGCAGGACGTCGAGGGGATTCCGGTGTTCGACACGGTGGCCGACGCGGTCGAGAGGACCGGTGCGAACACGGCCATGGTCTTCGTTCCGGCGCCGTTCGCAGCCGACGCGATGTACGAGGCGATCGCCGCCGGCATCGGGACGGTCGTGTGCATCACGGAAGGGGTGCCCGCTCACGAGATGCTCCGCATCCACGCGTTCATCCAGGGGCGCGGCGTCCGGTTGATCGGCCCGAACTGTCCCGGAGCCCTCTCGCCGGGGAAGGCGAACGTCGGGATCATCCCTGCCGAGATCTTTCGCGAGGGCTCCGTCGGGCTCGTCTCGCGGTCCGGAACGCTCACGTACCAGATCGGCCACGAGCTCACGCAGCTCGGGCTCGGGAACTCGACGATTGTCGGGATCGGCGGTGATCCGATCGTCGGCTCGTCGTTCCTCGACATCCTCGCGTCGTTCGAGGCCGATCCTCAGACCGAGCAGGTGGTCATGGTCGGCGAGATCGGCGGCGACGAGGAGGAGAAGGCGGCCGCATTCATCGAGGCCGAGATGACGAAGCCGGTGGTCGCGTACATCGCGGGGTTCACGGCGCCTCCGGGCAAGACCATGGGGCACGCCGGTGCGATCATCTCGGGTTCGGCCGGAACCGCCCAGGCGAAGAAGGATGCGCTCGAGGCACGCGGGATCCGTGTGGGGACGACCCCGACCGAGACCGCTCAGCTCGTCGCCGAGATCGCGCGCGCGTAGCGCACACAGCGTCGATCCGCTCGCGCGCGCCTCACGTCGCTTCGTTGGCACGAAGTCGGCACGAAGGGGTGGCTCCGTCGTGACGATTCGCCGGCTACGCTGACCGCAGGGATCTCGGGGATCCCCTGGGGGCGTTTGGGGTCGCGGTCGTGCGTCGAGCGAGTCGCCCCTGGGTAGAGTCGGCCGATGCTGCTCCGCAACCGTGAGCGTGACGCGACGCCGTTCGTCACGAAGGACGGGTCGACGATCCGCGAGTACCACCACACGGAGCGCCAAAGCCTCGCCGAGGCGTCGCTCGACCCGGGAGCCTCGACTCGACGCCATTACCACGCGTCGAGCGAGGAGATCTACCTCCTGGTCGAAGGCGGGGGAGAGCTCGAGGTGGACGGCGAGCGCCGGAGTGTCGCAGCCGGCGACGCCGTCGTCATCCCTCCGGGCGCGTCGCATCGGCTCACCGCCGGCGACCGGGGCGCGCGCCTCCTCTGCTGCTGCGTGCCGCCGTACTCCGACGAGGACACGTACTTCACGTAACCTCGGCGGCGTGCCGGAGCCGCCCATCTCGTTTGCCCGGGGCGCGCCAGCGCCCGAGCTGATACCGGCCGAAGAGCTCGCCGACTGCGCGCACGAAGTCGCGCGTCGAGACGGCTCGAAGGTGTTCGCGTACGGGCCTGGCGGCGGCTATGCACCGCTGCGGGAGTGGGTGGCCGAGCGCCACGGGGTGCCTGCGGAGCGGGTTGTGCTCACCGTCGGCGGCCTCCAGGGCTTTGTCTTCTACGCTGCCGAGCAGCTCGCACGCCGACCGGGGCGCGTCCTCGTCGAGGCGCCCAGCTACGACCGGCCGCTCAAGGTGCTCGCGCGCGAGGGAGCCGAGGTTGTGGCGCTGCCGATGGACGACGAGGGGCTCGACCCCGACGCGCTCGAAGCGGAGCTCACAGCGAGGACGGATCCGCCGTCGTTCCTGTACACGATTCCGACGTTCCAGAACCCGAGCGGGCGCACGCTGTCGGCCGAACGCCGCGCGCGCCTCGTCGAGATCGTGCGCCGTCACGAGTTGGCCGTGCTCGAGGACGACCCGTACGGGCTCGTCCGCTTCGAGGGAGAGGCGCCGCCGAGCCTGCTCGCGCTCGAGGGTGGGAGCCTCGTGACGTACACGTCCTCGTTCTCGAAGACCGTTGCACCAGGCGTTCGCACAGGGTACTTCGTCCTGCCCGCGGACGACGCGAGCGCATTCGAGGAGCGAGCTGTCTCGACCTACATCTCACCGCCGTTCCTCCCGCAGGCGATCGTCTGGGAGTTCATCCGTCGTGGACGATTCGAGTCCAACCTCGAGTCCGTCCAGAACGAGCTTCGGACGCGGCGCGATGCGATGCTCGAGGCGCTCGACGCGCACCTCGGGACGGAGGCGACCTGGAGCGAGCCGGAGGGCGGCTACTTCGTGTGGCTCGACGCGGACGGTGTCGACACCGACGCCCTCGCGACGCGCGCGGGCCAGGCGGGTGTCGCGTTCGTCTCCGGTCCCGGCTTCTTCCCGCCAGGGTCCGGGCTCGGGAGCGGCACCGCGCGACTCGCCTTCAGCTACGAGAGCCCGGCGCGAATCGCCGAGGGTATCGCGCTGCTGTCGTCCCTACGCTGACCTGCGCCGCGACCGGATCTGGTCGAAGAGGTAGCCGGCGGCGAACCCGATCCCGACGCAGAGCAGGATGAGGACGAGCAGCGAGATGCGCGCCGAGAAGAACACGAAGCTGACCTCGACCTGCTCACGGTTGAAGAGGATGATCAGGATCGCGTAGACGGCGAGAACTCCGAAGACGACGAGTCTCCACGGAGTTCCCTTCTCGGGCGTCGTGCCCGACTCGCTCATGCGTCGATCTTACGCAGCGCGGCCGACCGTGACCGGCTCGAGCGCACGCGGGACGAGCCGCGGCTGGAGCGGCGGCGTAAGGGCGCCGCGCGTCGCCGTCCGGAAGGTCGGACATGGGACGTTCCCCGAGAGCGCGCAGAGGCCCTCCCGTCGGAAGTAGCAGTCGTCGCAGGTGAGATCTGTTCGCTTCTTCGCCGCCATGTCCTGGGTGGTCGCCCCTCACGACCAGCCAGCATTCTGTCGGCCGCCACCGTGGCGGACAACCCCCGGACGGATGAATTGGCCGCAAATTGCGCCTGTTGTCAGGCGCGACGAAAGTCCTGCAAATTCAGCATTTCAGCTCGGTCGTTGTCAGCTTCCGCAACGCCTGTTGAAAACTATCGACAGGGATGACGTCGACGTCATCAGCGTTCTCCAGCGCGTCTGCGGCATTCTCGCCGGAGGGGACGAGGAAGTAATCCACATCCGCACGCTCCGCTCCGATCGTCTTCTGCTTCACCCCGCCGATGGGGATCACGGTTCCGTCGAGCGCGAGCGCGCCCGTGGCGGCGATCCGGCAGCCGCCCGTCACGTCGCGGCCGAGCTGGCGCGCGATCTCGAGGGCGAACGGGAGGCCCGCCGATGGGCCGCCGACGCGACCGAGGTCGATGTCGACGTCAAACGGAAGCTGCACGTCGGCTTCCTGGTCGACGAGGATCCCGACGATCGCGCGCTTGGGATCCTGCGGGCTCGCGATCGTCTTCACCGTCACGTCGACGGATCTCCCGCCGCGCCGAAGCGTGAACCGGACGTCGTCCCCCGGTGTGCGTCGTGAGATCCTTGCGCGGAGCCCGTCGGGCGTCTGCACCGGGACGTCGTCGACCGCGACGATGACGTCGCCGACCTCCAGCCGCTTCGCGGCCGGGGCGTCCGCAGCGACGGACGTGACCAGGACGCCCGTGGACGTGGCTTCGACGTCGTACCCGAGCGTGCGGAGCGCGACGACTGCCGCAGTCTCCTCGGACCGCTCCATGTCGGCCGCGTTCTGGCGGCGGCGCTCCGCGTCGGACTCGCCCGTCGGGCTGAGAACCTCCTCGGAGACGACGGTCGATCCTTCTGGGCGCGTGAAGGGAAGGAGCTGTTCCAGGAGGCGGATCCGCCGGACGAAGAGATCGACGTAATAGACGTCCCCGTCGGCGGCGCTGGTGCCGCCCTCGACCATCACCTTGTCCGCGAGCGGCTTCGCCTTGTCCGGGACGAAGATGTAGTCGCTCGCCGGAAGGCGCCAGAGCAGGAGCGCTGTGACGAGTCCCAGCGCACCGAGGACGACCGCCGCGCCGGCGAAGCGCTTCAAGGAGCGTCCGTCACCAGAGGCCGCGCGTGAGCGCGCCGTCGACGAGGATCACGGTGCCGCTCACGTACGAGGCACGTTCCGAGCAGAGGAAGGCAGCGACGTCGCCGACCTCGCGTGTCGTGCCCAGCCGGCGCAGCGGGATCGTCGCGAGGTCGGCCTCGGACGGTCCGTCAACGTAGACCTCGCGAATCCGTGCCGTGTCGATGCGGCCCGGCGCGATGCAGTTCACCGTGATGCCCTTCGGTCCAAGTTGGCGTGCGAGCGACTTCGACCAGCCCGCGATGCCGGGCCGGATCGAGTTCGACAGCGCGAGGTTGTCGATCGGCTCGCGAACCGTCGACGACGTGACGGTCACGATCCGCCCGGCCGGGCTGTGCTCGAGGTACGGCAGGCAGAGGCCCGTGAGCCGGACGATCGAGACGAGCAGGAGGTCGACCGCCGTTCGCACCTGCTCGGCGTCGAGCTCGGACGCGACAGCCCGGTGCGGCCCGCCCGAGTTGTGTACGACGATGTCGACTCCGCCGAAGCGCTCGACCGCAGTTTCGACGAGCCGCGTGAGGTCGTCTTCGCTGGTGACGTCTCCGGCGACCGCGACACCACCGATTCGTGTCGCCTGCTCCTCGAGGAGTTCCTTTCGGCGCGCGAACATGACCACGTTCGCACCCTCGCCCGCGAGCGATTCGGCGATGCCGAGCCCGATGCCGGAAGAGGCGCCGCAGACGATCGCGGTGCGCCCTGTGAGGCCGAGATCCACGCCAGAGGACGAGGCGAGCCTCGCCCTTACCTCCGCTTGAGGACGCCGACGACCTCGCGCACGGCGGCTGCGGACGCCTTCAGCATCCTCTTCTCGTCCGCCGTGAGCTTGAGCTTCACGATCTCCTCGACCCCGCTCGCTCCGAGCTTCACCGGGACGCCCATGTACAGCCCCGAGATCCCGTACTCGCCCTCGAGGTATGCGGTGCAGGGGAGGACACGCTTCTCGTCGAGGCAGATCGAGTCGACCATCTGTGCGGCTGCTGCGCCCGGTGCGTACCAGGCCGACGTGCCGAGAAGTTGCACGAGCTCGCCGCCGCCGAACTTCGTGCGCTCGACGAGCTTGGAGATCTTCCCTTTGGGGAGAAGCTCGGGAAGGGGGACGCCGCCGACGTTCGTCGCCGACACGACGGGGACCATCTGGTCGCCGTGGCCGCCGAGGACGACCGCCGTCACGTCCTTGACCGAGACGTCGAGCTCCTGCGCGATGAAGGTCGAGAAGCGGGCGGTGTCGAGGATTCCCGCCATGCCCACGACTCGGTGCTTCTTCCAGCGCGAGGTCGCCTTGGCGACGTGGCACATGGCGTCGAGCGGGTTCGAGACGACGACGATGATCGCGTCCGGCGAATGCTTGACGGCCTCCTTCGTCACCGACGAGACGATCGCCTCGTTCGTGGAGACGAGGTCGTCGCGGCTCATACCGGGCGAGCGTGGCTTGCCGGCCGTGATGACGATCACGTCTGAGCCGGCCGACTCCTCGTAGCCGTTCGAGCCGACCATCGCCGGCTCGTAGCCGAGGACGGCGGCGGCCTGGTTGATGTCGAGGGCCTTCCCCTGCGGGAAGTTCGGGATGATGTCGACCAGGACGACGTCGGCGTAGTCGCGGCGCGCGAGCTCCTGCGCGCAGGTCGCGCCGACGTTTCCGGCGCCCACCACTGTGATCTTCCTTCGCATCTAGCTGCCCAGCCTTTCGATGATCGCATCTGCGTACTCGGAGGTACCGACGGCGCTCGGGTCGTCGCGCGTCGGCTTGAGGTCGTAGGTCACGCGCTCACCCGCTGCGATCACCGCGGCGACCGCAGCTTCGAGCCGCTCGGCGGCGTCGCGTTCGCCGAGGTGCTCGAGCATGAGCTTCCCGGAGAGGATCATCGCCGTCGGGTTGACCTTGTTCTGGTCCTTGTACTTGGGCGCCGAGCCGTGGGTGGCCTCGAAGACAGCGGCGCGCTCGCCGATGTTCGCTCCCGGCGCCACGCCCAACCCGCCCACGAGGCCCGCGGTGAGGTCGCTGATGATGTCCCCGTAGAGATTCGGCAGCACGAGGACGTCGAACTCCTCCGGGCGCTGCACGAGCTGCATCGTCAGCGCGTCGACGAGCACCTCACGCGCGTCGATGTCCGGGTAGTCCGTTGCGACCTCGCGGAAGACGGACAGGAAGAGCCCGTCCGTGAACTTCATGATGTTCGCCTTCGTCACGCCGGCCACCTCGCGGCGACCGTGCTCGCGGGCGTACTCGAATGCGAAGCGGATGATCCTCTCCGAGCCCGCGGCGCTGATCGGCTTGACCGAGATGCCCGAGCCTGCGGCGATCTGCTTCGTCTGCAGGGCGTTGAGCGTCTCGATCACGTGCTCCGCGGCTTGCGATCCCGCTTCGTACTCGATGCCCGCGTAGAGATCTTCGGTGTTCTCGCGCACGACGACGACGTCGAC
>DASUCN010000151.1:0-4388 GCA_036276015.1 Gaiellaceae bacterium | reverse complement strand
AGAAGAAGGAGGCGGTGGCCTGATGGGTCAGAAAGTGCATCCCGGCGGCCTTCGCGTCGGCGTCATCCACGACTGGAAGTCGAACTGGTGGACCGGCAAGAAGGAGATCGCCGACTACATCCTCGAGGACGTCCGGATCCGTGAACACATCAACGGCAAGCTCGCGCATGCCGGCCTGTCCGACATCCTGATCCGCAAGGACAAGCAGCGGATCACGGTCGACATCTACACGGCGCGCCCGGGCATCGTGATCGGCAAGTCGGGGGTCGAGGTGGACGCGCTCCGCAAGGAGCTCCACGCGATCACCGGCAAGAGCGTCCACATCAACATCAACGAGATCAAGCGTCCCGAGCTCGACGCGCAGCTCGTCGCGCAGTCGATCGCGGAGCAGCTCCAGAATCGCGTGTCGTTCCGGCGCGCGATGAAGCGCTCGCTCGCCTCGGCGATGCGCTCCGGCGCCCAGGGGATCAAGATCCAGTGCGGCGGCCGCCTCGGTGGCGGTGAGATGAGCCGCAGCGAGCGCTACACGGAGGGTCGCGTCCCGCTCCACACGATCCGCGCCGACATCGACTACGGCTTCGCCGAGGCGAAGACGACGTACGGCCGGATCGGCGTGAAGGTGTGGGTCAACAAGGGCGAGATCATGCCCGAGGGCTACGAGGGCTCGCTCGGTCGGGAGCGGATCACCGAGGCCGACGGCTCGCGGCGACGCCGCGGCTCGAACAGCGAGGGCCTCGGCGCGTCGCGCGAGAGCGCCCGCGGTCGCGGTCAGGATCGCGAGGGGCTCGGCCTCGTCCAGAAGCGCCGGCGACCCGGACGGGGCGGCGGTCGCGGCGCCGGTCAGGGACGCGGGCCCGGCCAGGGCCGTGGTCCCGCGCCCGAGACGCAGGCGCGGCCCGCCGACCAGTCGCTCGAGACGCCGCCCGCCGAGGCGCCCGCGACGACCGCGCCGGAGACGACTCCGGAGCGCCCGGGCGGTGACGCCTGATGTTGATGCCGCGCAAGACGAAGCACCGCAAGCAGTTTCGCGGGCGGCGCGCCGGGTTCGCCAAGGGGCAGACCGAGGTGCAGTACGGCGACTACGGGATCAAGGCGCTCGAGACCGGTTGGGTCACCAACCGGCAGATCGAGGCCGCCCGGATCGCAATGACGCGCAAGATCCGCCGCGGCGGCAAGGTCTGGATCAACCTGTTCCCGGACAAGCCGTTCACGAAGAAGCCGGCCGAGACCCGCATGGGCTCCGGCAAGGGCTCTCCGGAGGGGTGGGTCGCGGTCGTCAAGCCCGGTCGCGTGATGTTCGAGCTGTCCGGCGTGCCCGAGCCCCTCGCCAAGGAGGCGCTCCGGCTCGCCGCCCAGAAGCTCCCGATCAAGACGAAGTTCGTGAAGCGGGAGGCTGATCTCTTTGAGAGCTAGAAGACGTGGGGGAACCCATGGTTCCCCAACGAGCCCCCTCCTTCGGCGCGACGCGTGCGCCAGCGTCTTCCCGGCCTCCGGCCGGCAGAGCCGGCCTCCGGCCGCGACGGTCTGGGGCACGGGTCGAGGAGGAGTTCATGAGAGCGAGAGAGCTGCGCGGGATGACGGACGACGAGCTCGACAAGCGGCTCGGCGAGAGCCGGCAGGAGCTGTTCAAGCTCCGCTTCCAGGCTGCGACCGGCGCGCTCGACTCGAGCGCCCGCCTGCAGCACGCCAAGCGGGACATCGCCCGCATCCTGACGATCCAGCACGAGCGCGCTGCCGAGAAGGTGTGAGGGACGAATGGCTGACGAGAACGTGAACGAGAACGAGACCCCGGTCGACGAGAGCGCTGCCGAGCCCTCCGAGGACGCGGTCGCCGAGGCCCCTGCGGCCGAGGCCGAGGCACCGGCGGAGCCCGAGGCCGCCGAGCCCGTCGCCGAGGTCGAGGCGCCGGCGGAGCCCGAGGCGGCCGAGACGGCTGCCGCGGAGCCCGTCGCCGAGCCGTCCTCGGAGGCGACCCCCGTCGCCGAGCCCGCCGCAGAGGCGACGCCTGCTCCCCAGTCGGGCCCGAAGCAGAAGAAGAAGCGGCTCCCGCGCTCGCAGCGCCCGGAGCGGACGCGCCCGAAGCGTGTCAAGGCGACGGAGCGCAAGCCGATCGTGCGGCTCGAGAAGCCGGAGCACGAGCGCGGCCGCCGCCAGGAGCGCCAGGGGACGGTCGTCTCCGACGCGATGGAGAAGACGATCGTCGTCAAGGTCGAGGTCGTGAAGGCGCATCCGCGGTACAAGAAGGTCGTCCGCCGGAGCGTCAAGTTCCACGCGCACGACGAGGCGGGGACGGCGAAGGTGGGCGACATCGTCCGGATCGTCGAGACCCGGCCGCTCTCGAAGACGAAGCGCTGGCGGCTGGCCGAGGTCGTCGAGGCAGCGAAGTAGCGGAGGCGGCAGGATGATCCAGCAAGAGTCACGACTGAAGGTCGCCGACAACACCGGGGCCCGCGAGCTGCTCTGCATCCGCGTGGTCGGCGGCTCGCACCGGCGATACGCTCGTGTCGGCGACCAGATCGTCGCTACAGTGAAGGCCGCCACGCCGCAGGGCACGGTCAAGAAGGGCGAGGTCGTGCGAGCGGTCGTCGTCCGGACGAAGAAGCCCTACGGCAGGAACGACGGGACGTTGATCGGCTTCGACGAGAACGCCGCCGTCATCATCGACAACCAGCTGAACCCGCGCGGAACGCGCATCTTCGGGCCGGTCGCCCGCGAGCTGCGCGAGAAGAACTTCATGAAGATCGTCAGCCTCGCCCCCGAGGTGCTCTGAGAGATGGCCACGAACATGCGAATCAAGAAGGGCGACCTCGTCCAGGTGCTCGCCGGCAAGGACCGCGGCAAGCAGGGACGGGTCCTCGAGGCGCGCCCGCGCGATCGCCGCGTCGTGGTCGAGAACCTCAACCTCGCGAAGCGTCACACGAAGCCGCGCCCGATCCGGGACTCCACGCGCATGGGCGGCGCGAACATCATCCCGGGTGGGATCATCGAGAAGCCGGTCCCGCTCGACGTCTCGAACGTGATGGTCGTCTGCCCGACGTGCGGCCAGCCGACGCGCGTCGGCGTCAGGCTCAAGGAGATCAAGGGCGAGACGATCCGGGTCCGGGTCTGCAAGCGCGACGGCTGCGGTCAGGAGATCGCGTGATGGCCGCGACCGAGACCGTGGTGGCCCGCCTCAAGGAGCGCTACGAGCGCGAGATCCGCCCGGCGCTGAAGGACGAGCTGGCGCTCGACTCGATCATGCAGGCGCCGCGCATCTCGAAGATCACGCTGAACATGGGCGTCGGCGACGCGAAGACGGACGCCAAGGCGCTCGACGCCGCGATCGAGGAGCTGTCGACGATCGCCGGCCAGCGTGCGCAGGTGCGCCGGGCGCGGAAGTCGATCGCGAGCTTCAAGCTCCGCGAGGGGATGGCCGTCGGCGCGCGTGTGACGCTGCGCGGCGCCCGGATGTACGAGTTCCTCGACCGGCTCGTCTCGATCGCGCTGCCGCGGATCCGCGACTTCCGGGGGCTCAACCCGGACTCCTTCGACGGACGCGGGAACTACTCGATCGGGATCAGGGAGCAGATCATCTTCCCCGAGATCGACTACGACAGCGTTCCGGCGATCAGGGGCCTCGACATCGCGATCACGACGACGGCGGAGAACGACGAGCACGCCCGCGCCCTCCTGCGCGCGCTCGGGCTGCCCTTCGCCACCGAGAGAAGGGATTCGTAGTGGCAAAGACCTCCCTGCGCGTCAAGCAGAAGCGCACCCCGAAGCATGCGGTGAGCGGCTACTCGCGCTGCAATCGCTGCGGCCGGCCGCGGGCCGTCTTCCGCAGGTTCAAGCTGTGCCGGATCTGCCTGCGCGAGCTCGCGCACGACGGCGCGATCCCGGGAATGACCAAGAGCTCGTGGTGATGATGGATATCACCACGACCTCTTGTCTGATGTCTACTTGCCGGCTTCCGCAAGCGGAATCCGGCGCGAGCAGCTGGTAGGAGAGCGACGATGCTGACCGATCCCATCGCCGACATGCTGACCCGCATCCGCAACGCGAACCGGGCGATGCAGGACACCGTCTCGATGCCGACCTCGCGGATGAAGGAGGAGATCGCACGCCTCCTCGCCGACGAGGGGTACGTGAAGGGCTTCGAGATCGTCGAGGCCTCGCCCGTGAGCCTGCTCGTGATCGAGCTGAAGTTCGGCAAGAACCGCGAGCGGGTGATCACCGACCTCAAGCGCGTGTCGAAGCCGGGCCGTCGCGTCTACGCGAAGAAGGACCGCCTCCCGCGCGTCCTCGGCGGTCTCGGCACGGCGATCCTGTCCACCTCGACCGGGGTGATCACGACCCGCCAGGCCGCCGAGCGCGGCGTCGGCGGCGAGGTCATCGCCTTCGTCTGGTAG
>DASUCN010000150.1:0-7964 GCA_036276015.1 Gaiellaceae bacterium | reverse complement strand
CCGTTCGAGCTGTACGGGGACGGGACGCAGTCGCGGAGCTTCACGTACGTCGACGACGCGGTCGAGGCGACGATCGCGGCGCTCGAGCGTGGCCGGGCCGGTTCGGTCTTCAACGTCGGGGGTGGCACGGAGGTGTCGATGCTCGATGCCATCGAGGCGCTGGCGCGGATCGCGGGCCGGCGGCTCGAGGTCGTCCGTCTCGCTCGTCGCGACGGCGATGCGGCGCGAACCTCCGCCGACACGTCGCGCATCCGCGAGGAGCTCGGCTGGACGCCGGCGACGGCTTTCGAGGACGGCCTGGAGGCTCAGTGGCGCTGGGCCGCTGCTAGGGTCGCGGCCGCATGACGACCCTGGAAGAGCAGGAGGTCGATCTCTCCTCCGGCTGGCAGCGTCTCAAGCTGCGCTGGTGGCTCCCCGTGGGCGGCCTGGTCGTCGGTGCCGTCGTCGGAATCGCGCTCGCGCTCGCCGGCGGGACGGTCTGGCGCGCGCAGACGATCGTCTACCTCGGACAGCCGTTCGCCCCCCTCGGCGGTGGCCAGATCCAGAGCCTGGCGACGAATCCACGCACGGTCGGGGAGATCATCCGCTCCGAGGCGGCCCTGAAGCGCGCGTCGGAGCTCAGCGGCATCCCCGTCTCGCAGCTCCGCTCGTCGATCTCGACCCGTGAGCTCCTGGCGGCCGGACAGCTCCGCGGGATCAACCCGCTCATGGAGATCGCCGTGAAGGGCTCCGGGAAGCGCAAGGTCGAGCTCGCGGCGGACGCGCTCGCGAAACGCGTGACGGAGCGCGTATCGGTGTACGTGACCGAGAAGGTCGCGTTGCTGGAGGAGCAGGTCGAGAAGGCCGAGCTTCAGCTGGAGGAGGTGAACGAGCGAATCCGCATCGCCCAGGAGCAGCAGGCGGCGATCATCGCCGATCGCTCCATTCCGCTCGACCAGCGGCTGCTCGTCACCTCGAACCTCAACTCGGTGGTCACGACCGCGGACGCGCGGCGCGCCGCGATCCAGGACGATCTGTTCGAGTCACAGCAGCTCCTGAACCTGGCGGAGAGCGTCGAGTCGAGCCGGGTCGTGGAACCCGCGGCTGCGAGCAAGACGACCGCGCGCTCGAGCCGCTCCTCCCTCCTCGTGGGTGCGCTGATCGGGCTCATCCTCGGAGCGGTCGCCGCGCTCGTCATCGACCCGATCGCCGCCCGACGGCGCGGGTCCGTGTCCGAAGCCTGATGCTCGAGGGGAAGCGGGTCGCGGTCGTCGTGCCCGCGTTCGACGAGGAGCGCCTCGTCGGCGAGACGCTCCGCGGGATCCCGGAGTTCGTCGACCGCGTCTACGTCGTCGACGATGCGTCGCGCGACGGCACGGCTGCCGCAGCCGAGTCGGTCGGAGATCCGCGCGTCCAGCTCCTGCGCCACGATCGGAACGCGGGCGTCGGAGCGGCGATCGCAACGGGCTACCGGCGCGCGCGTGACGAGGAGATCGACGTGACCTGCGTGATGGCGGCCGACAACCAGATGGATCCGGCCGAGCTCGAGGCGCTGGTCGGTCCGGTCGCACGCGGCGAGGTCGAGTACGCGAAGGCCAACCGCCTGGTCTCGGGAGAGGCATGGACGGTCATCCCACGCACGCGCTACCTCGGCAACGCGGTGCTCTCGCTGCTCACGAAGATCGCGTCGGGCTACTGGCACGTCGCCGACTCGCAGGCCGGATACGCGGCACTGTCGTTGGACGCCCTCCGGCGGCTCGACCTCGACGCCCTCTATCCGCGCTACGGCTTCCCGAACGACATGCTCGTCCACCTGAACGTCCAGAACGCCCGCGTGCGGGATGTGCCGTCGCGACCGATCTACGACGTCGGGGAACGCTCGGGAATTCGCCTGCGGTCGGTCGTACCACGCATCTCGTGGCTCCTGTTCAAGGGCTTCTGGTGGCGAATGGGTCAGAAGTACGTCATCCGGGACTTCCACCCGCTCGTGTTCTTCTACGCGTTCGGGGTGCTCATGCTCTTGGTCGGCTTCGTGCTCGGGCTGGTCGAGCTCGTCCTGCGCGTCGCCGGGAACGCGATTACACCCGCTTCGATCGTCCTCGTCGCAGTGCTGCTGATCGCGGGGCTGCAGATGACGCTATTCGCGATGTGGTTCGACATGGAGGCCAACAAGGACCTGCGGTGAGCCCGTACCCGTTCGGGTGATTGCCTCCCTCGTCCGAGGGCCGACGATGAGCGGATGCGGCACGTTCTCTACCTCTGTGCGATGCTCGGGCTCGCGGCCGTCACCACGACCTCGTCGGTTGCGGCACCGGCGACGACGTCGACCCAACTGACGACACGGTTCAAGGCAGCAACGGGTCAAAGGCTCGTCGTGAACCAGCAGCGCTCGTACGCCGGGCACTACAGGGCGTACGACGGTGGCGCGCAGTCCGCGGCGTTGAGGGCGCGATACGGGACCTTCGTCGTGTACCTCGTGACAGGTGCGAACGTCGAGGCCGAAGTCACCGACCTCCTCGCCGAGAGTCATACGGGACAGCTCGGCGCTCCCAGCGCGGGAAGAATCCACTGGGAGCAGGGGGTGAGCCTTCACGGCGAGGCCTACTGGCAGGCCAAGCGGCGATACGGCCACAACGTCGTCCTGACGTGGATCGGCTCGACGGGGGCGAAGAAGACCGACGCCACCTGGAAGCGGCTCCACACGGCACTGACGGCCGTGACGCGGTAGGCGCAGGAGCACCCGTACGGGTGTCGTAAAGAGTCATGTCGAGCGCGCCAGCGCCCGATTAGCATCGAAGCCATGCCGACCTCTCTCGTCACCGGCGGCGCCGGATTCCTCGGCTCCCACCTCTGCGAGGCGCTTCTGCAGCGCGGCCACCGCGTCATCTGCGTCGACAACCTCGTCGTGTCGACGCTCGAGAACATCGACCACCTCCGCGACGACGCGTTCGAGTTCGTCAATCACGACGTCATCGAGCCCATCGCGTGCGACGAGCCGCTCGACTTCGTGTACCACCTGGCAGCGCTTGCGAGCCCGGTGGACTACCTGCGCCTGCCGCTCCACTCGCTGAAGACCGGCTCGTACGGCACGCACCACGCTCTCGGGCTCGCGAAGTGGAAGCGCGCGCGGTTTCTCCTCGCTTCGACGAGCGAGGTGTACGGCGATCCCGAGGTGCACCCGCAGCCCGAGACGTACTGGGGCAACGTGAACCCGATCGGCCCGCGCGGGGTGTACGACGAGGCGAAGCGCTACGCCGAGGCGCTCACGATGGCGTACCACCGTCAGCAGGGCGTGAACACGGCGATCGTGCGGATCTTCAACACGTACGGGCCGCGGATGCGCGCGTACGACGGTCGCGCGATCCCGACCTTCCTCCGCCAGGCGCTCGCGGGTAAGCCCGTGACGGTCTTCGGCGACGGCTCGCAGACGCGGAGTTTTTGCTTCGTCGACGACCTCATCCGCGGGATCGTGCTCCTCGCCGAGTCCGACGAGCATCTCCCCGTCAACCTCGGAAACCCGGACGAGAAGACTCTCCTCGAACTGGCCGAGACCATTCTGCGGCTCACCGGATCGTCGAGCGAGATCGTCTACGAGGCGCTGCCGGTGGACGATCCGCAGGTGCGGCAGCCGGACATCACCCGCGCGAAGCAGATTCTCGGTTGGAAGCCGGAGGTCGCGCTCGAGGACGGCTTGCGACGCACGATCGCGTCGCTCGGCCACGAGGCCGCCGTCGGCTCCGCGTGAGCGATCTCTCCGACCGCTACGAGGAGCACCATCGCGAGCGGCGAGACGAGGGCGACTTCGTCTTCGTGCCCGAGCGCATCCCCTGGTTCGTCCAGGCGATCGGTCAGGGGAAGCGCGTCCTCGATCTCGGCTGTCGCTCCGGCGCGCTGACGAAGCACTTCCTCTCCGGGAACGAACTCGTGGGACTCGACGTCGACGCGGCGGCGCTCGCGAAGGCTGCTGCCCTCGGCATCGAGCCCGTACAGGCTGACGTCGAGGAGCCGCTCCCGTTCGAGGACGCGTGCTTCGACGTTGTCGTAGCTGGCGAGCTCTTCGAGCACCTTCGGTTCCCCGATGCCCTGGTCGCCGAGATCTTCCGTGTCCTCCGGCCCGGCGGCATCCTCGTCGGTTCCGTGCCGAACGCCTTCCGGGTCCAGAGCCGGCTGCGATTCCTCCGGGGCAGGTCGCCGGAGGACGACCCGACCCATCTCCGCATGTTCTCGCCGGAGGCGCTGCGCACTCTCCTCCACGCGTTCGAGGACGTGCGCATCGACTTCGTCGGCGGGCGCTACGCGCGCGTCAGCTCGCGCCTGTTCGGGCGTGACCTGGTGTTTCGCGGCACGAAGCCGTAAGGATTCCGGGGATGGAGCGTCCTGAGACGCACTTCGCATGGAGTGGCGATGCCGCGCTTGCCTACCAAGTCCTCGGAGAGGGCGCCGAAACGCTTATGTACCTGCAAGGGTGGGCCTCGAACGTCGAGCTCAACTGGGACGAGCCTCGCATGGCCCGCTTCCTTCGCAGGCTCGCGGAGCATCGGCGACTGGTCGTGGCCGACGGCCGGGGAATGGGATGCTCCGAGCGCAGCACGTCCGAGAACGTCTGGCCGCTCGAGATGCTCGCGCACGATGTCGGGGTCGTTCTCGACGCCGTCGGCGTCGAGCGTGCAGCGATCCTGGCCACCGACCACATGGGATTCGTGGGGTGCATGTTCGCTGCGGCGCACCCGGAGCGTGTCCATGCCCTTCTGCTCTACGAGGCGTCTGCCAACTACGCGTGGTCGGAGGAGACGCCGTGGGAGTTCACGTTCGAGGAGTTCGAGCAGCAGATCGAAGAGAAGCTGCAGAACCTCTGGTCGCCTGCTCGTGCGTGGGCAGAGGTTGCGGAGTTCGCGCCCTCGGTGGCCGGCGATCCGGGCTACGTGCAGTGGTGGTACCGCTACATCCTGCTCTCCGAGGCGTTCGGTTCCGCCACGGCGACGATCCGGAAATACATGCACACGGACATTCGTCCGATCCTCCCCACCATTCACGTCCCTGCGCTCGTCCTCCTCCGTCCCGGAGCCCGAGGCGGCGATCCCGCCTGGCACGATGCGTCGCGCTACGTCGCTCGCTGCATACCGGGAGCCCGCGTTCACGAGCTTGCCGGAATCGACGTCCCACTCTGGGTGGGCGACCTCCCCGAGGTCGTGACCGCGATCGAGGCGTTCCTGGCAGATGTGCGACAGGAGACCTCCGAACTCGAGCGTGTGCTCGCCACCGTCCTCTTCACGGACATCGTCAGCTCGACGGCGAAGCTCGCCGAGATTGGCGATGCGGGCTGGCGCGACCTTGTCGAGCGCCACCACGCACACGTGCGGGCCCTCCTCGAGCGCTTCCGCGGTCGGGAGATCGACACTGCCGGCGACGGCTTCTTCGCGAGCTTCGACGGTCCCGCGCGTGCGATCCGCTGCGCGCAGGCGATCGTCGCTGAGGTGGAGGCGCTCGGGATCGAGGTCCGCGCCGGCGTTCACACCGGCGAGTGCGAGGTGATCGACGGCAAGGTCGGAGGGATCGCCGTGAACATCGGCGCGCGCGTCGGCGCCGCCGCTCAGCCCTCCGAGGTGCTGGTCTCGCAGACGGTGAAGGATCTCGTCGCCGGATCGGGCCTCGCCTTCGAGGATCGTGGCGAGCATGCCCTCAAGGGCATCGAGGGCACCTGGCGCCTCTACCGCGTCGTCAGCTAGTGGGCGAGCCCGACCCGAACGACGCGCGGCGGGCGATGTCCGCCTCGTCGACCATGTGGCCGTCGCGCTCGACATACCCGCCCTTGCCGCCGACGACGAGGACAACGAGATCCTCGGTCTCGCTCGCGTTCGAGACCTTGCGCGGCGTCGTCGACTCGACGTGCATGAGGCCGCCGGGACCAATCTCGCGGACCTCGCCGTCGACCTCCAGGCGTGCGAGCCCCGAGTGCACGAAGTAGAGCTCGTCCTGGGTGTCGTGGTAGTGGTGGAAGCCCTCGTACCCGGGCGGATAGACGATCGCGTTCACCCCGAAGGCGGTCACGCCGAGCGGCTTGCGGACCTTCCGGAAGCCGTAGCCCTCTCCGAGCTCGTCGAGCGATGCGAACGCGTGTCCCATGGTCAGTTCCTTTCCTCGAGGAGGTGGTCGGCGGTGCGCTGCAGCCCTTCTGCGAAGCCGATACTCGGCTCGAAGCCGAGGCGGCGGCGGGCCTCGTCGATGTTGGCCCAGGACGCACGCACGTCGGCATCGCGGGCGGGCTCGTAGCGCTTCTCGACGGCCTTGCCGAGCATCGCGGCGATGTCGTCCGCGAGCGCGTTCACGGTGATCGACCCGCCCGTTGCGACGTTGAGGATCTCACCGCCGATGCCCACGGCGTCCGCGGCGAGCAGGTTCGCGGCGACGACGTTGTCGACGAACGTGAAGTCGCGCGACTGCTCGCCGTCGCCGTAGATCGTCACCGGTTCTCCGTCGGCGATCGCGCGGATGAAGCGTGGGACGACGGCCGCGTACTGTGACGTCGGATCCTGCCGTGGGCCGAAGACGTTGAAGTAGCGCAGCGAGACGATCTCCATGCCGTACACGCGGCTGAAGCTCGTGCAGAAGCGCTCCGCTGCGAGCTTCGCGACGGCATAAGGTGAGATCGGGTCGGGGGCCTGGCTCTCCTCGCGCGGGAGCTCGCCCGTGTTGCCGTACACCGAAGACGACGATGCGTTGACGATCCGTCGCACCCCCTCGTCGCGAGCTGCGAGGAGAACGTTGAGCGTGCCCTCGATGTTGACCGCAGTGGTCGTGAGCGGATCCTGGACGGAACGCGGAACCGACGGCAGCGCGCCCTGGTGGAAGACGACCTCGGCGCCCCGGACGGCCGCGTGGACGCGCTCGTACGACCTGAGGTCGCCTTCGACGAGCTGGACGTCACCCTCCAGTCCGGCGAGGTTTCGCCGGCTGCCCGTCGAGAAGTTGTCGAGCACGCGGACGTCGTCGCCCCGGGCGAGGAGCGCGCGCACGAGGTTCGAGCCGATGAACCCACCCCCGCCAGTGACCAGGGCCTTCACCGCGACACCTCCGCGACCACGTGGAAGTTCGCGAAGAGCCCGCCCGGACCTGGCTCGCGCAGGCGTGCAGACCGGCCGTCGATGCCGGTCGCGACGGTGTTGATCGCTGCCACGAGCGGCTTGGCGAGAGCGCCGAGCCGGGCGCGGCGGAATCCGAGGTCGAGGTACATGGCGGCCAGCATTCCGAGACAGGCGGTGGTACCGGAGGCGGGCGTCACCCTAACCGACGCCCACTCTCCGTTCTCGAGGAAGAGCTTCTCGAGGCCGGCATGCGTCCACCGCCAGTAGTCCGTGGGCGAAGGGTGGTACGGCATGACACCGTGCGTGGTGACGAGCACCCGGCCGCCCGGCGCCGTCACGCGGCGGAGCTCCGACACCGCCTTCACCGGGCTGTCGCAGTGCTCGAGCACCTGGTTGCAGAGCACGACGTCGAAGCTCGCGTCGTCCACCGGGAGATCCTCGACCGGCCCCTTCAGCTCGGCGCGGGGGTTGTCGACGGGATCGACGCCGACATAGGACGAGGCGTGCGGCGCGAAGATCGGCTCGTACGGCTTGGCTCCGCAGCCGACGTCGAGCACGCGGTAGCGGCCGATGGCGCCGTGCGTCTCGTGTGCCTGCTCGCGGAGCCAGCGGGCGAGTGGGGCTCGCACCGCGTACGTCGGCATCGAGCGGGGTGGATCGAGCCGAGGGTCAGCCATCCGTCTCGCGTACTGAGGCAGCACCGGCCGCCGCGAGTCCGAGAAGCAGGCACGTCGCTGCCTGCAGCGGGATGCCCGCGACGATCCCGAGCGACGCCCACTCGGCGGCCAGCGTCAGGAGCCCGCAGAGGGCCACGAGCCCCGCTCCGGCGGCCCAAGGGGTGGGAGCGCGCAAGGCCGTCCGCCACGCAAGCGTGAGACCGGCCGCACCGACGAGGAGCAGCAA
>DASUCN010000149.1:0-8698 GCA_036276015.1 Gaiellaceae bacterium | reverse complement strand
GACGATCGAGCTCGAGCTGTTCGACGAGGACGCGCCGAAGACGGTCGCGAACTTCACGAAGCTCGCCGGCGAGGGCTACTACGACGGCCTCGTCTTCCACCGCGTCATCCCGGACTTCATGATCCAGGCCGGTTGTCCGCGCGGCGACGGGACCGGAGGCCCCGGCTACTCGTTCGAGGACGAGTTCAACGACCACCCGGTCGCGCGGGGCTATCTCGCGATGGCGAACGCGGGGCCGAACACGAACGGCTCGCAGTTCTTCATCGTCACGACGGACGCTGCACCGTGGCTCGACGGCAAGCACACCGTCTTCGGACGCGTGACTTCGGGCCAGGACGTCGCGGATGCGATCTCGTTCGTCGATCGCGACGGCGGCGACCGGCCGCTCGAGCCGGTCGTCATCGAGTCGATCTCCATCGGCTGAACCGGACACGTCTGTTCGCCGGTCGGTTGGCGCGCGCGTATCGGCGCGCTTTCGTGGCGCCGTGCGGAAGCTGGCCAGCAGGGGTCAGACCCGTAGGGTCTGACCCCTGGGTGTCCGCTTCGGACTAGGCTCAGGGCCATGGAGCTGGAGGGCAAGACCGCGGTCGTCACGGGCGCCTCGAGCGGCTTCGGGGCCGCGACGGTGCGCAAGCTGCGCGAGGCAGGGGTGCGCGTCGTGGGTGGTGCGCGACGGGTCGAGAGGATCGACGCCGACGTCGCGCTCCCGCTCGACGTGACCGACGAGGAGAGCTGCGCGGCGTTCGTCACGCGCGCGGCGGCGGAGCTCGGCGGGATCGACATCCTCTACAACAACGCCGGGCTGGCCCTCGGTCGCTACCCGTTCACGGAGTCGAATCCGGAGGACGAGGCGACCGTGCTCCACACGAACGTGGACGGCGCGATCCGCATCACTCGGCTCGCGCTTCCCCACGTCCGGGAGGACGGCCACATCCTCTTCACCGGCTCGATCGCCGGCCGGCAGGCGTACCAGAACGCAGCCGTCTACGTTGCCGCGAAGTTCGCGCTCCGCGGCTTCGTGTACGGGCTGCGTGAGGATCTCCTCGGCCGCCCGATCCGCATCACGACCATCGATCCGGGTCTCGCGAAGACCGAGTTCTCGCTCGTTCGCTTCAAGGGCGACGAGGAGGCGGCCGAGGCGCCGTACGCGGGAGTGGAGCCGCTCACCGCCGACGACGTCGCCGAGTGCGTCATTTTCGCGATCACCCGCCCCGACCACGTGAACATCGACGAGCTGGTGATCAAGGCCCGCGCGCAGTCGAGCGGCGGCCGGATCGTGCGCCGCGAGGGCTAGCTGCTCCATGCTGACGATCCTCGAGGGATCGACCTTCTGCATCTCGGACGATCGCGGCGACATCGCCGCGGAGACGAGCGGGTTCTTCGCCCACGACACGCGCTTCCTCTCGCGCCTCGTCCTGCGCGTCGGCGGCTCGACGCCGCTTCCGCTCTCGTCCGGCCGGGTGGAGCACTTCAAGGCTGCCTTCTACCTCCGCAACGGCACTTCGGCCGGTCTTCCGCGGGATGCGATCTCGATCGCGCGGGAGCGCTTCGTCGGCACCGGGCTGCAGGAGCGGATCACGCTTCGCAACGAGAGCCCCGAGCCGCTCGAACTCGACGTGGCACTCGAGGCCGAGGCCGACTTCGCGGACATCATCTCCGTGAAGCTCCACGACTTCTCCCTCGGAGACCCGGAGCTCGCGCAGCCGCTCCCCCCACCGGCTCCGACGACGCTCGACGAGGAGCGCCGGCAGGTCTCGATCGTCGACCCGCGCGGCGATCTCGGGACGCAGCTCGTCTTCTCCAGGCCCGGTCGGCTCGACGGCAACGCCATGACTTTCCCGCTCGTCCTCGAGCCGCACGAGCCGTGGGAGCTCACCGTCGACATCCGCCCGTGGCTCGAGGAGGAGCACGAGACCTTCGAGCAGCTCGACGAGGAGCGCGAGGCGGCAGGCGACGTCGTCGCCGCGTGGACGCTGCGCGTCCCTCGCGTGCGCGGCGGCTCGGAGAGCCTGCGGCGCGCATTCGACCGCTCGATCGCCGACCTCGCGGCTCTTCGCATGCGCACGGGGGAGTTCCGCAGGCCGCTCTTCGCCGCCGGCATGCCGTGGTTCATGACCGTGTTCGGCCGCGACACCGCGATCACCTCGCTTCAGACCCTCCTGCTCGGGCCGGAAATCGCGGTCGGCGCGCTGGACGCGCTCACGGAGCTGCAGGCCCGCGAGGAGGATCCGACGATCGACGCGGAGCCGGGGAAGATCGTCCACGAGACGCGCGAGGGCCGCTGTGCCGAGTTCTGGTTCCCCCGCTACTACGGCTCGATCGACTCTACGCCGCTCTACCTCGTCCTGCTCGCCGAGACCTGGCGCTGGACGGACGACGCGTCGTTCGCGCAGCGCATGCGCGAGCCCGCCATGCTCGCGCTCGAGTGGATCGACCGCTACGGAGACCGCGACGGCGACGGCTTCGTCGAGTACAGCCGGATGGTCGACTCGGGCCTCGCGAACCAGTCGTGGAAGGACTCGGGCGACTCGCAGCGCTTCAACGACGGCACGTTCGCCGAGGCACCGATCGCGGCCGTCGAGGTGCAGGGGTACGTCTACGACGCTAAGCGCTCGCTCGCCGAAGTGGCGCGCGAGGTCTGGCGCGACCAGGGACTCGCGGATCGGCTCGAGGCTGAGGCCGAGGAGCTGCGGCGCCGGTTCGACGAGGCCTTCTGGGTCGACGAGCGTGGCGGCTTCTACGCGCTCGCGCTCGACGGGCAGAAACGGCCGGTCGACGCCCGCTCCTCGAACATGGGCCACCTGCTGTGGAGCGGGATCGTCCCGCCAGAGCGCGTGAGCCGCGTGGCCGACCAGCTTCTGTCACCGGAGCTGTGGTCCGGGTGGGGGATCCGCACGATGGCCTCGGACGCCGCGGCGTACAACCCGATCAGCTACCACAATGGGACGGTCTGGCCGCACGACACGTCGCTCGGCGCGTGGGGGCTCGCGCGGCACGGCTACACGTCCGAGGCGCGGCGCATCGCGCGTGCGCTCATCGAGGCTGCGGCGCACTTCGACTGGTCGCTGCCGGAGGTCTTCGCGGGGTACGCGCGCGACGACACGCCGTTCCCGATCGCGTACCCGACCGCCGCGCGCCCGCAGGCCTGGGCGGCCGGGACACCGATCCTCCTCGTCCGGGTGCTCCTCGGGATCGAGCCCGACCGAGCGCGCCAGCGGCTCGTCTCGACCGTCACCGACGAGCTGCCGAGCTGGCTCGACGGTCTCCGCCTCGAGGGCGTGCGCGCGTACGGACGCACCTGGACGGTTGCAGTCGAGCGCGGGCATGTCACGATTGCCGAAGGCGTATGAGGCGGATGACGGACGAGCATGATCATGCGGCCGCGAAGCGGTCGCCTTCAGGGATCTTGGCGCGATGAATGTAGGACTCGTCTGCCCTGTGTGGTTCCCGGTCCCGCCGGAGGCGTACGGCGGCACGGAGCGCGTCGTCGCCCTGCTCGCGGACGGGCTCGTGGACGCCGGGCACGAGGTCACCCTCTTCGCCTCGGGCGACTCGCAGACGCGCGCACGGCTCGAGTCGGTCTTCCACACGGCGCCGAGCGAGTGGATCGGCCACACGTATTGGGAGATGCAGCACGCGGTGCACGCCTTCCGCAAGGCCGACGAGTTCGAGATCGTCCACGACCACACCGGCATGCTCGGACTCGCGCTCGGCGGGCTCATCGACACGCCGTTCTGCCACACAGTGCACGGTCCGCTCGACGGTCAGCCCGGTCGGATGTACGAACAGGTCCTCGAGCTCTCGCCGAGGGCGAAGCTCATCTCCATCTCGATGAACCAGCGCAAGCCAAAGCAGCACCTGCCCTGGATCGGGAACTGCCCGAACGCGCTCGACCTCTCGATGTACCCCTTCCGGCGGAAACCCGGAGGCGACTATCTCGTCTTCCTCGGGCGCATGAGCCCGGACAAGGGCGCGCACCGAGCGCTCGCGGTCGCGCTCGAGACCGGGATTCCCCTGAAGATCGCGGCCAAGTGCCGTGAGCCGCTCGAGATCCGCTACTTCGACGAGTTCATCCGTCCCCATCTCGGTGGCTCGATCGAGTACGTCGGCGAGGTCGGGCATGCGGACAAGGTCGAGCTCCTCATGGAGGCGCGGGCGCTCATCTCCCCGATCGACTGGGAGGAGCCCTTCGGCCTGATGATGATCGAGGCGATGGCGTGTGGAACACCGGTGATCTCGACGCGGCGCGGCGCCGTGCCGGAGATCGTCGAGCACGGGCGCACGGGCGTCATCGTCGACAGGTACCGGGACATGGAGGATCCAGCGGTGCTGGAACTGGCGGACTCGCTCGATCCGATGGTCATCCGCAAGGAGGTCGAGGCCCGCTTCTCGCCGGAGATCATGGTTGCGAACTACGTCGCGGCCTACGAGGCGACCATCGAGGCCTCCGCGTAGGAGGCGAGGCTTGCCTCGCTTCGACGTGCGCTGCGGCTCGAGGGCGGGGCAAACCTCGCCCCTACGTGCGGACCACCGGTGAGGCTGCGGTCGAGGTACGACCGCGAGATCTTCTCGCTCGCGCTTCCGGCGCTCGGGGCGCTCGCAGCCGAGCCGCTCTACCTCCTCGTCGACACCGCCATCGTCGGCCACCTCGGCCGCCCACAGCTCGCCGCGCTCGGGATCTCCTTCACGATCCTCGGGGGGACGTTCGCGATCTTCAACTTTCTCCAGTACGGGACGACTGCGCAGGTGGCGCGTGCCGGGGGCGCGGGCGAGGAGGAGACGGCGCGGCGGCTCGGCGCGCAGGCGGTGTGGCTCTCGATCGGGTTCGGGGTCGCCGTCTCGGCGCTCCTCGCTCTCTGCGCGCCTCAGCTCGTCTCGCTCATGGGCGGCGAGGGCCAGGCTGCCGAGTATGCCGTGACGTACCTGCGGATCGCGGCGGTCGGGTTCCCTGCGGCCTTCCTCGCGCTCGGCGCGCAGGGCTACCTGCGCGGGGTCGCCGACCTGCGGACACCTCTCGTCATTCTCATCGCGGGGAACGTCGCGAACGTGTTCCTCGAGGTGCTCTTCGTCTACGGCTTCGACTGGGGGATCGAGGGCTCGGCGTGGGGGACGGCGATCGCGCAGCTCGGGATGGGCGCCGCCTTCGTCGTCGTCGTGCTGCGACGGCTCGAGCCGGGCGAGGCGGGTCCGCGCCCCGTCCTCGCGCGCCGCGTCCTCTCGCTCGGGAAGTGGATCTTCATCCGGACGACCGCGCTCATGCTCGCGTTCGTCCTCGCGGGGGCGGTGGCGACGCGCTTCGGCGACGCCTCGATCGCTGCGCATCAGGTCGCGTTCCAGCTCTGGGTCTTCCTCGCGCTCGTCCTCGACTCCGTTGCGATCGCGGGTCAGATCATCGTCGGCCGCGAGCTCGGCGCCGGCCGGCGGGACGAGGCCTACGGCGCGAGCGAGAGGATGATCTGGCTCTCGGCCGCACTCGGTGGCGTGTTCGCCGCGCTCATGCTCGTGCTCGCGGGCGTGCTGCCCCGCGCGTTCACAGGAGACGCCTCCGTGCTCGACGAGACCGCGCTCCTGTGGCCGATCTTCGCGCTCATGCAACCGCTGAACGGCGCCGTCTTCGCGCTCGACGGCATCCTCATCGGGGCGAGCGACGGGCCCTTCCTCGCGCTCTCGATGGTCGCGGCCTTCGTCGCGTGCACAGCCGTGCTGCTCGCCGCGCTCGAGGGCGACTGGGGGATCCGCGGAGTCTGGGCGGCGCTTCTCGTCCTCATCCTCGTTCGGCTCGGGCTCATGGGCTCGCGGTTCCGCCGCGGCCGCTGGCTCGTCACGGGGTGGGCGTGAACGTCCTCGGAGGCGAGCTCGAGCCCTGCTCCTTCGATCCCGTCACAGGATTCTTCCGGGACGGGTACTGCCGAACCGAGGGCCGTGATCCCGGATTCCATGCCGTATGCGCAGTCATGACCGTGGAGTTCCTCGCGTTCTCACGCTCGGTCGGGAACGATCTCTCGACTCCTCGACCGGAGTGGGCGTTTCCCGGGCTGCAGCCGGGCGACCGCTGGTGCGTCGTCGCGGCGCGCTGGCAGGAGGCGCTCGAGGCCGGAATGGCGCCGCCGGTCGTTCTCGAGGCCACGCATGCGTCCGCGCTCGAGTTCGTCTCGCTCGCCGATCTCGAAGCGCACGCGTTCAGCCCGTAGTCGCTGCTTCCCGCCTCTTGCGCCAGTAGCGCTCGAGGCCGTGGTAGTGGTGCCAGTACGGGCCGGCGCGCTGGTAGTCGTCGACGAGCCCGGGATCCGTTTGCGATATGTCGCGGGCAGCGGCAGCGACGAACGCGTCCTCGTCCATGCCGTCCTCGACCCACCCGCCCCAGCGAGCGAGTGTCTCGCGCAGCAAAGCGAGATGGTGCTCCGCGTCCTCGAACACGCCGAAGTGGACCAGCGCGAGGCGGGCGGGTGCTCGCCGCTCGATCTCCTGGATCGTCGACTCCCACGCTGCGAGGTCGAGCTCGGGCGGCGGGCAGGGTGGCATGACGAAGTGGCCACCGCGGAGTCGCACACCGGCCGCGTCGCCTGCGTAGAGCGTCCCGTCGGTGTCGAGGTACGACACGTGGTGCCACGCATGCCCCGGCGTCGGGAAGCAGTCGAGCCCGACGACGCGCTCGCCGACCTCGTGGAGGTTCGCCACGGGGATCGGCGCGAGCTCTCCCCAGAGCTCGTCGAAGGCATCTCCGTACAGACGCCGGGCGCTCGCATCGAGGCGGGACGGGTCGAGGAGGTGGGGCGCACCGACCTCCGAGACGTGCACCTGGAGACCTGGGTGTTCACGCACGAGCACTCCGGCGGCCCCGGCGTGGTCGAGGTGGATGTGCGAGAGCAGAAGGTGCCGAACATCCGTGAGCGCGAGGCCCCGGTCGCTGAGAGCGTCTTTCAGCGTCGGGATGCACGTCGTCGGCCCGCAGTCGAAGAGCGCCGGCCCGTCGTCCGTGTCGAGCAGGAAGCAGGCGACGATGCCGTCCGCCTGGTGTCGGAGGTCGATCGGATCGACGGTCACGCGTCGAGCGCCGACTCGAGGTCGGCGATCAGATCCTCCGCCGCCTCGATGCCGACCGAGAGCCGGATGAGCGTCGGCGGCACCGCGAACGGCGCATCGGCGGTCGAGGCGTGCGTCATGCGCGCCGGGTGCTCGATGAGGCTCTCGACGCCGCCGAGGCTCTCTGCGAGCTTCCAGATCCTCGTTCGCGCGACGAGCTCGACCGCTTCCTGCGCGTCCTCGAGGAGGAACGACACCATGCCGCCGAAGTTCTTCATCTGCCGCGCCGCAAGCGCATGGCCTGGGTGTGTGGGATGCCCCGGATAGAGGACGCGCTCCACCCGCGGGTGCTGGTCGAGGAAGGACGCGACGACCGCGGCGTTGGCGCAGTGCCGGTCCATCCGCACGGCGAGCGTCTTCACGCCCCGCAGCACCAGCCACGCGTCGAACGGCCCGGGAACGGCGCCGAGCGACCTCTGGAGGAACGCGAGCTGCTCGGCCAGCCCGTCGTCGTTCGTCGCGACGAAGCCTCCGATCACGTCCGAATGGCCCCCGAGGTACTTCGTCGTCGAGTGGAGCACCGCGTCGGCGCCAAGCGCGAGGGGCTGCTGAAGGTAGGGCGTCGCGAAGGTGTTGTCGACGACGACGAGCGCGCCAACGGCGTGCGCAGCCGCCGATGCGGCCGCGATGTCGACGATGTTCAGTGCCGGGTTCGTCGGCGTCTCCAGCCACACGAGCTTCGTCTGTTCGCTCACGTGCTCGGCGAGGCCGGTGGAGATCTCCTCGGGCGTGAGGAACGTGAAGCGGTAGCCCTTCGGCTCGTAGACCTGCGTGAACATGCGGTAGATGCCGCCGTAGACGTCGTTCACGGCGACGACGTGGTCGCCGGGCGCCAGCACGTGCATGAGCGTCGTCGCCGCGCCGAGGCCTGACGAGAACGCGCGGCCGTGCGCGGCACCCTCGAGGGACGCGACGCACTCCTGCAGCGCCGTCCGCGTGGGGTTGCCGACGCGCGCGTAGTCGTAGCCCTTGTGGACGCCGACCGCCTCCTGCACGTACGTGGAGGTCTGGTAGATCGGTGTCGTGATCGCGCCCGACGCCGGGTCGGGCTCCTGGCCTTCGTGGATCGCACGCGTCTCGAAGTGCATCGGTCGAGGATGCTACTGAGGCGTCCGCTTCAGGCAGTGGCGCTGCGGACGCATTGGTGCGAACTCGGTGCACTCACAGTGCCAGGCACTGTTAGGGACGACCTCGCCGAAGCCAGTCGCAGAGCCAGTTGCGCCCGTCACCGACGAATCCGGTCGGCATTCAGCCAGTGAGCGAGGTCCGAGAGGGCCTCGTCCGCACGGGACGTGTCGCCCCACGCGCCGAGCACCTCGAGCGTCCCGCTCTTCCGGTCGAAACGAGGCTCGATACGGCCTACGAGGCGGTCGCCGACGAGGATCGGCAGGACGTAGTAGCCGTACTCGCGCTTCGCCTTCGGCACGTACATCTCGAGCCGGTAGTGAAAGTCGAACAGCGCTTCGGTGCGGTTGCGGTCGTGGATGAGACGGTCGAAGGGAGAGAGGAAGGTGACGCGCTCCGGAACGGGGCGGACCTCGGCCTCCGGGTGTGCTTCCCATCCGCGCCTCGTGAGCCTCACGCCGAGCGCGCGGAAGCGCTGCTCCGCGAGGAG
>DASUCN010000148.1:0-13994 GCA_036276015.1 Gaiellaceae bacterium | reverse complement strand
AGGGTGACGAGCGAGCGGTCCTCCGGGCGGCAGCACGGAGGGCCGCCGTCGAGCGCTGGAGTTGGACGAGCGTCGCAAGGCAGATCCTCGACCTCGTCGAATGAGACGGCGTCGTACCCTTTTGCCGATGACCGAGACGAGACGGAAACCCCAGGAGCAGCGCCGCCGTGAGATCCGGCGACGACGCCTCGTCGCTGCCGGGACCGTGCTCGCCCTCGTGGCCGCGGTTGCGTGGGCGGGATTCGGTCGGGGAGGAACCGGCGACGTCGAGACGAGCCAGGCGGCGGTGAAGCGCGTCTCGAAGCCGGCGGTCGTCACGACGCCGGCGAAGCCCCGGGCCGAGACGAAGGCCCGGCCGTCGGACAAGGCGCGGCTCAAGCTCCGGACCGTCATCAGCGGGAACATCTCGCCGAAGTCGGTCGTGTCCTCGGGTGCGGGCTACGTGACGGCGCAGAACATGATGTACCGCCACTCGGTCACGGTGTACGACGCCGAGTCGACGAAGCTCGTCAAGACGATCCCTGATGCCGTGAACCTCCGCCGTCTCGGCTATCCGAAGTACCGGGGAACGGTCCGCGGCGCGCCCGTCGAGGCGGCCTTTTCGCCCGACGGCCGCTACGCGTACGTCTCGAACTACTCGATGTACGGCGCCGGGTTCGGGCCCGAGGGCGACGACAACTGCACGCCCTCGTCCGGCTACGACTCGAGCTTCGTCTACCGCATCGACATGCAGAGCCTGAAGATCGACCGGGCGTACGAGGTGGGTGCAGTTCCGAAGGTGGTCGCGGTGACGCCCGACCACCGGTACGTCCTCGTGTCGAACTGGTGCACCTGGGACCTCAGCGTGATCTCGACGAAGAGGCGCCGCGAGGTGAAGCGGATCTCGATCGGCGCGTATCCGCGTGGGATCGCGATGTCCCCGAAAGGCAACGCCGCGTACGTCGCGGTGATGGGGGGCAACGAGCTCATCCGGGTCGACCTCCGCCGCTGGACGACGTCGCGCTATCCCGTCGGCGCCGGCCCGCGCGCCGCGGAGTTCCACCCCTCCGACCGCTACATCTTCGTTTCCCTGAACGCCGAGGGCCGAGTCGCGAAGCTCGATCTGAAGACCGGCGCCGTCCGCGCGAAGGTCGCGACCGGGAACGCCCCGCGGAGCCTCGCCCTCGCGGGAGACGGGCGCGCGCTCTACGTCGTGAACTACGAGAGCGGGACGGTCATGAAGCTGCGGACGTCGGACATGAAGCAGCTGCAGACGATCGAGGCCTGCTACCACCCGATCGGCATCACCTACGACCGGCCGACGCGGCGCGTGTGGGTCGCCTGCTACACGGGGACGATCCGCGTGTACGACGACCGCTAGATGACTGACCTGACGCCGGAGCGCATCGTCCGCCTCGAGCCCGACGCCGTCGTCGTCCTCGACCAGCGCCGACTCCCCGACGAGGAGGTGGAGCTCCGCTGCACGACGGCCGACGCGGTGGCGGACGCGATTCGCACGCTCGCAGTGCGCGGCGCTCCTGCGATCGGTATCGCGGCGGGGTACGGGCTCGCGCTCGCCGCCGCGCACGGTGAGGATCTCGACGATGCCTATGAGCTGCTCGCCTCCTCGCGCCCGACGGCGGTGAACCTCCGCTGGGCGCTCGATCAGCTCCGCGACGACCCGACACCGGAACGAGCGCGGGCGCTCCACGAGGAAGAGGTCGAGCGCTGCCGCCGGATGGGCGCGCACGCCGCCGCGCTCGTTCCGGCGAATGCACGACTCCTCACCCACTGCAACACCGGAGCTCTCGCGACCGGGGGCTACGGCTCGGCGCTCGGTGCCGCTCGCGCCGCCTGGGAGGCAGGACGGGTCGCCCACGTCTGGGTCGACGAGACGCGGCCGCTCCTGCAGGGTGCGCGCCTCACGGCATGGGAGCTCGAGCAGCTGGGTATCCCGTTCTCCGTGCTCGTCGACGGAGCAGCCGCCTCGCTCATGGCTGCCGGTCGGGTCGACGCCGTGTTCACCGGCGCCGACCGGATCGCCGCGAACGGGGACGTCGCGAACAAGGTCGGGACCTACGCGCTCGCGGTCGCCGCCTCGCACCACGACGTGCCGTTCCACGTCGTCGCCCCGACCTCGACGCTCGATCCGGACACCGCCACCGGCGCCGACATCCCGATCGAGGAACGCTCTCCGCTGGAGATCTCGGTGCGCTTCCCTGCGCACAACCCGGCCTTCGACGTGACGCCGGGCGCTCTCGTCGATGCGATCGTCACCGAGATCGGGGTGCATCGCGCGCCGTACGAGTCGTCGCTGCCGACGCCGATCCGGAGCGGCCGATGATCGACGTCGACCGCGAGACGGCGGTCGTCCTCGAGCGTTTCGGTTTCGACGAATCGCTCTTCGAGAGCCTGCGCGCGCGGGTCGCGAGCGGAGAGCTGTCGCCCGCGACGAATCTCGTGACCGGCACGATCGAAGCACCGGCCGAGGGTGAGATCACCCTGCTCCCCGCACCGGACGACGAGGCGTACGGCCAGACGCGGGAGCTGGGGCTCGACGCGCTGCGGCGCGGCGAGGTGGCACAGATCGTGCTGGCGGGGGGGATGGCGACCCGCTTCGGCGGGGTCGTGAAGGCCGTTCTCGCCGCCGTCGACGGCCTGAGCTTCCTCGAAGCGAAGCTCGTGCAGACCCGCGCGCTCCAGCGCGAGCTCGGCGTCACCGTCCCGGTCGCGCTGATGACGAGCTTTGCGACAGACGCGGCGATCCGCGAGCACGTCGTCGATCGGGGACTCGGAGAGCCGCTCGTCTTCAACCAGTACGTCTCGCTCCGGCTCGAGCCGACCGGCGAGCTGTTCTGCGACGACGAAGGACGGCCGTCGCTCTACGCACCCGGCCATGGCGATCTCTTCGACGCGCTCCGCCGTTCGGGCACGCTTGCAGCCCTGCGCGACCGTGGCGTGCGCGTCGTCACGGTGTCGAACGTCGACAACCTCGGCGCGCGGGTCGACCCGGTCGTCGTCGGTGCACATCTCGCGTCCGCGAAGCCGCTGACGTGCGAGGTCGCTCGCAAGGAGGGAGACCTGGGAGGCGCTCCCGTTCGGGTCGACGGAAGGCTCCAGCTCGTCGAAGGCCCGCGCTTCCCGCCGTCGTTCGACCAGGGTCTGACGCCTGTTTTCAACACGAACACCGCGCTCGTCGACGTCGACGCGCTCGAGAGCGAGTACGACCTCACGTGGTTGTACGTGCTGAAGAACGTCGACGGGCGCGACGCGGTACAGCTCGAGCGCCTGTACCACGAGATCTCGGCCTTCGTTCCCACCCAGTACCTCGAGGTGCCGCGGCGAGGTCCTCGCGGCCGGTTCTCGCCGATCAAGACCCCTGCCGACCTCGAGCGCGCCCAGGACGACCTGCGTGCGCTCGTTTCGGCGCCGATCTGACACGAAGATGTGACGTTCGCGGGCGTACCGTCGAAGGGTGCGGGTGCTGGATCTCCTCCTGCCGGAGCGTTGCGCGGTGTGCGAGCTGCCCGGCCGAGCCCTCTGCGAGACGTGCCGGCGGGGGCTGACGCGGCTCGCGCCCCCGCTCTGCGAGCGCTGCGGCGCGCCCGGCCCCTGGCCGGTCCGACGCTGCGCCGAGTGCTCGGGCCGGCGGCTGGCCTTCGTGACCGCACGCTCCGCGATCGTCTACGACGCCCGGGCGCGCGCGCTCGTCCGCAGTTGGAAGGAGCACGGGCGACGACGTCTTGCCCGCGAGGCGGCCAGGCTCGTTGCCGAAGTGGCGCCGCGACCCGAGTGCGACGTGCTCGTCCCGGTTCCGGGTGATCTCGAGCGCGCGGCCGAGCGCGGCGACGTGCCCGCGCGCGGCCTCGCCGCCGAGCTCGCGGCGCTCTGGTCGCTTCCGCTGGTCGACGCCCTCGCCCGCACGAGACCACTCCCACGGCAGCGCGGCCTCTCGCTCGAGGCGCGCCGGCGGAACGTGCGGGAGAGCGTCGTGGCGCGTGCGAGCGTGCCGAGTGCCGTCTGCGTCGTCGACGACGTCTACACGACGGGTGCAACCGTCGATGCCTGCGCAGGGGCCTGCCGTCGCGCCGGCGCCCGCCGCGTCCACGTCGTCACTTTCGTGCGGGCAGTGCGTTAGATTGAGAGTGACGTCGAAGCAACCTCGAAAGGAGCGTCGCCGTGCAGCTCCAGATGAAGGCCCACAACGCTTCCGTCTCCGACGCAGTCCGCACCTACACCGAGAAGCGCTTCTCCAAGCTCGCTCGGCGCCTGTATGACGGAACCGTCGTCGACGTGACCTTTTCGCGCGAGCGCAACCCCTCGATCAGCGATGACCACGTGGCCGAAGCCGTCGTCTACGTGAAGGGTCCGAACGTGGTCGGACGAGAGTCGGCGACGACGTACGAGGCCGCCGTCGACAAGCTCGTCGACAAGCTCGAACGTCAGATCGAGCGCTACCGGGACAAGCGCGTTCACGAGCCCCGCCGCGCGGCCCAGCGTCGCCGCGACGGCGAAACCGCCGACGAAGCCGCATAGCGCCGGGTGACACCGCTCGATCCGGCCCGTGAGTGGCTGGCCGCGGGCATCACGGGCCTCGCGCGCGGGCGGGAGTGGGATGCAGTCGCGACGCTCGTCGCGGACGGAGAGCCGGGCGCCGAGATCGCGTTCGTGGCGCTCGCGGACGGGACGTTCGTGCTCGAGTCCGATTGGGCTGCCGACCCGGAGCCGTTCGCAGCAGCCCTGGGGAGAGCAGTCGCCCCTCCATACCGGGCGCTCGCGGTGCGGCGGCCCGAGCTGTGGGCAGTCGGAGCCGTCGCGATCGAGATCGCCGAGCTACGGCCCGACCTACGGGGTGACGAGCTCGAGCTCACCTGGGACCTCTCGACGCTCATGCTCACCGTCGACACACTGCCCGCCGATCCCTCGCGGGCCGCGGCGCTCGAACGGATCGCAAGAAATCGCGTGGGCGGTGCGTACGCTGCACACGCCCGTCGCCTGCGCGGGGAGCTCTGGGAGATCTCGGTGCTCGCGCTCTAGTCGCCGACGCGTGCCGAGATCGTCTCGCGGAGTGTCAGCGCGACGTCCAGTACCTCCACCCGGCCGCCAGATCTCGCGGCGGGGTGATCGCGAAGACCGCGTGGCGGAAGTCGCCCTCGTGGACGAGCCCAGCTCCCTCATAGGGACGCAAGCAGCCGCTCTGCGTCCGTCCGGTGAGCGAGCGGTGACGATTCGGAGGGTGTCGCGCCCGACTCTGCCGCCAGGGTCAGCCGGTACCCTAGGCCCGTGTCCACGACCTCGTTCGGGAAGTTCGAGCGCGTCCTGCGCATGGGGGAGGGGAGGCGCGTCAAGCGCCTCGCCGAGCAGGCCGCCTACATCGGCACCCTCGAGCCCGACTTCGAGAAGCTGAGCGACGAGGAGCTCCGCGGCAAGAGCGCGGAGTTCAGGCAGCGCTTCGAGAACGGCGAATCACTCGAGGATCTCCTCTTCGAGGCGTACGCGGCTGTCCGCGAGGCCTTCAAGCGCACGATCGGCGTCCGTCTCTTCGACGTCCAGCTGATGGGCGGGATCGTCCTCCACGAAGGCGACATCGCTGAGCAGAAGACGGGCGAGGGGAAGACGTTCACTGCTGTGCAAGCGCTCTACCTGAACGGTCTCACCGGCCGTGGCGTCCATCTGGTCACCGTCAACGACTACCTCGCGAAGCGCGATGCCGAGTGGACGCGCCCGGTGTACGAGGCGCTGGGAAGCTCCGTGGGCGCGATCCAGAACCTCATGCCGTTCACGCAGCGTCGCGAGGCGTACGCGTGCGACGTCACGTACGGGACGAACTCGGAGTTCGGGTTCGACTACCTCCGCGACAACATGGCGGTCTCGCTCGACAACGTCGTCCAGCGCAGCCACGCGTACGCGATCGTCGACGAGGTCGACTCGATCCTCATCGACGAAGCGCGGACGCCGCTCATCATCTCCGGCGAGCCCGAGACTGCGGCGTCGACCTACTACCAGTTCGCGCGCGTCGTGAAGGACCTCGAGGGCGCGCCCGCGACCCGCAAGACCGCGAAGGGACTGGACGAGACGGAGCTCTCGGGTGCGGACTACCTCTACGACGAGAAGTTCAAGACGGTCTCCCCTGCGCAGGCGACGATCGAGAAGGTCGAACGCGCGCTCGGTATCGACAACCTCTACGACCCGCGCAACGTCAGCTTCGTCAACCACCTCATGCAGGCGCTCAAGGCCCAGTCGCTCTACAAGAAGGACGTCGACTACGTCGTGCAGGACGGCGAGGTCAAGATCGTCGACGAGTTCACCGGCCGCATCATGGAGGGACGCCGCTGGAGCGAGGGCCTGCATCAGGCGATCGAGGCGAAGGAGGGCGTGCGCATCCGCGAGGAGAACGTCACCCTCGCGACGATCACGCTCCAGAACTACTTCCGCCTCTACGAGAAGCTCGCCGGCATGACCGGCACCGCGAAGACCGAGGAGAAGGAATTCGTCGAGATCTACGACCTCCACGTCGTCGAGATCCCGACCAACCAGCCGGTCGCGCGGCTTGACGAGAACGACTACATCTTCAAGACCAAGGAAGCGAAGTGGGCGGCCGTCCTCGCCGACATCGTCGAGCGCCACGAGAAAGGACAGCCAGTCCTCGTGGGCACGATCGCCGTCGAGACCTCGGAGTACCTGTCCGAGCTCCTCAAGCGCAAGGGCATCCCGCACAACGTCCTGAACGCGAAGGAGCACGAGCGCGAGGGCGAGATCATCAAGGACGCGGGCCAGCCCGGCGCGGTCACGATCGCGACGAACATGGCCGGCCGCGGCGTCGACATCAAGCTCGGCGAGGGCGTGCTCGATCTCGGCGGCCTGTACGTGCTCGGCACCGAGCGGCACGAGGCCCGCCGGATCGACAACCAGCTGCGCGGCCGCTCGGGGCGTCAGGGCGACCCCGGCGAGACGCGCTTCTACCTCTCGGGCCAGGACGACCTCGTGCGCCTGTTCGCCGGCGACCGGATCTTCAACATCATGAACCGCTTCAAGATCCCGGAAGACCAGCCCATGGAATCCGGGATCCTCTCCAAGCAGATCGAGAACGCCCAGAAGAAGGTCGAGGAGCAGAACTTCGTCGCGCGCAAGAACGTCCTCAAGTACGACGACGTCATGAACACCCAGCGCATGGTCATCTACGAGCAGCGCCGCCGGGTGCTCGAGGGCGCGGATCTCTCGGCGGAGGTTCGCGAGTGGATCCGCGAGGTCGTGGAGAACAGCGTGCGCCAGGCGACGGACTCGGAGTACCCGGAGGAGTGGGACCTCGACACGCTCGTGACCAGCATGCAGTCCCTCTACGGGACGGACATCACGGTCGACGAGCTGCGCGAGGAGCTCGACGTGACGAGTCGCGAGGAGCTCGTCGAGGAGTTCGTCGACGACGCGCTCGAGACGTACGACGAGCGCGAGCAGGAGTACGGCTCGGAGCTTGCCCGCGAGATCGAGCGCTACATCATCCTCCAGACGGTCGACCAGCGCTGGCGCGATCACCTCGAGGCGATGGACTACCTCCGCGAGGGCGTGCACCTGCGCGCGTTCGCGCAGAAGGACCCGCTCGTCGAGTACCGGGGCGAGGGGCACGCGATGTTCGAGGAGCTCGGGCAGACGATCCGCGAAGAGGTCGTCTTCACGTTGTTCCACGTCGCCGTGCAGCTCGAGGAGCCCGCGCTCGAGCCGATGCACGCCCGCGAGAGCGCACTCCACTACGAGCACGAGACGTCCGCAGGTGCGGACGTGATCGCCGCGGCCGGTGCCGGAGCCGCGACGGCCGTGGCCGCGCCTCCGTCGTCCTCAGACGGCTCGTTCGCCCAGGGGCCCGTGGTGAACGAGCATAAGGACCTCGGCCGCAACGATCCCTGCTGGTGTGGCTCGGGCAAGAAGTACAAGAAGTGTCACGGGGCCTGAACGCGGGGGAGCCCGTGGCTTGCCGACCGGCGCGTTGTTTCGTCGACGCCACCCGCTGAGCGGCGCCCGACGGCTTGCCGTAGTCGCTCTGCTCGGGGCGCTCGGGGCGCTCGTCGCGCTCGTTGCCGGCTGCGGCGGAGGCGACGAGCGCCCCGAGCTCGAGGCGTCAGCGGTCGTCGCGAAGACCGAGCCAGCCGTCACGACGGAGGAGACGACGACCGTCGAGCCTCCGGCGACGGGCTCGCCTGGCGCCGCTGCCACCGCAGTGAGCGCGCGCCAGCGCCGGAAGATCGCTGCACAGGCCGTGACGACGGCCGCCGCGCTCACGCGCTGGGACGAGGCGCTGGCGGCCTGCATCGGGCCGTCCGGCGCGGAGGACGACGCCGGCTCATCGTGCACGCGCGCGGCGTGGGAGCAGCTCTTCGACCAGCTCCACGTCGCGCACACGGAGCTGCTGAGGATGATCGGCCGAACGCCTGCCGGGCGCTGTCACGAGGCTTTGAGCTCCGCGGTGGATGCAGTGCACGGCTTCCTCTCCGGCGCGACGCCGTCGAATGTTGTGTGGCTCGACGAGCAACAGCGGCCGCCGAGCCGCTTCGACCTCGACGCCATTGCCGATCTCGCTCGGCCTGCGCCGGGTCGTCTCCGCGACGCTGCGTCGACGGCGTGCGTCGCCTGACGCCGACGTAGGCGGGAATCAGCTCCGCTCCGCGAGAGGCTCCTTCTCGCCGAGCCTCGGGGCCACGACGGCGGCGACGCCGGCCACGAACACCACGGCGTGGACGATGTTGTCCGCGTCGAGCGCCGTCAGATCCAACGAGACGAACCCCCACGCGATCAACGCGTATCCGACCGAGATGCTCGCGATCCCTGCCGTCTGAACGGTAAGGGAGGTCTCGGGCTGGGCGGGAGCGAGTCGTGACGCGAGCGCGGCGGCGAAGACGAACGTCGACGCACCGACGACGCAGTCGAGGACGTAGTGGTTGCCCGTGCCGACGATGACGGCGAAGACGAGAACCGGATAAGCCGTCGTCGCCCACACGAGAGGTCTCCGCGGGAACAGCCAGATGGCCGTTGCCGCGACGAACGCCGCGAATCCGAAGTGCTGGCTCGCGGCGGCCGCAGTCGTGTTGTGGAAGAGCGCAGCGGTCGTGCTCGTGAGCTCGGCGTCGGTCGGTGGGATGCCGAACCCGAACTCGGGAAGCCAGTGCGGCGGCGCCAGCGGGTACAGGCCGATGACGAGGACTGCCGGCACGAACGAGAGCACGAACGTCGTGCGAATGAAGGGATAGCGGCTGGGCGCGAGGAGGCGCACCGCCGCCACGAAGCCGAAGAGCACCGGAAGGTGGATGTTCGTATAGAGCCATCCGAGCACTCCTTCGACGCCCGCCAGCGTGGCGATCAGCCACGCCTCGACGTCCAGCGACAGCGCCCGCTCCAGCTCGACGACGTCGTCGGCGTGCGCGAGCGACGTCGCCACACTGCCCTCGATCGGGATCCGGATCGCGTGCCAGACCACGAGGACCAGCGCGACGATCGCGAGCTCGGTCTCGAGCGCGTACGTGCGTCGGAGGTATCTCGTCACGGACCGCATTCCCGACGCCAATACCCTAAGTCGTCGCCCTCCTACCGTGGCGCACTGGTGCAGCCTCCCCGGCCGATACGCTCTCGTCATGGCCGACGTTGACGGCAAGCCGCTCGACGAGCGCCTGCAGGAGATCGGGGCCCAGCTCGCCTGGGTCCGTGATTACCTTTGACCCCGACGGCCTGGTCTCCCGCCGCGCGGAGCTCGAGGAGGCGATGGGCGCCCCGGGCTTCTGGGACGACCAGACGAGCGCGGCCCGCATCTCCACCGAGCACTCTCGCCTGACGCGCAAGCTCGAGCGCTACGAACGACTCGAAGGTGAGTTCGCGGACGCGCGGGAGCTCCACGAGCTCGGCGAGGACGAGGGCGAGATCGCGCAGCTCGTCTCGTCGCTCGAAGGCGAGCTCGGTCGTCTGCAAGAGGACGCGCTCTTCGACGGTCAGTACGACGCGGGCGACGCCGTCCTCGAGATCCACGCCGGCACGGGTGGGACCGATGCGCAGGACTGGGCCGACATGGTCCTCCGCATGTACCTCCGCTGGGCCTCCGACCGCGGGTTCCAGACGGAGGTCGTCGAGGCGAGTCCGGGCGAGGAGGCGGGCCTCAAGTCCGCGACCGTCACGGTCAAGGGAGAGAACGCCTACGGAACGCTCAAGGCCGAGCGCGGGGTGCACCGGCTCGTCCGTCTCTCGCCGTTCGACTCCGCGCACCGGCGCCACACCGCATTCGCCCAGGTGGTCGTCGCCCCGCTGCTGCCGGACGACGTCCCGATCGAGATCGACGAGGCGGATCTCCGCATCGACACGTACCGCTCGAGCGGCGCGGGCGGCCAGCACGTGAACAAGACGGACTCGGCAGTGCGGATCACGCACATCCCGACGGGCATCGTCGTCCAGTGTCAGAACGAGCGCTCGCAGACGTCGAACAAGCAGACGGCGATGCGCATCCTCCGCTCACGGCTCGCGGAGCTCGAGGAGGAGAAGCGCGAGGCGGAGCTGGCCAGGGAACGCGGAGCCGCGCAGGACATCGGCTTCGGGAGTCAAATCCGCTCGTACGTGCTTCATCCGTATCAGCTCGTGAAGGATCACCGGACCGACTTCGAGGTGGGAAACACGCAAGCCGTGCTCGACGGTGGCCTCGATGGCTTCGTGCACGCGTACCTCCTCGCGAAGGCTGCAGGGCAAGTGGTCTAGATGCAGGAGAATTGCTCCGCTACACTGCAGCGTTCCCAACGAGCCGGAGCGGCCCGAGCGGCCGCGTCAGTGCTGACACCCGGTACCGGATGAGCTCTCGGAGACACATGTGACGGCACTCGCCGAACCCGACACGAGCGTCCAGCTGCAGCCGACCCACGAAGGGTCGTCCAGCGCGGCGATGATCGTGTTCGAGGACGTTCGGAAGATCTACGAGACGAACAACGTGAGGGCGCTCGACGGCGTCTCGTTCGTGATCGACAAGGGCGAGTTCGTCTTCGTCGTCGGGGCCTCGGGCTCCGGGAAGTCAACGATGATCCGCCTCCTCCTGAAGGAGGTCGAGCCGACGAGCGGCCGCATCATCGTCGGAGGCCGCGACCTCGGTCGCCTCAAGCGCTCGAAGGTGCCGCTCCTCCGCCGGAACCTCGGCTGCGTCTTCCAGGACGTCAAGCTCCTCCCGAACCGCACTGCGGCCGAGAACATCGGCTACGCGCTGCGCGTGCAGGGAGAGTCGCCGGCACAGATCCGCAAGAAGGTCCCTGAGGTCATGGATCTCGTCGGGCTCGCGCACAAGATGGGCTCACGGCCCGAGGAGCTCTCCGGCGGCGAGCAGCAGCGCGTCTCGATCGCCCGCGCGATGGTGAACCACCCGCCGCTCCTCATCTGCGACGAGCCGACCGGGAACCTCGACCCCGACACCTCCGTCGGGATCATGCAGCTCCTGTACCGGATCAACCGCACCGGAACGACCATCCTCATGGTCACGCACGATCGCGAGATGGTCGACAAGATGCGCAAGCGGGTCATCGCGCTCGAGAACGGAAAGCTCATCCGCGACGAGCGGCGCGGCGGGTATTCGGAGGAGTGAGGTGAACCGCTTTCGCGTCCTCTTTGCCGAAGCGCTGCGCTCGATCGGCGCGAACGTCTCCACGACCGTCGCCTCGGCGATCTCGGTCCTCATCGGGATGTTCCTCATCGGTGTCTTCATCGGGCTCGGGACGTGGCTCGTCTCGTGGTCGGACGACAAGAAGCGCGAGCTCGCGGTGCACGTCTTCATCGCCGACGCCGCGTCGACGAAGGAGATCAACGCGCTCCGCATCCACCTCGAGTCCGACGAAAGGGTGAAGCCCGGCGGCATCACGTTCATCTCGAAGGTGCAGGCGCTCGAGATCATGCGCAAGCGCAACCCCGAGCTCACCGCAAATCTCGCCTCGAACCCGCTCCCGGCGTCGTTCGACGTCGTCCCGATCAGGGGGGAGGACACGGAGGGGATCGCGGTCGGCGTCCAGAAGGCGAAGCTCGCGGCCGTCGATCAGGTGCGCTACGGCAAGGAGGTCTCGCAGCGCATCCTCGCGATCGCGCGCGCGATCCAGATCGTCTTCCTCATCGCGGTCATCGTGCTCCTGGCCGCGTCGACGATCCTCATCGCGAACACGATCCGCCTGTCGGTGCACGCGCGGCGGCGCGAGATCGAGGTGATGAAGCTCGTCGGCGCCTCGAACTGGTACGTGCGCGGCCCGTTCATGCTCGAAGGACTGCTGACCGGCCTCATCGGCTCGGTGGCAGCGGTCGTGCTTCTCTTCGTGAGTCGCGAGATCGCGATTCCGCAGATCCTCGGCCACATCCAGGACGACGCGGACGTGCGGGCGATGGCCTTCGCGTGGACGGCCGTGATCCTCGTCGCAGGTGGCCTCGCGATCGGTGCGCTCGGCTCCGGTTTGACGCTCCGCCGCTACCTCCGCGTGTAGACGGCCCATTCCGGCAGCGTTAGCGTTCTGGCCGTGTCGACGACCGATGTCGAGCGCGGCCGGGAGGCGTACGTGCGTAGCGCCTGGAGTGAGGCACATGACCACCTCGCGACGGCCGACGAGGCAGAGCCGCTCGGCACGGACGATCTCGAGCTGCTCGCAACGACGGCCTTCATGCTCGGCCGAGACGACGAGTATGTCCGCCTCCTGGAGCGCGCACACCACGCTCACCTGGACACGGGTGAGACGCCGGCGGCGATTCGCAACGCCGTCTGGATCGGCCTGACCCTCTTCCTGCGCGGGGAAGTGGGCCCAGGGGGCGGCTGGATCGGGCGCGCACAGCGCCTGCTCGAACGCGAGCCGCGCGACTGTGTCGAGCGGGGCTACCTCCTCATGCCCCGTGTCTTCCAGCACGAGGCCACTGGCGACTTCGAGTCGGGAGCCGCTGTTGCCGCCGAGGCCGCCGGCATCGCCGAGCGGTTCGGCGACGCGGACGGCCTCGCGCTGGCGACCCACGCGCAGGGAGCCATGCTGATCAAGGCTGGGCGCGTGCAGGAAGGGCTCGCGCTCCTCGACGAGGCGATGGTTGCGGCCACGGCTCGAGAGCTCTCACCGATCGCGACGGGCATCGTCTACTGCGGCGTGATCCTCGCCTGTCAGGAGGTGTACGAGGTAGGGCGTGCACGAGAGTGGACCGCGGCCCTGACGCGATGGTGCGAGGGGCAGCCGGATCTGCTGGCATTCACGGGCCGCTGCCTCGTCCACCGCGCGGAGATACTGCAGCTCAACGGCGACTGGGCGGACGCGCTCGTGGAGGCGCGCAAGGCGAGGCAGCGCTTCATCGACACGAGAAACGAAGGGCGTGTCGGTCTGGCGCTGTACCGCGAGGCCGAGCTGCAGCGGCTCCTAGGGGACTTCGAGCGTGCCGAGGCGACCTATCGTGAGGCGAGTCGCTACGGCTGGGAGCCTCAGCCGGGACTCGCGCAGCTACGGCTCGCGCAAGGGAACGTCGAGGCTGCGGTGTCCACCATCCGACGTGTCGTCGACGAGACCACCGAGCCGCTCGAGCGTGTGGGACTCCTCTCTGCGTACGTCGAGATCATGCTCGCGGCCGGCGATCTCCAGGCGGCCGCTCGCGCTTCTGTCGAGCTCGAGCAGTTGGCCCAGCGCTACGACAGCGCGATGCTCACCGGCATGGTCGCGTTCTCGCGTGGCGCCGTCCTGCACGCCCAGGGTGACGCGCCTGCCTCTCTGGCCGCGCTGCGTCGCGCCGCAGAGGTCTGGCAGCAGCTCGAGGCGCCGTACGAGGTGGCACGAACGCGCGAGATCGTCGGGCTGGCGTGCCGAGCGCTCGGCGACGACGACACGGCAGCACTCGAGCTCGAAGCCGCTCGAGCGGTCTTTGGGCAGCTGGAGGCTCAGCCTGATGTCGAGCGCGTCGACGCCCTCCTCGGGCGCGAGTCCCGCTCGTCGCACGGTTTGAGTCCTCGCGAGCTCGACGTGCTCCGTCTCGTCGCCTCGGGGAGGTCGAACAAGCAGATC
>DASUCN010000147.1:0-8493 GCA_036276015.1 Gaiellaceae bacterium | reverse complement strand
CGCGGACAACCGGCCTGGATCATGAAGTCCGGGATGACGCGGTGGAAGACGAGGCCGTCGTAGTAGCCCTCGCCGGCGAGCTTCGTGAAGTTCGCGACCGTCTTCGGCGCGTCCTCGTCGAACAGCTCGAGCTCGATCGTCCCCTCACTCGTCGTCATGACCGCGGTCGACACGGCCGCGACGCTAGCAGCCGCCGCCAACCTTCGGCCCGAAGAGGCGTCCCTACACTGCTCTCAGCCATGTACATGGCAGCGATGGGAGCGGGCCACGTACCCAACGCAGGTACCGCTCCCGTCGCGGGCCTTCGGCTGCGCGGCCCTGTGCTCGGACGCACCCAGCTGCCAACCTTCAGCCCGAGAAGGCGTCCCTACACTTCGACGGTGGCGACCGAAGCGCAGCCCGTGGGGGGTTTCCAGGAGGCCGAGCTCGCGAACGAGCTGGCCACTCAGTGGCGCCGACTCACGCGCGCCGCCACCGCGGTCGCGCTCATCACCGCTCCGGCGCTCGTCGTCTGGTTCAACCAGACCCAGGGCTGGTCGTGGCTCTGGTCGATCCTGGCCGCGCTCGGCGTCGTCATCGCGTTTCGCGGCGTCTCCGACCTGCTCTTCCACCGGCTCATCCCCCGCCCGAGCCTGTTCGGCCTCGAGAGCCAGCAGCTCCGCGAGGAAGACGTCGTCGCGCGCCGCCGCGTGTGGTTCTGGCGCTTCTGGCTGAAGGTGCTCATCGCCGCGGTGGTCGTCGGCGTCTTCTTCTACCTCATCGGCGGAGCGGGCTACCTCGTCGGGATCCTGCCGCTCCTCGTGATCTTCCCCTTCTACATGATCTTCAACTTCGTCATCCTCTTCGGCCCGCTCCTGCTCATGAACCTGTCGCAGATCCAGGCCTTCGAGCCCGGAGACGCCGAATGGGGGGTGAAGCTCGCCGACGTCCGCGGGCAGGCCGAGGCGAAGGAGGAAGTGCGTAGGGTCGTCTCGATCTGGCAGTCGGGTGAGGCATTCGAGCGCGCAGGCGGCAAGCGCGAGCGGGGTCTTCTCTTCCTCGGCGCCCCCGGCACCGGGAAGACGATGCTCGCGAAGGCACTCGCAACGGGATTCAACTCGCCGTTCATCTCCATCCCTGGCTCCGGCTTCGCCGCGACGTTCATCGGCATCGACGCGATCGTCGTCCGCATCCTCGCGCGTCGCGCGAAGCGGCTCGCGCGCAAGTGGGGCGGCCAGTGCATCGTCTTCATCGACGAGATCGATGCGGTCGGGATGCGCCGACAGGCGCTCAATCCCGGCGCCGGCGGCTTCGGCGGCAGCTCGCGGCCGCTCGACGTCCACGACCTGCTGTTCTACGGCCCGTTCGGCGCGCTCAATCCCTCGGGGGACCTCATTCTCGAAAACCGCCAGTGGCGCGAGCGCCTCTTCGCCGAGCGCGCACCACAGGCACCTGGCCCCGGACCCGTCGTTAGTCGGCTCAACGGCGTCGTCAACTTCATGTTCCCGGGAGGGATGGGCGGCGGGTCGCTCGCTCTGAATCAGCTCCTCGTCGTCATGGACGGAATCGACAACCCGCCGTTCTTCAAGAAGCTATTCACGAACAAGACGAACACCTTCCTCGACGGGATCTACGTCGTCCCGCGGCGAATCGGGAAGCGCTCGCTTCGCATCCCTGCCGCGAAGCCGCGTCGGGAGCAGATCTACTTCATCGGCGCCACGAACGTACCGGTCGACCGGCTCGACCCCGCTCTGACACGGCCGGGCCGCATGGGTCGCCACGTCTGGTTCCGTACGCCCACGAAGCAGGATCGCCTCGACGTCCTCGACCTCTACCTGGGCAAGGTCGCGCACGACGCGGAGCTCGACCAGGCGCACAAGCGCGAGGAGATCGCACGGGTGACGAACGGCTACGCGCCGGCGATGCTCGAGCAGGTCACGTCGATGGCCCTCACGATCGCTCATCACTCGAACCGCGAGGCCCTGACCTGGGACGACCTGGTCGAGGCCATGACCACTCTCGAGGCCGGAACCGCAGTCGGCATCGAGTACATCCCGGAGGAGAGCCGCGCCGTCGCAATTCACGAGGCTGGCCATGCCGCCGCCGGCCACGCCTACCTGAAGGGCGCGGAGTCAACGCGGCTCTCCATCCGGATGCGCGGTGGTGCGCTCGGTCACCACCAAGCACTCGAGAAGGAGGAGCGGTTCAGCCGCTTCCGCTCGGAGGAGTTCGCGCGGCTCGTCTGGGCGCTCGGCGCGATGGCCGCTGAGCGCGTGTTCTACGGCGAGAACTCGAACGGCGTCGGCGGTGACGTCATGAGCGTGACCGCACAAGCCGCGTACATGGTGGGCGCGTCCGCGATGGGGCCGGAGCCGTTCGCGGTGACGCCGCGCAAGGACGAGACCGAGGAGGAGGCGCGCGAGCGGATCCTCAAGCGCTTCGAGAAGATCGGCCTGCAGATCGTCAACCGCACCGGCGGCGGTGGCCCGTTCTCGGAGAACCCGATCGGCACCGTGCTCTCCGATCGCGACAAGCGTGCGATCGTCGGGCAGCTCGTCGGCCAGGCGTACGTCGCCGCCTACAACCTCGTCGTGCACAACCGCGACGCCGTCGAGCACATCGCCGACGTGCTCTCAGCACGGCGCGAGCTCTTCGGCGACGAGTTGCTCAACCTGCTCGACGAGGCGAAGATCACGATCCCGGACGTCGACCTCTCGGAGGAGAGCTCGTGGCCGACGATGTGATGGACAAGGCCGCTGCAGATGCCAAGCCTGTGCCGACGAACGCCGTGGGCACGGCCGTCGTGACGCGACAGGAGTCGCGCGCCGACCGGGCACGCCGGCTCGCGTATCGGAAGCGCTTCTCGGCGCTCTTCGTCATGCTCGCGGTCATCGCCGGAGCAGGGGTCGGCGCGTTGCTCGTCCTCGTGGGCCGCGGCAGCCCTGCACCTGCTCCTGCATGGTCGGCGTGGCAGCCGACCGGGAGCACGGAGCGTCGTTCGGCCCAGATCGCCGATCACGTGGGTGACCAGTACCGCCTGCCGAGCGGCAAGCCGCTCGTGGCGATCACCTATGCCGGCCCGCCGACGGTGACCGGGCCCGACGGATCGACGTTCCAGGTGCGCGCCCTCGCCGTCCGTCCCGATACGACGGCCGGACGCGCCGAAGCCGACGACATCGACACCCTCAACGCCGCGAACACGGTCATGTACACGCTGTGCGGCCTCGGCAACGCCTGCTCGATCGCCGAGGGGAAGGCGTCCACCGAGCGGGGCCAGCTGCTGCGGCGCGAGGCGCTCGAGCTTGCGCTGTACTCGTTCCGCTACCTCGACGGAATCGACTCGACGCTCGTGCTCTTGCCACCCCGCGCAGATGGACAGGTGGCGACGGCCGTCTTCCTCGAGCGAGGCGACGTGCAGGCCGCCCTCGACCAGCCGCTCGATCAGACGTTCACAGCGCCGCTGGCTCCAGGCGTCGGCGAGATTCTTCCCGACGAGCAGCGGATCATCGACCGGACGACGCGCTCACGCCTCTACGAGTACAGCTACCTGCAGGCGCAGGACGGCAGCCCGGTGATGGTGCTCACACCGGCGCTGAGTGGCTGATACCGAGCTGCGCGGTGCCCTCCTCCGCGCGAAGGCCCGCCTCGACACCCTCGACTACTACCCGGAGCCGGTGCGGATCGAGCGCGTACGCATCCTCGTGGCGCCGTGGTTCTTCGCAATCCCGGGCTTTCACCGGTACCACGGGTACGCGCTCTGGCGAACCATCCTCCTGAAGCACGCGGACGCGTCGGACGACCTCGTGACGCACGAGCTCTGCCACATCTGGCAGGTCCAGCATCGCGCCCTGCACATGGCCTGGAAGCACGTGACGACGCGCTACCGCTCGAATCCGTACGAGATCGAAGCGCGGCGCGCAGTGTCCGAAACGGCCAGGCCCGGGGTCAGACCCCAGCGCGCCGACTGAGGCCACACGGGAGATCCGCCCCGCGACGGACGTGGCCGAAGCGGCCGATGCAGGGGTCAGACCCTACGGGTCTGACCCCTGCTACGTCCCGCGCGCACGCGTCCCTCGTTCGAGGGACGCGTGCGCGCTTCGGCCATGCCGACGTTCATCACATGCTGCGGCGTTCGGCTGCCCTCGTCCTCGTCTGCTCGAGCGCGGTCGCCGCGCTCGCGTCGGGCGGCGCGAACGCGACGCGCACCGCGGCCCCGGACATCGTCGGCGTCGAGACGTACCCCTTCTCGGCGGTCGTGAAGTGGCGCGTTCCCGAAGCCGGCCGGATCATCCTCGAGGTCGGGGTGGACGAGCGCTACGGCATCTGGTCTCCGACCGCGGTCGCGCACTCCGCCCTCACGGGTCGGACGACGCTCGCCGGCCTCGAGCCGGCCACGACGTACCGCTTCCGCGTCCTCACCCGCTGGCGGAACGGCATGCGAGCCGAGGCGCGCGGCTCGTTCCGCACCGACCCCTGGCCACACGCGACCGCAGCAACCGCCGTGACCGCCGCCGCCGATCCCGCCCTCTCGAGCTCGAGCTCGAGCGCCGGATCGGGAGGAGGCTCGCCGTTCGTGCTCCCGCCATCGCTCCCGCCCGGAGTGACACCGTCGCCACCTGCGCCCCCCGCCGGCGGCGGCAGCCTCCCACCCGGCACCCCCGTCGTCGAGAGCTCCTCGCCGCTCCGCGTGAACGGCAACGCGGTCTTCCCGCGCATGGTCTGGCGTCAGTGCCCGACGTACTACCCGACGTCGCTCGCCGCCGGCATCAACCTCTTCCTCGGCGTGAGCTGCGCAGGCCCGGACGAGCAGTTCGACCGCCTCGCCGGCCGCGCGATGTCCACGGTCGACGCGAAGACGCCGGGCATCTCGGGACCGGGCAAGGTCGGCTGGCACCTCCAGGACGAGGCGGACGTCTCCGTCGGGAACGCGAAGAGCCTCCCGCAGCCGAAGGGTGCAGGGCGCGTCACCTTCCTCACCCTCACCGACCACTTCTCGGTGCGGGCTGCGCCTCCCCCGAACGGGAAGGAGATCTACCCCGCGTTCTTCGACAGCGCCGACGTGATCGGCTTCGACACGTACCCGGTCGAGGTGCGCTGCTCGCTCGCGCAGATCGACAACGTCTACTGGATGCAGCGAGAGCTCATCGCGCTCACCCGCGGAAAGCCGACCTTCCAGTGGATCGAGGCAGGCCCGATGGAGCACTGCCGCGACAACGAGGACCCGACACCCGAGGTCGTGCGAGCGGAGACCTGGCTCGCCGTCGCAGGCGGGGCCCGCGGCATCGGGTACTTCCCCGACTGGTGGCAGGAGAACATCCGGAACGAGGTACGGCTCACGAATCGCGAGATCCTCGCGCTGGCGCCCGCCCTCCTCGCGCCTGTCGCCAAGGCGAACTGGTCGGCCGAGAGCCCCGTCCGGGTGGGCGCCCGGCGCTACAACGGTGCGACCTACATCGTGGCCGTGAACACCTCCACGTCGCAGGCTTCCGTCTCGTTCTCGGTTCCCGGCCTCGGAGGGCGCGCGCTCCGCGTCTTCCGTGACGGTCGCACCGTGAAGCCGCTCGGCGACCTCGTGACCGATCGGCTGCCCGGCCTCGGCGTCGCCGTCTACGTCGTCTCGCCCCCCGGCTGGTGACGGCGAGAGGGCCCGCCCCCTCCGGCGGGCCCTCTCGATCCGCAGCTGCCGCGCTTCGCTACTTCGGCGGCGGTGGGACGTTGCAGGTCAGGCGCACGCTGTTGCCCGAGTCGTCGGTCACGATGACGACCGCGTCGCCCTTCAGCGTGATGTGCCAGTCGATGTCGCCGGGCCCAGGCTTGGCATTCGGCGTCGCGCCGGGTGCCTGGGTCAGCTTGATCTTCGTCCCGCTCGCATATGGCCCGGCCACGAAGCTCGACCCCGTGTCCGTTACGGTGATCGCCGGAGTCGGGTCGACGTCGTCGGTCGCGAAGAGCACGTAGAACCCGTCCGGGTTCTGACCGCTCGACGGGTTGTTGCCCGCCGGCGGGACGTTCTTGCCCGACGGATTCGTCGTCGGCCTGCAGGAAGCCACCGGTGGCGTCGTGTCACGCCACTGCTTCGTCACCTGCTCGGTGTCCGTCGCCCCTGTCGGGTTGGCGAGAGTCACGCTCGCGCTGATCGTGTCCACCCCGATGCTGCTGGGAGCGACGGGAACCGAGTACGTGAACGTCACCTGCCCGGCGGCGTCCGTCGTGCAGGCCACCGGGCTGCAGACCCCGGCTGCCCCGGCGTTCTGCCCGCCGACTGCGAAGCTCACGAGGTACCCGCCAACTGCTCCCGCAGGCCCGTTGAGCGTCGCCGTGACCGTGTGCGTGCTGTCCGAGCCGAGCTCGTTCGTCGCAGACGCCGGTGTGAGGACGAGGTCGAACACCTCGACCGTCACGCATGTCTGGACACTCGCGCTTCCGCCCGTCACATCGGTGCCGAACGCGGTCGCGCAGAGCTGGTGACTTCCGGGCGAAAGCCCGGGCGTCGTCGTAGACCATGTCACTGATGCCGGACCGGCGACGGGAGTCGCGGGGACCGTCGTGAGCACGGTCGGAGTCCCACCGTCGACCGTGAGCTCGACCTTCGTCAGTGTCGAACCGACGAGGTTCGGGATGAGATCCGGCAGGTCGTTCGGATCCGGAACGGCGTAGCACTGGCCGCCGTTGACCGCGACGTCCTGGAGCTGGCCCGCCGAGCCACCAGTACACGACGCGGAGGCACCGATCGCAATGGAGTTCGCGACCGTTCCGGTGCCGGCGAGCGTCGCCACGGCAGTGTTGAACGCGGCGAGCGTTCCCTGGTTCGAGAGCCCGTCGGACGCGAACACGAGGAACTTCTTCGGATCCGTGCTCGCGCCGAGGATGGCGAGCGCCTGGTTCAGCGCCGCAACGTAGTTCGTGCCGTTCGCGTTGCCACTCTTGATGGTGTACTGCCCCACCTCGTAGTTGAAGCCGCTGTTGGTGAGGACGATCGAGTTGATGGCCGTGTTGCCGTCGGCCGGCGCACCGAGCGAAGCGTCTCCGGCCGCCGGTGTCATGTCTGCCTGCACGGAGTCGGCGCCGAAGACGGCGAGGCCGATCTGGTTGACCGACCCGCTACCCGCCGCCGCGGTGTTGAGCCCCGTGAAGAACGTCTTCTCGCACGCCAGGATCGTCCCGCACGCGCCGCCGGATGCCCCGGTCGAGCCCGATGCGTCGAACACGTAGACGATCGTCGCCTGCGGTGGCCCGACGCCGATCGAAGCCGTACCGCTCACGGGGACGCCTACGGGCGCTCCGTCAGCGAGGTACTCCGTGCCGGCGGCCGGACTGTCGATGGATACCGAGAGCTGGGCCCCGTTCGGCAATGTCGTCGAGGCCGAGCCGGCGAATGCCGGCACTGCGGTCAGCGCGAGAGCGCCGACCAGGACCGCGCACAGGCGCCATGGCCTGGCACTGGCCGTTCGAGCTTTCATGGAGATACTCCCCCTTAGCCGAGCGAACTCGGCCGCCGCCACAGTTGCGGCCACTGCTGTCAACCGTGCGTTGCGTCTGCCTGCCGCCCACCTCCTTCGCGACTCTCTCTCCCGCTCACGTCCTATGCGGGGCACGACAACGCGGATATGCCTCCGGAGGGTGAACTCGTTGAGCGCGGTGCAGGGTCGTTGCGAGCGGATCGGAGGACTCTCCGGTCGCGCGCCCCCGCCGGAGGCGCATGACCGAGGAGGTGCAACATGACGAGAGCCTGGATCGCGGCGATCGGAGTCGCGACGGCGCTCGGAATCGCAGGGGTGCTGGCGGCCGGCTCCTACGGCGGCGCGTCGAGCGCTGCACAGCAGGGTGCCACGACGCTCGTGAGCCAGGGCTGCGACGGCGGTGCCTGCGAGTCGTTCCCTCTCGACAGCGCGGAGGCCGGTTCGATCGTGGCGACCAACGTCAAACTGGCGGACGTCTCCGGCAAGCCGGTCGGCCGCGCGCGCTGCTGGTGCACGGTCGTCCGCGGCGTCGGTTGGCCCTGCAACATGATCCTGACCCTGGCGGCAGGCAAGGGCACCAAGCGGGGGATCATCACCGCGACGGGCCTGAACTGGCCGCTCTCGGACAAGGGTGAGGTCAACACCTACGCGATCACCGGCGGCGCCGGCGCCTACGTCGGTGCGACCGGCTACGCGACGAACGGCTGGGATCCCAAGCGCAAGGCCTTCGTCCTCGACCTGCACCTGACGCAGTCCTGAGACGGGCGGATGCTCCCGGGCGTGACGAGCGCCCGGGAGCTCGCGCCGGGGTTCGAACCTGCGATCTCGGGGATCGAGAGCCTTGCTCGGTTACTGGCGCGTCGCCGATACAAAGCGCTCGGGATAGCTCGCGAAGTGACCCGCACACGGCAACGAGCAGAAGTAGTACACCGTGCCCTCGAAGGTGAGCCGCCCGGCTGCGCGGTCGGGATCGACGGCCATCCGGCAGACCGGGTCGATCGGCAGCTCGTCGGCTCCCACGTCGCTGGCCCGCAGTGCCGCGAAGATCTCGACG
>DASUCN010000146.1:0-2837 GCA_036276015.1 Gaiellaceae bacterium | reverse complement strand
CCGCAACCAGGAGCGCCGGCGCGAGCGGCTGCTCGAGGCCGGCGTGGCGGAGGACGAGCTCCAGCGGATCATGGGACCGTGCGGGCTCGACATCGGGGCTGACACCCAGGAGGAGACGGCGCTCTCGATCCTCGCGGAGATCCTCGCCGTGCGCGCGCAGCGCGCGGGCGGATTCCTGAAGGACGCGAAGAAGCGCATCCACGCCGAGGTCGAGTGACGAGGACGGCCCGCTGCCCGAGAACGGGGCAGCGGCCTCAGGCAGTGGTCAAAGCCGCCGAGTCGACGTGGACGCGCTCGAGCAGCGTCTCGAACGCACGTGCGTCGAGCTCGTCGCCTGTTGCTCCCAGGGCAGTGTTGAGCGCTTCGACGATGATCGAGGCCGCGCGCGTTCCGGCCGCGGTCAGCGTTTCGCCTGCGACGATCATCGTCGCCGAGTACCGGTCGCCGCGGATGGCTGCCACGGGGCCCGTCTCCGACGCGATCTCCTCGAGTGCCGCACCGAAACGCTCGAGCAGGTCGACATCGCGATCCCTCTCGCCGAGGTTGAACACGATCTCCACCTGGTACTCAGCCATCGAAGCCGCCCCTCCGGAGCTCTGCCCGCGCGTTCAGGAGCGCTCGGCGATCGCTTGGCGTCTTGTGGATGGTCACGATCGTCTCTCCGTCGGGGCTCTAGCACAGCCAGCGTTGGCCTCGATCGACGATACGCCATCCTTGGCGTTCCGCCTCCGCGACGAGCCTCCGCATGTCCTTGCCGATGCTCATGGTCCAAGCGCTCGCATCTGCGTGTCAAGCGCTCGGACGAGTCTGCGTCAGGTGAACGGTTCGATGTGCACGAAAGTGTTGCGAGAGCCCCACAGGTCGATCCTGGCCGGGCCTCTGTCTCGATGACGCGCCGGGAATCGTGAGGACGGCGATCGTCACGGGCGCCGCCCGTGGGATCGGCGAGGCGATCGCGCGCCGCCTCCACGCCGACGGGTACCGCGTCGTGCTGGCGGACGTCACGGACGCGAGCCTGCTCGCCGCGGAGCTCGGCGCCGGAGCGGTGGCGGTCGAGCACGACGTGCGCGAGGTCTCCTCCTGGGAGCGTCTGCTCGCCGGGCTGGACGAGACCCCCTATGCGCTCGTCAACAATGCGGCGCGCACGGAGTTCCGCTCGTTCTGGGAGGTCGACGTCGAGGAGTGGGACGACGTGCTCGCGACGAACCTGCGCGGCACGTATCTCGGCTGTCGCACGGTCGGCGCCGTGCTGCGTGAGCGCGGGGCGGGCCGGATCGTGAATCTCGCCAGCGACGCCGCGTACGCGGCGAGCGGCGGGTCCGGCCCGCACTATGCCGCCTCGAAGGCGGGAGTGGTCGCGGTCACGAGGCGCGCGGCGACCGAGCTTGCGCCCTACGGCGTCACCGTGAACGCCGTCGCGCCGGCGGCGATCGACGGCCCGCTCGCGCGGGAGATCCTCGGCCCCCGTCTCGAGGAGAAGCTGCCCCGCATTCCGGTGGGCCGACTGGGGCGCCCGGAGGAGGTGGCGGCCCTCGTCGCGTTCCTCGTCTCCGACGACGCCGGCTACATCACCGGCGCGACGCTCGACGTCAACGGCGGCGTGCTCATGCGCTGAGCGCGCCGCGCGGCGGCTGACCTACGATGCCCCGGCGTGCACGGCCTCATCTTCGCCTCCTTCCGCGACTACCTCCTGACCGAGCACGGCACCGACGTCACGCACGCGGTCATGGCCGGCGAGCCCCAGTACACGCTGAGCGAGGCGTACCCGGACGAGCAGTTCCTCGCGCTGTTCGAGCGCGCGTGCGAGCGGACGGGGCTCCCGCCGGAGGAGGTCCTGTTCGAGTTCGGCGTCTTCACGGCGGCGACGACCTTCGCCCGCCTGTACTCGGTGCTGTACAAGCTCTCGCCGAACGCGCGCGCGTTCCTGCTGACCGTCGAGACCCCGATCCACGACACGGTTCGCGTCGCGCTGCCGGACGCACGGCCGCCCCAGCTCGAGGTGATCGACCACGGGGAGGACGGCCTCGAGATCGTCTACACCTCGCCGCGCCGCATCTGCGCGATGCTGCGCGGTCTCGTCGAGGGCACGGGACGTGTCTACGGAGAGTCGCTCGAAGTCGAGGAGCCGGAGTGCATGCATCGGGGCGACCCGGCGTGCCGCGTGCTCGTGCGGTTTCCCTGAGCCGGACCGACGTCAGCCGCACGTTCGCGGCGAACGACGTATTAGAGTCGCCTCACCATTCCGCCACGAAAGGGGGCACGGTGACGAGCACCGAAGCAGGCCTCGGGATCGAGGCGAAGTCGGACGCGATCTACGAGCTCGTCGAACAAGGGTCCAGGGTCGAGCGCGTGGCGACCGGCTTCACGTTCACGGAGGGGCCGATCTGGCATCCGAAGGATCACTACCTCCTCTTCTCCGACATGCCCGGCGACGTGCGCCGCAAGTACACGCCTGCCGACGGCAGCGTCGTCGAGGTGAGGAACTTCTCGAACAAGTGCAACGGCATGACCTACGACGCGGATCTGAACCTGCTCGTCTGCGAGCACGTGACGAGCTCGCTCATCCGGGAGTCGCCGGACGGGACGCGGGAGATCGTCGCCAACGAGTTCGAGGGCGAGGAGCTGAACAGCCCGAACGACGTCTGCGTCCACTCCTCGGGGGCGATCTACTTCTCCGACCCGTGGTACGGCCGCATGCCCGGGTTCGGCCAGCCGCGCAAGCGCCGGCTCGGGTTCCAGGGCGTGTACCGGATCGCCCCGGGCGGTGGAGATCCCGAGCTCATCGTCGGCCGCGACGAGTTCGAGATGCCGAACGGCATCTGCTTCAACCCGGACGA